>QHXU01000159.1:595-3752 GCA_003223065.1 Acidobacteriota bacterium | reverse complement strand
CCGGGACCGGCAAGCGAATCAGGAGGCCAAGGCATCTCCAGATGAAAAGTGGGAAGCGCTCATCAGGAATTACAACGTCTTCCTTCGGCCGAAGGGCAGCCAAGACGCGTCCCCGCTGAGTTGGGATGGCTCGGAAGGAAACTACTACACGCTGGCGTCGATCTCGTGGTCGCCGGATTCGAAGCATCTGGCCGCGTACAGGGTGAGGCCGGGCTACCGGCGCGAAGTCCACTACGTCGAGTCGTCACCGGCGGACCAGCTTCAGCCGAAACACTCGACGCGGGAGTACGCGAAGCCGGGAGATACGCTGGATGTCGCGCAGCCGGTGCTGTTCGAAGTCGAGGCGAAGAAGCAAATCATCGTCGGCAATAGTCTCTTCCCAAATCCCTATAGCCTGTCGCGTCCCGTCTGGTGGCATGACAGCCGCGCCTTCACGTTCGAATACAACCAGCGAGGTCACCAGGTGTACAGGGTGATCGAGGTAGACGCCGGGACAGGAAAAGCGCGGGCGTTGATCTCGGAAGAGAGCCCGACGTTCATCGATTACCGGCCCCTGGTGGCGAATCAAAGAGACACCGGGAAGAAGTTCCGTCATGACGTGGAAGACGGCAAGGAAATCATCTGGATGTCGGAACGCGACGGGTGGAGTCACCTGTATCTGTATGACGGCGCTACAGGCAAAGTGAAGAACCAGATCACAAAAGGGAACTGGGTGGTCCGCGCGGTCGAGAAGGTGGATGAAGGCAAACGGCAAATCTGGTTTCTGGCGAGCGGGACATACCCAGGCAAAGATCCGTATTTCACGCATTGCTACCGGATCAATTTCGACGGAAGCGGCCTCGCGGCATTCACGGAGGCCGACGGGAACCACACGGTGAGGTTTTCGCCGGACATGAAATATTACGTGGATACCTGGTCGCGCGTGGATCTTCCTCCGGTCGCCGAACTTCGACTCACGGAAGACCGCAAAGTCCTGATGGAGTTGGAGCGCGGCGATATTGAGGCGCTGCTGGCCGCGGGCTGGCGCCCGCCCGAAGTATTCACTGCGAAGGGGAGAGATGGAAAAACCGATATTTGGGGCATCATCCATCGGCCGATGAACTTCAATCCTTCGAAGAAGTACCCGGTGATCGAGAGCATCTATGCCGGCGCCCAGGGTTCATTCGTTCCGAAGACATTCAGTGTGCTGGTGCAGCCCTTGACCGAACTCGGATTCATCGTCGTTCAGATCGACGGCGAAGGCACCAACAACCGGTCGAAGGAATTTCACGATGTTGCCTGGAAGAACCTCGGTGACGCCGGTTTCGCGGATCGAATTCTGTGGCACAAAGCGGCGGCCGCGAAATACCCTTACTACGACATCACTCGCGTCGGTATTTTCGGAACGTCCGCCGGAGGACAGAGCGCTCTTGGGGCGCTGCTATTCCATCCGGAGTTTTACCAGGCCGCGGTTTCGAACAGCGGCTGCCACGACAACCGCATGGATAAGATCTGGTGGAACGAGCAATGGATGGGCTGGCCGGTGGGGCCGCACTACGCGGACGCTTCGAACGTCGATAACGCGCATCTGCTGCGGGGCAAGCTGCTGCTGGTGGTGGGCGAGATGGATCCGAACGTCGATCCGGCTTCCACTCTGCAGGTAGTGAACGCCCTCATCAAAGCCAATAAGAAATTCGATCTCCTCTTCGTCCCCGGAGGAGGGCACGGGGCTGGCGGAGCTTTTGGCCAGAGACTGCTGGAGGACTTTTTTGTTCACAACCTGCTCGGCCTCGAGCCGCCGGATTGGAATCACGACACCAGAGACAATCGCCGCAACACGGAAGTGAACCAATGATAAAGCGATCACCTATGCAAGGTGTTTTTTCTGTCCTGCCCACACCGTTTCTGGACGATGGCGCGCTGGATCTGGATAGCATGCGCCGCGTGATCGATTTGTTCGTCGCCGGCGGGGTCAACGGACTGACCGCGCTGGGGGTCACAGGCGAGGTGGCGCGGCTGACGGAGACGGAGCGGCAAACGGTGCTTGAAGCCGTGAACGAACACGTGAACGGGCGGGTGCCGGTGGTTGCGGGCACCACCGCGGACGGCTTGCGGACGTGCATCGAGTACAGCCGCAAGGCGCGGGAGGCGGGCTCCGCGGCGGTAATGATCAGCCCTCCACGGATGTCCAAACTGAACTCAGACGCCGTGGTGCGCCATTTCGCTGCCGTGGCTGAGGCTGTGGACATCGACATCATCGTGCAGGATTATCCGCCGATCTCCGGATTTACGATGGAGCCTGCTCTGCTCGCGCGCATCGCTCGGGAGGTCCCGCGCGCGCGAACGGTCAAGCTGGAAGATCCACCGACTCCATTCAAAACGTCGCGCATCCTGGAGGCGGCTCAGGATCTCGATGTGCGGATTCTGGGCGGCTTGGGCGGCGTGTTTCTGCTCGAGGAACTCATGGCCGGCGCTGCGGGAGCGATGACCGGCTTTGCGTATCCGGAGATTCTCGTGGAGATCGTGACGTCATTCGCAGCGGGCGACATTGATCGCGCGGCCGACGTGTTCTACCGGAACGTTCCCTTGATGCGCTTCGAGTTCCAGGAGGGCATCGGGATGGCGATCCGCAAGGAGGTGCTGCGGCGACGGGGCGTGCTCCGATCGGCTGTGATCCGCGCTCCGGGCGCGAAGCTGGACGGACCGACGCTGGCGGCTCTCGATCGCGTAATGGAGTGGGTGCGCATCAACCGGCGCGCCACGGCTTGACACGCATTAGCTTTAGCCTGGCCATCGCAGCCATGCGGCGCACCGCAAATAAAGCTTGACCCTGGAATCGGTTCCACCGTTGATACTATCCTCAGGAAGGTGGGAACAAACGCGAAACCGCGCTACTTGCGATCCGGGGAACTGGCCAAGCTGATGAACATCAGTGCTGACACGCTGCGCCATTACGAACGCATCGGGGTGCTGCCGCGCCCGCCGCGGACGGCTAGCGGCTACCGCCAGTACACACCGGAAGCGGCCGATCGCGTCCGGCTAGTGCGAGGTGCACTCGCCATCGGTTTCAGCCTCGGTGAGTTGGCCCGAGTCTTACGCGTCCGCGACCGCGGCGGAGCACCGTGCAGGCAGGTGCATGCCATGGCTGTCGGGAAGCTGGAGCAGCTCGACAGGCGTA
>QHXU01000159.1:0-494 GCA_003223065.1 Acidobacteriota bacterium | reverse complement strand
GAAACGTTGATTGAGCCGCCTTCCCGAAAGGACGAACCACATGAAAGCTAGACTGACGGCGAGCCTGCTTCTGGCCAGCACCTGGATGATTGCTCAAGATCCACACCACAAAGCCGTGGACCAGCGTGGTGACCACGTGATGGGCTTTTTGCATGAGAAGGCGACTCATCATTTCCGGTTGTTTGCCGATGGGGGCGCTATCGAGGTTACGGCCAATAACCCGAAGGACGGCGAAACCTGCGATCAGATTCGAACGCACCTGTCCCACATCGAGCGGATGTTTACGACGGGAAATTTTCAAGCACCGATGCTCATCCACGACCGCGTGCCTCCGGGCGTGCCAGTCTTGCAGAAGTTGAAATCGGCGGTCAGCTATCGTTATGAAGAGATCGAGAGTGGCGGCCGCATGCGGATTTCGACCAGGAACAAGGAGGCGCTATCGGCGGTCCACGATTTCCTTAAATTCCAGATCGCCGATCACCGTACCGGCGATG
>QHXU01000459.1 GCA_003223065.1 Acidobacteriota bacterium | reverse complement strand
GCGCACCAAAACTCTGGCCCTCGAAGACCGTGCCGTCTTCCAGGGCGAGAACTGCCGGGTTCAATTGGATCGAATCCTCCAGACGGTCGGAGTAACTTCTATTTCAACACGGCCCGACCGCCGGAGCAAGGCAGGGATTCCGGTTGAAGGTTCCCGGCGTGGCCAGATTCCCAATTCAGGGCAGCGGGCGTTTGTCCGGCTCCGCCCAGGCTGACTTCGCGGCGTCAGACTGAAGGACTGCGTCCGAATAATACTCGGCGATCGCGTTCTTATCAAGGAGGCTCGGGACCCGGCCGACGAGATCCTGAAGCGCCGCATCGGGCGCCTGCGCCAGTGCGTGGGCGACCAGCCGCATCCAGGCCAAGGTAATCGTTTCGTGATATTTATCGGTGACTCCGTGATGGGCCGCGAACCTGCGAATCGTATCCGCCATGCGGCGCTCCGCCTCGCCGCGATCGCATTGCCGGAGATAAATCCATGCCAGCCGGATGTGATCGCGGTGATGGAAGGATTCCTTGGGAAACTCGCAACGCTCGACAGCGCGCACGAATTCGCTATCGTTCATTTTTGGATTATACGAATTCGTACTTTATGGAGTCAAGCCAGGTGATTCGCGTATGCTTGACTTGAATGCCTCTCCGGCTCATCTTTACCATCCACCGCTCGACCCATCGGATCGGCCTTTTCATCCAGCGGCACTCGCCCGATATTAACCAGGCGGAAGCTCACATTCTCTGCCACCTCTTGGAATTCGGCGACTCGGCTGTGTCCGAGCTGCACCGGGCCTTCGCGCACCGGCGCTCGACCCTCACCAGCGTTCTGGACAGGCTGGTTGCCCGGGGATTCGTCACTCGTGAGCCGAGCGAGAAGGACCGGCGGTCGTTCGTAGTGCGGCTCACCCGGACGGGCAAGAAACGCGCCGCGAGAATTCACCGCCACCTGGAATCCCTGGAGGCCAGCGTCTTGCGCGGCAGCGATCGCAAGATCGCCGACGCGTTTAATCAGATCATGAACAGGCTGGAGCAGATGGCGACCGACAATCTGTAGACCTGCGGAGCTGTGCGGGAGGTTCGGCGTGGCTTGTACACTGAAACTTATCCCAATGATGAGGGAGGCCTCTACCACTTTCGAAAAGCTCGACCTCGACTGCGGTGTCGCATTGTCACCGGTAGAGGTCGCTTATGAAACCTACGGCGCGCTAAACGCCGAAAAAACGAACGCGATTCTCGTGCTGCACGCGTTCTCGGGCGATGCGCACGCGGGCGGAGAGGGCGGTTGGTGGGAGAACATGATCGGCCCCGGTAAGGCCTTCGATACTCATCAATACTTCGTCATCTGCTCGAACGTTCTTGGCGGCTGCCGCGGCACAACCGGACCGAGCTCGATCAATCCGGAGACGGGTTGCCCCTGGGCCATGTCCTTCCCCGCGATCACGATCGCCGACATGGTCCGGCTGCAAAAAATGTTGATCGACCAGCTAGGTATCGCCCGTCTGCTGGCGGTGGTGGGCGGCTCGATGGGTGGAATGCAAGCCCTGGAGTGGGCCGTGACCTATCCCGAACAGGTTGCCGCCGCGCTTCCCATCGCCGCCACAGCACGGCACAGCGCACAACAGATTGCGTTTAACGAAGTCGGGCGGCAGGCGATCATGGCGGACCCGGATTGGAACGGCGGCAATTACTACGGAGGCAAACCTCCGGCGCGGGGACTTGCGGTGGCGCGGATGGTCGGCCACATAACCTACATGAGCGACCAAAGCATGCGCGAGAAATTCGGCCGGCGCCTCCGCGCTCCTGACCAGTTCGAAGTAGAAAGCTATCTCCAATACCGCGGGAGCAAGTTCGTGGACCGATTTGACGCCAATTCGTATCTGTACATTACACGGGCCATGGACTCGTTCGACCTCACCCAGCGCGGAGCGCTTCCCTCCTTGTTCGAAGGAATCCGGACCCGTTTCCTGGTGATCAGTTTCACGTCGGACTGGCTGTATCCGAGCTACCAGTCGCTCGAAATCGTCAGCGCGCTTCGAAGCCGGAACTGCGATGTAGCCTATTGCAATCTCACCTCGCACTACGGTCACGACGCCTTCCTGGTCGAGGTGGAGGAGCAGACGGAGCTGTTGCGCGGGTTCCTGGCGAGCACGTTCCGGGAGGCTTCCCGGAAAGCGTGAAGATTATTCGTGAGATTTACGGCCGGAGCGATTACGCCATCATTGGCGCGCTGGTGGAGGCGCGCACGCGCGTCCTCGACCTGGGGTGCGGCGAGGGTGAACTGCTGGCCTGGCTCAAGGAGAACAAGGCTGTAGACGGCCGCGGCGTCGAACTGACCGGCGCGCGCGTCCAGAGGGCCATCGCCCGCGGAGTGTCGGTTTATCAGGGCGACCTCGAATCGGCCCTGGACGATTATCCGGATCGTGCCTTCGACTACGTGATCCTGAGCCAGACCCTGCAGGAAACCCGCGATCCGCGGCGTGTATTGCGCGGCATGCTGCGCATCGGCCGGCGCGCCATTGTTGCGTTCCCGAATTTCGGACACTGGCGCGTGCGCCTGGCGCATCTCTGGACCGGCCGTGCGCCCAAGACCGGACTGTTCCCCTACGACTGGTACGATTCGCCGAACATTCACTTTTTGACGGTTCTTGATTTTGAGGCGCTGGCTCAAAAAGAGAACTGGCGGGTTGAGCATCGCATTTTCCTTGCCGGCCGCCGCCAGGAAAATGCGATGCTCAACCCGCCAGTTCTCATTTTCCTTGCCGGCCGCCGCCAGGTCCGGCTTCTTCCCAACCTGATGGGCGAAG
>QHXU01000458.1:2861-3324 GCA_003223065.1 Acidobacteriota bacterium | reverse complement strand
CACGAGCCCGCCCGGCGTCTGAGTTAAATCGATAGTGGGCCAGCGGCCCGGGCGTTTCACATCGGGGCAACGTGTGCTCTAGTGTGATAAGAATATGAACCAGTCGCCGACGTGCTGGAGGGCTCGCGCCGGCGAAAAAGTGAGGAATTGAGGAATGACTGACGAAGAACGAGAAACAGCAAACCAAAGCGCGGAAATGAACAACCCCGAGGTGGCAGAGATGGTAGTCGACGCGCTCGCAGAGGGTATCCAATATGCCCGCGCCCGCTACGACGAACTCAGCCCAGAAGAGGGGGAACTACTCCGCAAGCAGGAGGAGATACTATCCAAGCGGGGGGAGCTTCAGCGCGCGGTTCGCCTGCATGGGTGACCCAGCCAATTCCACGACCGTCGCTGCCACCTCCTCCACCGCCGCCGCCTCCATCTGCCCGTGTTGAACGGCCTCCACCTGCTTCTGCCGTGC
>QHXU01000458.1:0-2806 GCA_003223065.1 Acidobacteriota bacterium | reverse complement strand
CATGCGCAGCGAGTGAGGGTAGCCCGGATGATGTGCAAGGACGTCAAAAACAAGACTGATATGCCGCTGATCGAAGTCCAAACCACGGCTCGATCATCATCGCAACGAACTACTAGCCGTGGTCCCGATGAGCCGATCACAGCGGCCTATTGAACACCCCCGGCTTTGCCTGAGGATTCCGGCGAAGCCGAACGCTGATTCCGAAGCGAAGCCGAACGGTATTCCGGGATGAACCCGAACACCATCGGAGCGTAGCGACGCTGGCATTTCGATTGTGCAGGAAGTGTTCGGCTTCGTCAAGAGAAACCTGTCCGCAGCGCAGCGAAGGAAGGATGCCGCTAGCGGAGAAAGGGGCGCGGGGAAAGGGGCGGCAGCCCTTGTCCCCGCCTCAGATGGAATGAGAAGGCCGGTCCCCTTCGCGGGATGCGATAAGCTCCCAATGGAAAACGCGCTCGAAGGCGCGAAGAAAGGAGACCGGTCATGAAGAAGGATAACATCGCCAGAAAACAGCAGGAAAAAAAGAAACGAATGACGATTGGACTGGATCTGGGCGATCGTAGCAGTCGGTACTGCGTGTTGGGCGAACAAGGTGAAGTGCTATCGGAAAGTAGCGTGCCGACGACCAAGAAAGCTCTGGCCCAAACGTTCGGTTCAAAGCCGCGAGGTCGAATTGCATTGGAAGTGGGGACCCATTCCCCCTGGGTGAGTCGGTGCCTCACGGAAATGGGCCACGAGGTGATCGTGGCGAATGCACGACGGGTGCGACTGATTACCGATAGCAGCCGGAAAAATGACCGGTTGGATGCAAAGACCCTGGCACGTCTAGCACGGGTCGATCCCGAATTACTAAGCCCGATTCGGCACCGCAGCGAACAGGCGCAGGCCGACCTGATCGTGATTCGTGCGCGGGCGGCCTTAATAGAAGTACGAACGATGTTGGTTAACTGCGCGCGGGGACTGACCAAATCATACGGCGAGCGTCTGCGAAGTTGCGATCCCGATCAGTTCCGGCAAGAACTCGCCGGAGTGCTGAGCAAGCATTTGCAGGATGCGTTGAAACCGCTGCTGGCTGAGGTCGAGTCGGTAAGTAAGCGCATACAGGAGTACGACGAACAGATCGAGAATATCGCAAAGAGCCGATACCCGGAAACGGAGTTGCTACAGCAAGTGCATGGGGTCGGCATCTTGACTTCTCTGACGTATGTGCTGACAGTGGAAGATCCACAAAGGTTCCGGCGAAGCCGGGAAGTTGGTGCTTACTTTGGATTACGGCCCAAACAAAGAGAATCAGGCGACAGCCAACCACAACTACGGATAACCAAAGAAGGAGATGCGTATGTGCGTAAGCTGCTCGTGCAGTGCTCGCATTACATTCTGGGTCCCTTTGGCCAAGACAGCGATTTAAGGCGCTGGGGATTGAAACTGGCTGAGCGCGGAGGGAAGAACGCCAAGAAGAGGGCGTTCGTAGCGGTGGCACGGAAGCTCGCGGTGCTGTTGCACAAGCTGTGGATAACAGGAGAAATATACCAACCGTTATACGTCCAAAAGCGGAGCGATAAAGCAGTGGCGTGAACCGAAATTGGCGTTGGGAAAGCTCGCCGAGTCCGGGTGACTGCGTACTGTGTGTAGACCGGCTACGTGCCGATTGGCACCGGCCGCCAGGTCGGGCCTCAGATAGCAGCACCCATCAAAAATGTGGACCCCAACTAGCACAGAGCTGATCATGGCTCAACGAAAGTGCGAATGGAAGCGGGGCGATGAGGCGACGAGCTTGGCGAATGGAAACCGAGACGAGGCAGGCAATGATCTTGCTTGACACAGGCCGGCCTTCTCATGGAAGCACACAGAACCCGGAGCGCGATTAGCGCTCCGCACGAATTGCAACGACTTCCGAATCCCTTGTTGGAGTTCGAACCAAATCAGGTCGCGGGTCAGACGCGCCTCACCCACAGGTTTACAATGTGCCCATGGCCCAAGGGAACATTCAATTTCTCGCCCCGTGGTGCGAATTTATTCCGGGCCAAGACGACGTATTTCTGCAAGAGTTGAAGCGCGAGTTGTCGACTGGCCATCCCCTGTACGGGCTGAAACTGTTTCCGCTTGGGCATTCCGGTGCCGCGGATGACGCACTATTCGAGGCCGAGGATGGCCGTGTCTTCCAGGTTCACCTCACGCTTAGCCGCCGTCCCGAACAACCTCCGCTGCCCCGGACTCGCGTTTACGCAAATGCGGCTGAATGGATTCAGCAGGTGATGCTTCCCGCAAACGAGGAGTACCGTGGCTAATCCCGGGCGATCATTGGCAGCGGGCCCGCGTATGCGGTCTATGCAGTGGCCTTACCTCGGTTTTTACGCATTGAATCGCCCCGCATCTCGATGCGATGGGCGTTATGAACCAACCGGTCGAGAATGCCGTCAGCCAGCGTCGGATCGCCGATCTGCTCATGCCAGCGAGAGACCGGCAGTTGCGAGGTGAGGATCGTCGAACGCACCTGGTAGCGGTCTTCGCAGATCTCCCAGAAGTCCCGGCGCTCGGGTTCCGATAGCGGAGCCATGGCCCAGTCATCGATGACCAGGACATCGATGCGGCTGAGCCTAGCCAGGAGACTGCGTAAGCTGCCGTCGGCTCGCGCCATCGCCAGATCACGAAACAGCGACTGGGCGCGAGTGTAGAGCGCGGCGTATCCGTCGCGACATGCCTTCTGCGCCAATGCGCAGGCCACGAAGCTCTTGCCTACGCCGGTCGGTCCGAGGACGAAGATGTTTTCGTGCGTCTCGACCCAAGCGGACTGTTGCGTCAGTGAACG
>QHXU01000457.1:2609-2990 GCA_003223065.1 Acidobacteriota bacterium | reverse complement strand
TGGTCAGATACCCGTACCGGTCTACGCGGTCTTCGTCGAAAATGACCACCAGCGCTCCGACCTCGCCCGCTAAACGGTCCGCCTGCCGGACGAAAATCTTCCGCCGGTGCCAGTTGCGGATCGTCTCGCGAATATCGATGCCGTCGAGAATCGAGGTGGTGAAGGGCTCGACGCGCACGCGCTCCTCCGAAAGAATCGCTTTCGCCTTTTTCTTCAGAAACCGGCCGTACTCCTCGATAACCAGGTCTTCGGGCGGATACGAGCAGATCGCGTCACCTGTGGTCTGGCGCGCCCACTCGCCAGAAAATTTCTCCCGTCTTCGCGGCTTCAGGCCAACCGGCTTCAAGCGCTGTTTGGGGCGGGGAAGACGCCGCCGGATGC
>QHXU01000457.1:0-2575 GCA_003223065.1 Acidobacteriota bacterium | reverse complement strand
GCCGTCAGGCGCACCGTTTCGAGATCCGATGTCTCCTGTTGCGCCAGGTAGCGATTCGCCATCTGCCACACTTCCCAGCCGTAGTTATCGTCCACAATCGATCGCGCCGCTACGGCCAGATCGTAGACGCCCGCCACCAATTCTCCGGCCATGTGGGCCAGGTTGCGAGTGTAGCGGGCGATCATCCGGCGCTGCCAGTGCGCGAGCTTCTCTCCCGTGGAATCGGTGTACTTCGCTTCCGACTCGCGTAGCAGCTCGAACTGGACGCGCGGACGGTCCAGGCTCTCCTCGCGCTCCAGATCGATGCGGAAGAATTCATAGCGCTCCTGCAGATAGGGATACTCGACCGTGATTTCGGCCAGGCAGTCCGGATGTGGATTTAACAATCGTATGTCAAAGCGTTTCGGACGTCCGCGCGGCGCCTCCTGCGGGGCCTCCATCGCATCGAGCAGCGGATCAAGCATGTTGAGCGATACGATCACGAACACGTGCGCCGAGGGATCCGCGCCTTGCAGCTTCCAGGCCATGGCCGCCGCATGGGCCGTAACTTCCTCCGTACGCGATTGCGGCCATACGCGATACGCCTCAATGTAGCGGTGAAGACTGATGCGCCGTATCGAATACGGGTCGGGGTAAGCATCAGGCAAGTGCGGGCGCTCCGCTGTGTCGGGCTCCAGGAAAATCACTTCCGCGCCGATCTCCTCGGCCGTACGCAAAGCCTCAATGAAGGGGTCGGCGGGCTCGACCGGCACGAAGATCGCGCGTTCGTCATCGCCCGATTCATCGCTGTAAAGGATCACCGAGATTTCCGGCAGGCGGGCGAGCGCGCGGCGATAGGCATCGGCCAGAAATCCCGGCAGCTCGACCGCAACGATGCGCGGCCTTTCGGCGCCGAGCACTCGCCGCAGCTCGACCGAGAATTCGAGCCGTCCCGGCACGACCGGAAAGTAGCGGAACCGGCCGCGCTCCAGGCTCCCGGATTTAATCTGAGCTTCGAGGGACATAGCGCAGGGCCTCTTCGCCGAGGGTCTGCACGATGGCAGTGCGCAGCATTTCAGCGCCGGCGGCGCGCGACGTCTCCTGCGCCAGCTTCAGCGCGAACCGCGCGATATTAATGCCGTCGCGGACGGTGTAACGTTCATCGGCGGAATGCGCCTGTTGGAGAAAATCCGTGACGTAATTCAGGATTTGCTCGTTGCTGAACGGCAGATTTTCGCGCAAAATCGCTAATTCTTCGTGACGCTCGGGAAAATCGATCAGAATTTGAGGCTGAAGGCGGCTGTGAATGTACTCGGGTAAATCGAACGTGCTGGCGTCGTCGTTCATGGTCGCGACCATGCGGAACAGCGGGTGCGCCCTGATCTTGATTCCGGCGACGATCGACTCCACGTACCGCCGGTTGTCGAGCAGCGGCGCGAGACTGGCCCAGCTCTTCTCGCTCATGCGATTGCCTTCGTCGAGGATCGCGATACCGCCGCGCAGCATCGCAGTTACCAAGGGCGACGCGACATATCGCAGTCGGGCTTCTCCTTCAATCACCGGTGTGACCAGCAGATCCTCCGGCCGCGTGTCGACCGTCGCCTGCAGGATGTAAACTTCTCGTCCCAATCGCCGCGCGGCGGCATAGGCGAGCGTCGTCTTGCCGACGCCTGGTTTGCCGAGCAGCCGCGGGCTCATCGGCAGGTCCTGTGGATCGATCACCAGCCAGGCCGCCAGCAGTTGGCGCATCACCTCGTCCTGTCCGAGCCAGTTGACTGGAAGCTCGTCGGGATGGGCAAGGTGCAGCGGGACGCCTTCAATCTCGACTACCATGCACCTAGTAATGTAACAAAGCGAAATGGAGGCGATTAATGAAGCCGACGATCATTGCCCTGGCGATCCTGCTCCTTCACGTAAACTGCCGCGCTCAGGAAGGCCTGGCGAGCGGCGACCTCTATAAACTTCGCACGGTCGGCGAAGTGGAACTCTCCCCTGACGGAACACGCGTCGCTTATGCGGTCATGAATTCAGATCGGCCGGCGCGGCCATACTCCGAGACCTGGATCATGAACCTCGACTCGCTCCAGCCGGTGCGGCTGGGCGGGGAGCGCGCTCACGCTTCGAGCCCCTGTTGGTCGAAGGACGGCCAGTGGATCGCCTACATGGGAAGCGACGGGCGGAACTCCGGCGTGATGATCGCGCGGCCCGACGGCTCAGGCGCAACGTTCCTCGCTACTGTCTCCGGCACCAATCACCCCCTGCCAAGCTCCGGAGACCGCCTGGCGTGGTCCCCCGACGGGAAACAGATCGCGTTCATCTCCAGCACTCCGGGGCCGGAAGCGGACGCCAACGGCGATCCGATGATGATTACGCGCTATCTCTACAAGCCCACCGCGTCCGAGGGTATGACCCGATTCAACGACAACCGCCGTCTCCACATTTTCACCGTCGATCTCGCCACCAAGGCCGTGCGCCAGTTGACCAAGGGCGATTATTACGAGCACTCGATCGACTGGTCGCCGGACGGACGCGAGATTCTGTTCGTCTCAAACCATGAGCCTGATCCGGATCGCGTTTTCAATTACGATATCTTCGC
>QHXU01000158.1:919-13558 GCA_003223065.1 Acidobacteriota bacterium | reverse complement strand
CGTGGTCGCACTCAACTCTCCGTACATCGCCAGCGGGAAAGGCGTCCCGCAATCGCGAACCTCGATACAGGGACGCCTCATCTGCTTGATCATGTTCAGGCGCTTGTAGCGCGACTGCTCGTCGCGCTCGCAGCTCATTGTCCCTTTCATGGTGAATGCAGGGCCGGCGAGCTTCATCTCCGGCGCCAGCGGTGAAAACTGATGCGAAAGGACCTGGTTCGGATAACCGAAATGCTCCAACACGTCATAAATCACCCCCGCATAGAGCTCGCGGTAGCGCGCGCTCTGCTGGTCAAGCTCATCTTTGATTTCTGATGGCATCGTTTCTCCAACCAGTGGCCGTCACGGCTGCAGTCGGCTGTCGACGATTATTAAGGACCTGATCCAACAATCACAAGTGAAATATTGTTAGCAATCGTTCACCGGTGGTTAATGCTAATATCGGGAGAATGGAGTTCCGCCAGTTGCGCAGTCTGGTAACGCTGGCCGAGCTGGGCAGCATTACGGCCGCGGCAGAGCGGCTCAACCTCAGCCCCCCGGCCATTCACAAGCAGCTGCGAGGAATCGAAGCCGAACTGGGCGTCCCTCTCTACGAAAAGGCCGGCCGGGCATTGCGCCTGACCAAAGCTTGCGAGATGCTGCTGCCTCACGCGCGCGACCTTCTTTCACAGCACGATCTCGCCGTGCGTTCTATGGAGGAGTGGAAAGGACTGAAGCGGGGTATCGTCCGCATCGGCGCGGGTCCGACCTTAAGCAGCTATCTGCTCCCGCCCTTGCTGCGGCACTTCCGGCGCGCCCATCCGGGCATTGAGCTGTACGTCGAAACCGGAAACTCCCAGACGTTGACGCAGAGCCTCGCCCTCGGATCGCTCGACCTCGGCCTGCTGGTCGCGAGGAGCCTTTTCTCTCGGTGGAGTCGATGTGGGAGGTTGAGTTCGTTCTCGTTTCGAATCTCCGGGAAGCGCCCCGCCGTTGCGCTCTGGCCGACCTGAAGCGCTTTCCGTTCATTCTGTACCAGAAGGGATCGCGCATTGAGGACCTGATCGACCGCTACTTCTCCGAGACCGGTTTCTCGCCGAAAGTGATCATGACCTTCGATACGGCGGAGGCCATCAAAGCGATGATCCGTGCCGGGCTCGGTATTTCCATGCTTCCCATGTGGATCGTGGACGCCGACCTCAAGCGCGGGTCCTTGTCGCTCATCCGCCAGCGGGAACGCCGGCTGCTCTCCCGCGTGGAACTCGTGTCGCGCAAGGTCAGCCGATTGCCGCACGCCGTACAGGCGTTTATCGGCTCCGCGCGGGGCTTCCGCTTCCGCGCGCCTCGCCTGCTCGAGCATTGAAATTGGCTCTAAGGTACGTGCACTGGCGATGAGTCCCCGGAACGAGTAGAGTAGCTGCAGAGGCCGGCTGGAGGTAACCGACAATGACTCGCAGGAATTGCATTGAAGGAACGCTCGCGGCATTGACCACGGCGGCGCTTCCCCTCTCGGCGGCCACGGCTCTCGAGACTCCAATGCGCAAAGCGCCCGATCCGAATCGCCGCGGCATCCAGCTGGCCGAGTTGTTTCAGCTAGACGAAGATCACAAGATCCGTCTCGGCAGCCAGATCGGGATCACGCATGCCATTGTGGGTGTCTCGCCCGCCTTGGCGCGGGTCCCGCGCGATCGCTATCTCGAAACACTACGGATTTTCGGGCCGCCGGGATGGTATTCGCCGGCGTCGAGAGCCATCCGGTGCCCGCGGAGAAAATCACGCTGGGCCTGCCGGGCCGCGATGAAGAGATCGAGAATTACCTTGCCGCAATCAAGGCTTTGGGGCAGGCCGGTGTTCATCTGCTTTGCTACAACTGGATGGCCGGTATCGGGTGGTATCGCACCAGAGTCGACGTGCCCACGCGCGGCGGCGCGCTGATCAGCGAGTTCGATTACGAGGCGGCGGAGAAGCAGGGCCTCACCGAATGGGGCGAAATCAGCGAAGAAAAGATATGGAGCAACCTGGAGTATTTTCTGAAGGCTGCAATTCCCGTGGCCGAGCAGGCAGGCGTGAAAATGGCGCTGCATCCCGACGACCCTCCGCTCTCGCCGCTGCGCGGCATCGGCCGCATTGTGACTAGTGCGGCGAATTACAGGCGCGTGCTCGGCATGGTTCCCAGCCCGGTGAATGGCATAACGTTCTGCCAGGCGAATTTCAAGCTGATGGGTGAAGATATCGCGGCGCTGGCTCAGGAGTGGTGCGCGCAGAAGAAGATTTTCTTCGTCCACTTCCGCGATGTGGAGGGCACCCGCCGGCGCTTCCGCGAAACGTTCCACGACAACGGCCCTGTGGACCTGGCGCAGATGCTGCGGATTTATCATCAATGCGGTTTCGAAGGCCCCATGCGCCCGGACCATGCACCCACGCTCGACGGAGAATCGAATGACCGGCCGGGATATTCGATGGGCGGAAAAGTTCTCGCCATCGGCTATATGAAAGGCGCGATGGATGCCCTGGGTATTCCTTATCTGTAGGCCGTTCGGTCATCAGCGGTGTCGTTAACCATAAGTTAATGACTCATGAAAAAAATTCACTTCCCCTCCATCAACGTTTTGGTGTAACGTAACTTCAACCGGCTCAAGAACCCAGTCGCAATCCGGGTAAGGAGAAAAATCCATGAACTCTGTCGTCTTCAGGATCACGTTTCTCGCCGTTGTCGCATTCAGCACTCCCCTCCTGCTCGCGCAAAGCGGGACGATTCAAGCCAGGATTATCGATCCGGCAAACGCCGTGATCGCGAATTGCCCCGTCCAGGCGGTGGATGATGCCAAAGGCGTCGTGGTCCGGGAATCGGCCAGCGGCAGCGATGGAATTTTCCTACTGCAGCCTCTCCCGCACGGCACCTATTCCGTGAAGGTCGAATGCCCAGGGATGAAGAAAGCGCTGAGATCCGGCGTGGTCTTGGATGTCAACCAGATCCTGAATTTGGGCGAGATTCGGACGGAGGTAGGCGCGACCACCGAATCCATTACGGTTTCGGCGGAAACACCACAGGTGGAGACGCGCACCGCGGACAAGAACTTTGTGATCACCTCCACCCAGGTCACCGAGACCAGCTTGAATGGCCGCGACTGGCAATCGCTGCTGCGAACGCTGCCCGGCGTCGTCTCCAACGATGCTTCCGATTTCCGCCTGGCGTTCAACAATACCGATTCCTTCAACGTGAACGGAATGCGCGGCAGCAATAACAATGTTTTCCTCGATGGCAGCATCAACACCGACGTCGGCGCAAACGATGGCCAGTACACGCAGCTCAGCATGGACGCAGTGGCCGAGTTCAAGCTCCAGACCGGCGTATACAACGCCGAGTACGGCCGCAACCCCGGCATTCTGATCTCGGCCATCACCAAGAGCGGCAGCTCAGCCTTCCACGGGACGGCGTACGAGTTCCTGCGCAACGACGCGCTGCAGGCCAATTCGTTCTTCAACAACCTGCAAGGCAAGCCGGTCTCTCCACTGCGCTTCAACCAGTTCGGCGGCAACCTGGGAGGCTGGATCTGGCTACCTAAAATCTCCACGGCGGTCAACAAAAGGCTGTTCTTCTTCTTCAACTATGAGGGAACGCGCGCCAGCCGGCCGAATGGCAACAGCTTCTACGACGTCCCCACCGCGAACGAGCTCAACGGCGATTTCAGCAAAGCGATCCTGCCGGGCACTCACCTCAATGGCGGCAATTTCCCGGTAGGGACCGTTTTCCAGCCGGGGACCGTGGTGCGCGACAACAGCAATAACATCATCGGCGGTATGCCGTATGCCAACAACTTCGTCCCGCCGGCCCAATGGGGCCAGAATGCAAGTGCATTCATCAAGGTCTTCTCGAGGGCGTACCGCGGAGCCGGCAGCCTTCCGGTGAGCCCGGCGGGTCCTGATCTGGTCCGCGTGCCTTTCCAGGACACCTACAAGTTCGGTAAGAACCAGAAGGCCCTGCGCGCAGACTACAACGTGAACGCGAAGACCCAGTTCTTTTTCCGTTGGGTGGACGACGGGCAGCAGGAGAGTCAGGGCTTCGGCATTTTCTCAGGCAACAACTTTCCTGTATTCCCGGAATACCGCAAGAAACCCGGCGCGAGCTGGTCGTGGAACCTTGTGAACGTGATCTCTCCGACGCTTACCAATGAGGCGATCTTCACCTACAACCACCTCACGCAGGTCGTGAACGTGATCGATCTGACTCCGAACGATTACAGCGAAAGCGCGAACGGCTTCAAGTTTCAGGACCTGTTCCCCGCCTCCAATACGCTCAACCGGTTTCCCAACGTGAGCGGCGCCGGCTTCAACATTTCGGTGTTCGCGCCCAACTGGGTCAGCGAAGGCAAGACGTTCGCGTTCACCGACAACGTGGCCAAGGTCATGGGCGTTCACACGTTCAAATTCGGCGGGTTTTACAACAAGAACCTGAATGGCCAGCAGCCCGCCTGGACGGACGCGCCCAATTTCGGGTTCGGCTCGAGCGTCCTGAATCCCAACGATACCGGCGTTGGCCTCGCCAACCTGCTGCTCGGAAATTTCACTACGCTGAGTCAAAGCAACGGCCGCTTCTACGGCAGCTTCCACTTCACCGGACTCGAATTGTTCGCCCAGGACAGCTGGCGTGTCACCAAGAATCTCACGCTCGAGTACGGGCTCCGCTGGTCCTACCTGGGGCCTACGTCAACTTATGGGAAATATCTCGAAAACTATTGGGTTCCGGCCAAATACGACCCGACCAAGGCAGTGTCCATTTATACGGATAACAGCGCCAATCGAGGCGGCATCGTGCCAAACTCCGGGGATCTGGCCAACGGCATGGTGCAGGAAGGCAAGGGCGTTCCGGATGGCGGCGTGAAGCACCGCTGGGACAACCTCGGCCCGCGGTTCGGCTTCGCTTATGACGTTTTCGGCAACGGCAAGACCGCGATCCGCGCGGGCGCGGGCATTTTTTACGAACGCATCCGCCAGAACGTGAACAGCTTCGATGGTCTCGGCAACCCGCCGCTCTTCTACACCCCGACAATCTACGGCGGCAAAGTAGACGCGGTTTCTCCTTCGTTGGTCACGGGCGGCGTCAGGTTCACCTCTTCGGTGAACGCAATGGACGGAAACGGTAAAATCCCTACCACCTACGCCTGGAGTTTCGGCGTGCAGCAGCAACTCCCGTATCAGATGGCTCTCGAAGTGGCGTACGTCGGCAACGCCGGGCGTGCCTTGCAATATCAGTATGGCTTTAACCTGTTGCCATTGGGCACGACCACAGGCCCGAACAATCCCCTGAACTCAGTGAACGGCGTGCAGGATGCGATCCGGCCATTCAAGGGTTACAACAACATCACCTACACCGACTACGGCGCCAACAGCAGTTACAACGCGCTCCAGACTCGCCTGAGCCGCCGTTTTAGCCAGCACTTGACCATCAACTCCGATTTCACATGGGCCAGAGCCATGGATATCGCGGACACGGACACGACCCAGATCGACTGGTGGCAGAACCGG
The DNA here is from genome assembly GCA_003223065.1 of Acidobacteriota bacterium. Classification (GTDB taxonomy): domain Bacteria; phylum Acidobacteriota; class Terriglobia; order Bryobacterales; family Bryobacteraceae; genus Palsa-187. The sequence continues at coordinate 8,053 of QHXU01000158.1, read as the reverse complement.
CAGAACAACTGGGCGCCGGCCGGCTATGACCGCAAGTTCGTCTTTAACGTGAACTACGTGTACCTGCTTCCCTCGCCGAAGACAAACAGCGCGTTTGCCCGATCGGTTTTGGGCGGATGGGAAGTAACCGGCATCACCCGTTTCTGGAGCGGCTTCCCGTTGAGCCTGACCTCGCCGGGAAACCAGGGCACTCTCGGCGGCACCGTGCGCCCGAACTATATCGGCGGCGACCCACGGCTTGGCGGGAGCAGACGCGGTAATCCGCTGTGGCTCAATAATGCGGCTTTCGCGCGGCCCCTCGACGGCGTCATCGGCAACCTCCACAGGAACGCCCTCCGCGGACCGGGGATCAACAACTGGGACTTCTCGGTCTTCAAGAATACGAACATCGGGGAGCGGGTGAAGACGCAGCTACGTTTCGAATGCTTTAATCTGTTCAACCACACCCAGTTTTCGAACGCGGCTACGGGGATCACTGCCTCCGGCCCCGGCGGCGTGGCCCTCGACACGAACAACTTCGGGCAGCTTACGGGCACTCGCGATCCTCGGACCCTGCAACTGGGGCTGAAGCTTTATTTTTGATTCGTCAGAAGAATTCGTGGGTAGATTCGGGCTCAGACTGCGGCCGAACCCTTGCGCGGTCGTACGGCCACTTCGATGCTCTTCTTGTCGGCAATGAAGCGGGCGTGCTGGTAGACAAAAACCCCAGCTCTATACCGCCGACGCACTTCCGATGAACGCTAACGACAAGGCAGGAATAATCTGGCCGATGCTCGCATGGGAATTGGTCACCGTTGGCGAATGTGGCTCTCGCCTGAATGCGGTGCGCAAGGGTGACGAAAAGAAAGGAGTCAAAAAATCGGCAAAGCCACGGAGCGAGGCCGATAAGCAACAAAGAACTTGCACACGGAGCGACACCGTAATATGCTTTGCGCTGCAAAGTGAGTAACTGGTGACATCGAAACGAATCGGGATAGTCGTCATCGGATTGCTAGCTCTGGCCACGAGTGCAGTCACCGTTTTTAAACGCTTCCACTCGGCTACGGCGGAGCCGCCCGCAGCGGCGGAGCCGCTCGCAGCGGAACGCGAGACGCAGGCTGTTGGAAGCGTTGTCGGATACGAGGTCGTTGGCGAGTATCCGCACGATGCGGACGCTTACACACAGGGGCTGATCTATCTTGACGGATTCCTCTACGAAAGCACTGGCATCACGGGGCGATCGTCACTGCGAAAGGTTCGTCTGGCGACCGGCGAAGTCGTTCAACAGCGCGCCGTGAATCCCCGCGACTTCGGCGAAGGCCTGGCCGAGTGGCGCGGCAGGCTGGTGCAGTTGACTCCAAGAAGGAGAGGAAGTGCGCCGATATGGCACCTGCGTACATTTTTCGAAGACGTCAGACGACACTTTGGAGACAACGTCGGCGTGACCTACGACATTGCGTCCCTCGAGCCACAGTCGAGTTTCATGTACCCCGGCGATGGCTGGGGCCTCACGCACGACGATCACCGGCTCATCATGGGCGACGGCTCCTCGAAACTGCGATTCCTGGATCCCGAGACTTTCGTCGAGTTGGGCCGTCTCGAAGTGTTCGATGGCGGCAAGCCTGTCGAAAATCTGAATGAGCTGGAGTTCGTCGACGGCAAGATCTACGCCAACGTTCTGCCGCAGGATCGAATCGCAATCATTCAACCGGATACCGGTCAGGTCACCAGCTGGATCGATCTGGCCGAACTGAAATCGCGCATGCCGCCGTTTCCCACAGACCCATTGCATCCCGTAATGAATGGCATTGCCTACGATGCCGCGGGTCGCAGGCTGTTTGTGACCGGCAAGCTCTGGCCAAAAGTCTTTGAAATCCGGGTGCGATTGCAGTGACTCTTCGTTACTGCAAGTTGCGTTAGCGTCCGCGGCGATTACCATGATTAACGCCGTAGCGTTCTTCCAGCCGCCGTCCGAACGTATCAGTGACCCACAGATTCCTCCGGCGAGGCTTATTTTTGATGCCTGCCGCAGCCGGCCCGCCGCCGATTTGCGAGACTTGAAGCGTATGCGGTTCCTCGGGCTTGCGGCGGTGACCATCGCAAGCGTCCTCGCGGCTGATTCGCTTCAAGCGATCTTCGATATGGCCGCCAAGGACCTCGCCGCCGGCAATTACGCTGCGGCTGAGCGCGGATTCGAAAAAGTGCTGGCATCATCGCCCAATCAGGTTGCCGCTATGGGCAATCTCGGCGTCATCTATCAGCGCACCCATCATCCTGAAAAAGCGATCGCGATCTATAAGCGGGCTCTCAAGGTGAATCCCAAAGCGGAGGGCATTCTCCTGAACCTCGGCCTCGTCTATTTCAAGCGCGAGGATTATGGGCAGGCCCTTCCCTTTTTCCAACGCGCCGTCGACGTCAACGGATCGAGCCGGCAAACACGTCAACTGGCTGCCACCTGCCAGGTCTATCTGGGCCATCTCGAGCCGGCAATCCAGGAACTGGAGGCTATCCGCGCCTCCACTCCCGGCAACGGTGGGGCGCTCTTCATGCTCGGGCTCGCTTATTTGAAGACCAGTCAGCCCGAGAAAGCCCAAAGCGCGTTCGATGAGATGTTCGCCACCGCGACGAGTCCCGCCCAGGCCGAATTCCTGCTCGGGAAGGCGTACTACGAATCCACGCTCTTCGACCGCGCCGCGGAGTCCTACCGGCGAGTGCTCGATCTCGATCCCAAGTTCCCCCGCATTCATCTCGAACTCGGGAAGGTCTCCATCACCCAGCGAAATTCCGATGAGGCCGTGCGCGAGTTGAAAACGGCTCTTCAGGATGATCCGGGTGACCCGGAAGCAAACTATTTTCTCGGTGGCTTTCTGGTACAGGAAGGCCGTCCGCGGGAGGGTTTGCCCTACTTGGAGAAGGCCTGCGAGCTGACTCCGGATTCCTGGGCCGCCTTCTACTATCGGGGCAAGGCGCTGATCGAATTGAATCAAGCCGCACAAGCAGTCGCGTTGCTCGAGCGCGCGACTGAATTGAACGATTCCGAAGCCTCAGTGTTCTACCAACTGGGCCGGGCCTTGCAGATGCTCGGCCGGAAGGACGAAGCCAGGCTCGCCATGGCGCGCGTTCGCGAGCTGCGCGAAAAAAACCTTCAGAAGGAGACGGATTACATCGAATCGCGCCGGGTTATCGGCGCGCGCTGAAGGATGGAAATAGAGTCCCGCATTAGAATTGTCAACAGGCTAATCCTCCGCATCTGAGCTACTCCGCCGCGCCGCGTCCCGCGCCGCCGCCGATCTCTCTCGACCTCAGCCCTTCCACGGGATGACTCAACAACCTTTCCGCAGCCTCGAGAAATCGGACCGTATGCGGCAATTGCGCATGCAAGTCGAAGGCGGATTCATCGGCCCACTCCGAGTGAATCGCGAACACGATGGGCTCCCGGACCGATTCGAATACGCGGATCGCCACACAGCCACTCTCGGCGCGCGTCGGCAGAATCACCTGCAGCAATTGCTCGCGAAACTCTGTCTCCTTCCCCGGCCGAGGTTCAAACCGGACCAGAAAGTGAAAAGCCACCATCACCTCCTGAACCAGTATGCCAGCATCATCCGGACTAATCGAACTGCAACGAAATGGCGGCACGGCGCGAGAGTTTTGCCTCGCACCGATTACTTGAGGCAAAGCCGCTCGCCTTGTACACCGCTGCGGCTCCTCCGTCGTCTGAACAGTTATATTACGCGCCTCAGCTTCCATCTCACGGGCTAAGGCGCAGAGACGAGGGTCTGCACACGGCAGTATTTATCTTTACTGCGCTCCATTCTGGGGCTGCCGCATTCAAGTAACTCTGCAGTAATCGCTGTTCCACACGCGGGCGCCGGAACCGCGCTCCGGCACGCGCCGCGAACCGAAAAACCAAGCTGATCGTCCAGGTTCCTTCTGAACAGAGCGAACCTTGACCCAGAAACGGCAAACAAAAATGAAACTGCTCTTATTCGGCTTCCTAACCCTGCTGACGTCCGGGACTAGGCTCTCGGCGCAAATGTCGGTCTCGGTGAGCCCCTCAGTGCAATCGCCGGCGCCGCACGGGACCCTTGTCACATGGACCGCAACCGTATCCGATGCCAACCCTGGATCGCTGCGGTACCGCTTCCGGACGCGGCGATCGGGCGACGATTTTCACACGGTGGTGGACTATGGGCCAAAGTCATCGCTCGACTGGAGCGTCATTGACCGTGAGGGCGCCTACGAAATCGAGGTCTCGGCAAAGAACACCGATACCGGAGAAACGGCCGGCGCCTCGGCCATGTTTGAGTGGACGAGGCTCGTCACCAGCAGAACCCCCGTGGTCACGCCCACCGCCCATCCGCTGGTCTTCATTTATAGCGCGCCGGGGTGCAGGTTGGAAGGCCGTATGAAGGTTCAGTTCTGGTCGAGCGATGGCGCCGTGCAGAGTACTCCGTACAAGCCCTGCGATCCGGGGTACAGCATGAATTTCTACCTCGCCGGACTCCGCGCCGATACAGAGTACTCGGCCCGCCATATTCTCGATACGGGCAGATCATTTGTTAGCAGCGCTTCGGTTACGTTCAAGACACCCGTCATTTCACTACAGCCGCCTTCCGTCTCCATGCTTACGGCGGCGAAAGTGCCCTCCGTGGATGGAATACTGCTGCAGAGCCTTTTCTTTACGAACTCGATCGCCACGGACCTGAACGGCAACGTCGTATGGTATTCTCCCGGCGACATCACGTTCTTGACCAGACCACAAACAGGCGGAACGTTTCTCGGCATCGGCGTGGACGGCAAGAAAGATACGTCCCAACAGTTCGTTCGTGAATTCGATCTTGCGGGCATGACACTCGCTGAAACTAATGCAGAGCGGGTGAACGAGCAACTCGTTGCCCTGGGCATACACCCCATCAATGGCTTCCACCATGAAGCAAGAAAGCTTCCGGACGGCAAGTATATGGTTCTCGCAGACTCGGAGAGGATCCTCACGGATGTGCAGGGATCTGGTCCGGTTGATGTAATCGGCGACACAATCCTGGCCCTAGATCCTGACCTTCAGGTAGTGTGGGCATGGGACTCTTTCGACCACCTTGATCCGCATCGGACGGCCTTGTTGGGCGAAACCTGCACTTACCCCGCCGGGCTCGGGTGTGCGCCGTTTTACTTGAATCCAAATGCCAATGACTGGTTGCATGGGAATTCGGTCCAACTCACACCGGACGGAAATATCCTCTACTCGGCCCGCCATCAGGACTGGCTCATCAAGATCGATTATAGGAATGGCGCCGGCAGCGGCAATATTATCTGGCGTCTGGGAAACGGTGGCGATTTCCAGATCGTTTCGCCCGACCCCAGTCCCTGGTTTTCGCACCAGCACGACGCCAACTTCGAGCAGGACGATGCGTCGCTGATGCTATTCGACAACGGAAATTCGCGAGCTGCAAATGACTCAACCATTCACAGCCGCGGGCAACTCCTAAGAATCGATGAGCAGAACAGGGTGGCCACGCTGCTCCTGAATGCGGACCTGGGCACGTACTCTTCCGCCGTTGGCTCCGCGCAGAGACTGCCGAACAGAGATTATCATTTTGACGCGGGCTTCATATACGTTACCGATCCCTCAGGCAACGTAAACACCATCTCCCAGTCCTTGGAAGTGAAGCCATCCGGTGACATCGTTTTTGGTATCCAGTTCGGGACTGCTGCATACCGCAGCTTCAGGATGCGGGATTTGTATACGGCGCCATAGAAGAAAGGCAGGAAGCGGAATAGGATAGTTCACAGCCTTTCCGAAGGGAGTCCCATGCATCCAGAGCCACTTTCGAGGCGCAGGTTCGTTCAAGCCGCGGGTGGAGAGCTATTTACCGCCGCGGGCGTGCGCGGCCAGACGCTCAAGCCTCCCAACATTGTCTTGATCCTGTGCGATGACCTCGGATACGGCGACTTGCACACGTACGGGTCGAACATCGCAACGCCAAATCTGGACGGCATGGCACAGGAAGGAGTGCATTTCCGGCAGTTCTACTCCACCAGTAGTGTCTGCTCGCCCTCGCGGGCGAGTCTGATGACCGGCCGCTACGCAACCCGCGTAGGCGTGCCCGGTGTTCTTAGCCCGCACGATACAACGGGGCTTTCGATCTCGGAAATGACCATCGCCGAAGTGCTGAAGCCGGTGGGCTACAACACGATGTGTGTTGGCAAATGGCACTTGGGATCGCAGCTGCAGTTTCTGCCAACCAACCGCGGCTTTGACGAATACTACGGAATCCCGTACAGCAACGACCAGTCACCTTCGATCCTGATGCACAACACCGACATCATCGAATCGCCGGTTCAGTTGGACACCCTGACGCAACGATACACGCAGCAATCGGTCAATTTTATTCAGCGCTCTAAGAGCACGCCTTTCTTTCTCTATCTCGCGCACACCTTCCCCAAGTCGGGATTGGGCCTGTACGGCGATGTTCTCGAGGAGATCGACTGGAGCGTCGGGCAGGTATTGCACGCACTGACCGACAACGGAGTCGATGACAACACACTGGCGATGTTCACGAGTGACAACGGACCGTGGTTCCTGGGCAGTCCCGGAAGACTGAGGGGACGCAAGGGATGGAGCTACGAGGGCGGCGTGCGAGTGCCCTTCATTGCACGCTTTCCGGGCCGGATTGCGGCAACGCGCTTTCTGAACCGGGCCGTTCGGATTCCGGCTGGGCGAGTGAGCGGAAGTGTGGCAACCACCATGGACATCCTGCCAACGATTGCGGGACTTTGTAAAGCGCCATTGCCGGGCAAGCCTTTGGACGGCGTGGACATCTGGCCGATTCTAGCGGGGGATCAGGACAGCGTGAGCCGCGAAGCCTTCCTATATTTCGACGGCTGGAACCTGCAGTGTGCCCGGCTGGGAGAGTGGAAGCTGCATGTATCCCGGTACAACGATTTTCCGTGGAGCCCGGACCCTGTGGTCGGCCGCTACAATCTTCCTCTACCCAATCCGGAACTTTACAATCTCGAACTGGATCCCGACGAAAGTTACAACGTAGCGGCGGACAATCCGGGGATCGTGGCGGACATCCAGGCGCGGATTCTGAAGCTGTTGCCGGCCTTTCCCCCGGACGTGATGAACGCCTGGAATTTCACCATGAGTCAGAA
>QHXU01000158.1:0-883 GCA_003223065.1 Acidobacteriota bacterium | reverse complement strand
CACAACCGTGATAGACGCCAGCATCGCAGGCAACGTCGGCTTGTTCCCCAGCAAGATGACGCCCTGGTCGAGAGTTCACGAACGGTGTTCGCACTCTAATTAATCCGGCCGGCGAGATAAGCCAATTTTCGAACAAGACTACAAACCTGGCGCCGGAAACCGCGAATGGATGGCCGCTCTGAAGGCGTCCTTACTTCCCGCAACTCCTTTTCGAGTTTGAGAGCATACGCCGTCTGCTCCTCCAGTTGCTTATTCAGCTGCAATGCCCACGCCGTTCGTTCCGCGAGCTCTCTGTCTAGCCCTGAGGCCCACGCAGTTCGTTCGGCAAGGTCCTTATCGAGCTGCAAGGCCCAGGCCGTCCGCTCCCCAAACTCTTTGTCTAAGCTGCAACGCCCACGCCGTCCGTTCCTCAAATTCCCGCTCCAGCTTTTGAAGTTGCTTGGCGGAATCTCTGAGCCTTCGGCACGCTATTTCAAGCTCCCGTTGAGCGCAGTGCGGCCACGCGTGCCATTCATAGGCTTGAGTTGGCTCGTCTTGCGTATTGCTTTCCGAATCCTTCGGCCTTGTTGGACCTTGGTCCGCCGCGTCAGGCCACCGGATGCAAAATGCGGGGCTGAGCGGGTCCAGGAATATCGTTGGTTGGTCCGCTGCCGTTCCCAGGACCGCGTACATGTGCGTCGGTTTGATTCTCCCGGCTGCGATTTCCTCCTCATCGCGCTGATGCACGAGGTCAATGAAAGCCCGGTCCCATTCCGCCGCGGCGTCGAAATTATGACCAAAGCTTCGATCAACGAACGGATCAATAACATTTCCAAAGGCGACAAAACGCTCGAAATGAAAGTTCTCGATCAGTAGCGGCAGAATGTCCTGGGAACGGACCCCC
>QHXU01000464.1 GCA_003223065.1 Acidobacteriota bacterium | reverse complement strand
CGGTTGGCGGAAATGATGGGGTTGTAAGCGGTCTCAGACACCGCTCGGAATCGTTCTTCGCTCGTGCGCAGTGACAGCTCGGCCCGCTTCCGCTCGGTGATGTCGCGGATGGCTCCGGAGACCAGCAGGCCTTCCTCCGTCTCCAGCGGACTGAGGCTGATCTCAACGGGGAACTCCGTTCCGTCTTTGCGGAGGCCGTATAACTCCAGCCCGGCTCCCATGGGCCGTACGTGCGGCTCCTGGAAAAAACTCATGCGGTGCCTGGAGTGCTTCCCCCGAAAGCGTTCCGGCACCAACATCTCAATCTTCTGGCCCAGCAGTTCTTCCCGCTCGTATCCAAACACCTTCTCCACCTGGGCATTGACCAGTGCGATGACCCCTTCATGATTCACCGCCACCGTTGCGTCCGGCGCTGCTTCCAGCAAGTCGCGGAACTTGGTCTCCGCCCTTTTCCGCCCGAATACCCCTCCCAGATGATCGCCCAACTTGGCGACGACGTACAGGAACTGGGGATCAGGATCGCGAATTTCTGCCGCGAAGAACTCGAAAACCCCGAATAGCTTCTGGCGGTCTCGAATGGGAAAGCCAAACGCTGCTTTGAGTCCATGCTCTGCGGCGAACTTAGCCCGGGGGAAATTGCCATCCTTGGTTACATCCACGATCCAAGCGGGGGCATTCTTCCCCCAGACCCGGCCAGGAAGGCCGACACCCCTCTCGAATTGCATTTCGAGGCTCGCTTCCCGAAAAGATGGGCAAGGCAATGAGGCATGAAATGCCTGCGGGGCGCAACTGAGAACATTCCTGTTCGGGTCCAGCAGCCACACCTGCGCTACCTGCCACTTTCGCAGCGTGCAGATTTCTTCCAAGCAACGGGACATCGCAGTATGGAGGTCTTCTGCGGAACTGGCCGCCGCAGTGACGTTTGCCAGAAGCTGTAAAGCATCTTCCGCCCGCTTGAGCTCCGGAACAGGGGCTGGTTCTTCGGCGGTAACCTTCACGCAACGCAAGATGGCGCGCTCTAGGAGTTGACCGTCCACTTTCCCCTTGATCAGGTAATCCCTTGCGCCCTTGTCCAGAGCCTCCACTGCCTTCTGCTGGTCCAGGACGCTCCCGGTCAGGATAATAATTGGTGTGGATGGGTCATGGGCGTGCACGCGCCCCAGCGTGTTCAGTTCACGGCTATCCGGCAGGTTCAGATCCAGGAGCAATACATCGAAATCCTGCGATTTCAGTTGCGCCAGGGCAGTGTGAAGGTCTTGAACGTGTTGCACGTTAAAGCCCGGCTCTGCTGCTGCGTCCAGCATTAGGCGGACCAGCTTCGCATCGCCAGGATTGTCTTCAATCAGCAAAACGCGAATTCTTTTGTGTGGCATAACACAAGGCCGTTACTCTGAGAAATCAACTAAACGACCGGGGGAGGGGTCTTAAAAGAATCACCACTGTAGCTTGGGATGACCGACTGAAGTAGATCACGCGCCCAAACGGGCGCTTGCCCTGGAGTTTGCGCTCCGACGACCGCTTCCTCTAACTGAAGTATTTCCATTTTCAGGGCTCTGACTTGTGACAAGTATACACCCCACCAGATCGCTTGAGTGCGCGCGGGCCTGCATCGACGAGCGCGACTGCGCGCGATCCTGATCAGCCGGCGCGCCTCGCCGCAGCGCTGCTCTATCAAGTAACCGGCGGGAAAACGATGTTTCGTGCGATAGCCCGCGGCGCCCAGCATAGGAGAGCTACATCCGCCACGGTCGCGTCCTTGGGCACTCGACGGTGCCGGTCGACCTGGTCGCGCCAGCGAAGCCACACCAGTTCCGAAACTCCTCCCACTTTAGCGGCGGGCGCTAGTGAGCTGCCCTTGGCGACTGAAATGCGGATGGCGAGCGCTGCCTTTTGCCGTTTTGTCAGTCCCTCGTAAACCATTTGGGTGTACGCATGGTTTACGCACAGCTTTGGAACAGACCGACGCGGAAAAGGAAATGACAACACGCGACTTCCGCCTGTGGAAATCCGTCTCGCGAGTGCTGATTCGATTTGACACCGCCTGATTCAATCGGGTACAAAGAACTCCTACGAACTGGTGTTGATTTTTCGTTAGAGGCAGGAGGCGCCCCGCGATCGCTGGCTCTAGGTTTGGTTTGTTGGTCGCGGATTCCGACTTTGCCCACTTTCGGTGGATAGGTTTCGATGGCTTTCCATCATGGCGAGCCGGTTCGGCCGGAACTTGGTTGTTATTCGGAGGTGACTTAAGGTGCAACGAGTTAAGTGTCTATTTTTTCCCAATCGCCGGGACCTTTACTTCTTCGGAGCCGATCTTGCAAAGGGCGGTCCCATCGGGACACTTAAGGAATACGACACCCGCGCGTCGAATCTCGCATACCTATTCGAGGATGGGAAGGTGCGGCGTCACAACAAGGT
>QHXU01000463.1 GCA_003223065.1 Acidobacteriota bacterium | reverse complement strand
AGCGCCGTGGCGGTCCGGGCCAGCAAACGATTTCCCGTCAGGTGGCCGAAGCGGTCGTTCACTTCCTTAAAGCCATCCAGATCACAGACCAAAACAGTCAGGGGCTCGCCGCTTCGATGGCATCGCGATAGCTCCGCATCCAAGTGCATGAACAACGAGCGTGTATTTGGCAACCCGGTCAAGTAGTCCGTCGTCGCGGTGGCCGCGGCTTGGCGGTACATCAGCGAATTCCGGATCGCCACCGCCAACTTGGAGGTGACGGCTTGAAGAATTCGCAATTGATCGCGCGTGAAAGCGTTCCGGTCAGACCGGTACAACGCCAGAACTCCGATGACGCCTGAGCAGTCTTCCAGAGGGACCGCAACGGCCGAATTGAGTTTGCTGAATTTCTTCGGATCGTTCAGATATCCGGGCTCAACCGAAGGGTTCCCGTTCAGGACCGGCTTGCGGTTATCCGCCACCCAGCCGGAGAGTCCCTGCCCCATCGGGATCTCGAGTGAAGAAAAGAGTACATGATCTTCTCCGATCACATATTCGGGAATGAGCTTTTCGTTTCGCGCGACATATATTGCGAACGCGTCGAAGGGCACCAGCTGTTTGAGTCTTGCCGCCAGTACCGACAGTGTCTCCGGCAGGCTGAGGGAACTGCCAAGCTCTTGGGCCATTTCAAAAAGAGCCTGCACCTCCTGACGGGCAGCAGCGATCGAGATCAAGAAATCAGCCGGGGCGGCGGCGGGGCAACTTGCCGCCCGGGCTTCCTCCGCGGCTTCCTCGAATCCCGCCCCAGGAGCCGCTCCGCGCTCCACCTTGGCGTCGGTGGAGAGCGTGCCCAACTCCGTAACGTTGGCCGTGCGGGCCTTCACCTCCAGTTCCCGGTAACGCTGCTTCAGGATCTCCACCACTCTGGGGTCAAAGCTCGAGCCGGACTCATCGGCAACAATGGCCATCGCTTTATCCAGAGGATAGGCCCTGCGATACTGCCGGTCGCTGGCGAGCGCGTCCAGGCAGTCCACCGCTGAAAGGATTCGTGCTCCGATCGGAATCTCGTCGCCCTTCAGTCCGTCGGGATAGCCTGTGCCGTCCCACTTCTCGTGATGCGAGCGCACAATTGGAACCACAGGATACGGGAATCGCACGCGCTCCAGAATTTCCGCACCGACGATCGGGTGAATTTTCATCTTCTCGAATTCCTCCGATGTCAGTTTTCCCGGCTTGGAAATGATGTGCTCGGGAACGGCTAGCTTTCCAATGTCGTGCAGTAGCGAAGCGGCTTGGAGCGCATTCAGTTCGTCCTTCGTCAGCCCCAGTTCTTTGCCAACCTCCAGCGCGTAGACCTGCACTCGCTGTACGTGGTCGTGCGTAACGTGGTCTTTGGCCTCAATCGACAGAGCGAGCGCCTCGATCGTGCGGAGGTGCAATGAAGCAACTTCCTCGGCATGCAATTTTTCCGATTCAAGCCTGTCCAGGTACAAGCGATAGCCACGGAACAAAAGCAGGACCACCGGGATCAACATCACCACGACCTCCCAACCCACGGTCCTGCTCAAGTAACCGAAAAAGCCGGCAACAGATGCACCTACCATGTAGTAAGGGAATGACCAGAAATAGCTCTCGGTCCACACCTGTCTCGGAGACCTTCCTTCGGTCAGGCCAATTACGATTGCAACGGTCGCTGTGTTGATGACAAAGAAAACGATGGCCGCGAGTCCCAGTCTCACGGGAATTCCGAGTGAAGAGAAGATCACCAAGCCGCTTTGATACGACAGATGCGCCGCGGCAGCCGCGAGGAAATTGCTTGTTGTGTTGAAGACGACCTGGGCCGCGCTTGGCCGGTTTTTCGCCTGCCAGTAGCACTGCAGCAACGTCGCCGCAGCGACGATTACCATGGTTTCCGGCAGCTTCAGCTCCACGATACTTAGCAGCACGAACAAGAAATACACCGATAGAGTTCCTGTGATCCCGGGCAGCCGGACCTTAGATCCAGAACCAATGAGCGCGAGAGCCAGGTAGAAGCCGAATCTCATCAGATTCTGGCTCTCCCAGGGATACACCGCGAAGCAGAGCGCCGCCAGACCGGAAGCGGCTATCAGCGCGATGTACATCTTCGCTTTCAGGGGCATGGCTTCCCCGGGTGCACGTGGAGTTCCAGCCTAAGTCATCACAGCCTTTGCGAATGCAGCACATAGAAGGCGTGCCAGAATCTTCGAGCCGCCAAAAAGTCACATCCACACAACAAAGTGCCATCTTGTCGCTCCCGCCGATTCTCGCTGAGCGCCTGTTAGCGCTGTGGGCCCTCCAAAATCAACCGTTCTCTGCATTCCCCGTGCGTTGGCACTTCATCTGCTATCCAAGCCGGCAGGCACGGAGGAACCATGTCAGGCACAAATCACAATTCAATCGACTATCCCGTCCGCTGGATCGCATCAATTGTTTTGTGGGGTCTCCCATATTGTTGTGTTGCAGCACAAGCCCAAACCGTTGTGCCCGGCGTTCCTCGGACTCCAAACCAGTCCGCAGACTCTGTCGATGTAATCGTGCGCTTCAAAGAAAGCCCCCACCAACTAGGCCACCACAGGTTCTTGGATCGCGGCGCCCTCCACAAGCGCTCCTTATCTTTGGTTGGAGCGCATGTCTACACGGTGAACTCCCGTGACCTCGCCTTGCTTGCCGGGGACCCTGAAGTCGAATACATCGGCCCTGATCATGAGATCCGTGCCACGGCGACGCTTCCTTCAACGCCGGACTACGGCTGGATGACCGTTCTCGGCGTCACTTCACCGACAGCGACA
>QHXU01000462.1:6964-7728 GCA_003223065.1 Acidobacteriota bacterium | reverse complement strand
GAACGTAGTCCGTACGTTGGTGATCCCTAAGGACGAGCTGATCACCGTCACAGACGGCCCGTTCAATGGCGCACGCCTCGTGGATGTCGAATGGGAGCTTAGGCCGTACATGATGTTCACGGAGCACCTGCGCAACTGCGGTCGAAGGCTGGGAATAGCCTCCCCTTGAGCGGCGAAGGCGAAGTTCTCAGGCCGCAAGCTGGTCTCCCAAGCTCCAAACGTGATCTGCTCGGGACAAACCAGCGGAGGGACGTGCTCGGAGCCGACGAACAAGGGTTGGGAGAGGAACGACACCAGCACGAGACGTAAATCTTCTCGCGTGGACAGAAGTCTTGCGGGTTGGAATGGCCCATCTTCCAACCTATTGGAATCAATGGTCGGGGCGGGGAGATTTGAACTCCCGACCCCCTGCGCCCAAGGCAGGTGCGCTACCAGGCTGCGCTACGCCCCGACAGGAAACTCTTCTTGATTCTAGATCAAAGCGCGATCAGGTTTCTGACCGCAGATCACCGCGTATCCCAACATGCCGTCTTGGACCGCCCGAAGCGCCGCCTGAGCCAATTGCTTCGCACTGGTGAAGTCGACGCCCGGTAGATCGAGCTTTCGCAGCCCGACCATGATCTCCGCACCAAGCAGCTTCATTCGGACCTGATGCACCATTTCGAGCAGAGCTTCGTCGTGTGTTTCGGTTTGAAGGATACTAAAGCCTGCGCTCGTAAGATATCCGGCGTAGCTTTCCACGTGTTGCGCATCTGCGATACATG
>QHXU01000462.1:4106-6923 GCA_003223065.1 Acidobacteriota bacterium | reverse complement strand
GGGCAAGACAGCGCCGCGGGTCAGGTCACTCAATCCGACGGCCCCGCCGCTGCGTAAAACCCGCGCGAACTCGCGCGCCGCGGCCGTTTTGTCCGGAAACGTGCAGAAATCGCATTCGCAGACGATCGCGTCAAAAGAGCCATCCTCGACGGGCAGCAGTTCCGCATCGGCTTGCTCGAAGCGCACACGGGCTCCGGCTTCCGTTGCCGCCGCGGCCGCGTTGGCGGCTGCGACATTCCGGCTGCTGTAATCGATCCCCAGGATTTCACACCCGAAGCGTTCCGCGATAAAAAGTGCACTCGCGCCCTTGCCCGAGGCGATATCCAACACTCGGGATCGCGGCGTCAGTTCAAGCAGCGTGCCCAGGCGTTCGGTCAGCCTCAGTCCGCCCGGGTGAAAGGAATCGCCGAGGAGGAATTTTGCGAAGTCGCTCTCATAGAGCCGCGCGCAACACTGTTTGATAGTTTCTTGCGGCGTGGAACTCATGGCGTCACGACCCGGAATCCGCCCCCGTCGCGTCCGCCATTGAAGTTGAAGGTGATGGGGCGCGGCTGGTACTCGCGTCCTTCAGCTCGGGCACGCCGGCGTTCGGGCTCCGCCGCTTCGAGCTGCGCCCGGGCCTGTTCGCGGTAACCAATCGTATTGTAAGCGCAGAAAGGAATCTGCTTGCCGCCTGGCAGCAGGAACTCCTTGCAACACTTCATCAGGTTCTTCTGATTGAAGGTCCATGGATCCATGAAATCCTGCAGCATGATCATGATCATGTGCTGGGCAATGTCGCCGACGGTTAACGCTTCAGGAATGCCGCAGGCCTGGCAGGAGAAGGCAAGCTGGTCAGCCGACTTCTGCGAACCAGCCACAGAGGACGAAGACCAGAGGCCTTCCAATGCGCCCTTGATTTCGAGGCTCCAATCCGGCATGACTCGGTTCGTGATGTAGTCCAGGTAGTCGTAGACGTTCAAGATGCGCGGCAGCGGGGTTACCTGATCGCCGTCGATAAAGGCGTACGTCACGGAGTTGCACGTGGGGAAACAACAAGGCACCGGGACAAAATCGCTCACCTTGAATTTCCCGGAGGTCTGGGCCTCGATCAAATCGAGGATGTCCGGGATCGTCATCCGATGCATCGGATCGTGGGCCGTGTGGCGTCCTGCATGGAATGCCGGTTGAAAATTGATTCCCCGGATCGCCGGGTGCCGGATGGCGAAATCGACAATCTTTCCGATCTCGTGTTCGTTGACGCCCCGCTCGATCGCCGGGACGATCGTCACGTTGAGACCGATTCGGGCCAGCCGGTCGAGCGCAAGAAGCTTCTCGTCCAGGATGCCGGGTTCGCCCCGGAGAATTCGATAAGTCTCTGATTCAAAGCCGTCGAATTGGAAATAGAGGGATGGCCGGACTTCATTGAGCTGATCGAGGAAACGGTCATCCCTGGCGATCCGCTTGCCGTTCGTGTTGATCATGACGAACGGGATGTTCCTGGCTTTGGCCGCGCGGACGAAGTCGATGATCCGGGGGTGAATGGTCGGTTCGCCGCCGGAGAACTGCACCACCTCGGGGTTTCCCTCGGTCCGAACGTAATCATCGAGCATCTGCTCAACCTCTTCGAGCGCAAGGCTGAATCCGGGACCGGCGTCGGAGAAGCACAGCGGGCAATTCATGTTGCAGGCGCTGTTGACTTCAATGATGCCGAGGCAGGTGTGCTGCTGATGGTCCGGGCAAAGCCCGCAGTCGTAGGGGCATCCATCGCGGAGTTGCCCATTAAAGGCCAGCGGGATGGTTCCGGGCTTGTTGTATCGGCCGTGCGCGGTGTATGCCTGGGCATCGCCGTAGACGAGCGCTTCAAACGGTCCGCAATCGGGACATCGCTTGCGCATGTACACCTTGTTGTCGCGCAGCAACACCTTGGCATCTATGACCTTGCGGCACTTGGGGCAAATGCTGCGGGTCAGCTCGTAAAAAACGTAATCGGCATCCTTCTTTTGCGTGTTCATGGTGAGGCGCTCTTCCCCACCTAACGCGGCCTCGAACAGAGACCGATCAGCCTTTTTTACGACGTTTGGCCGGCGCTTCGGGACTTGACGCCGGATTCGGTGTGCCGGACGTCCTGCCATAGACAACCGTGTTCGTGCTCATGCCCCATCAAGGCGTCGCGGGAATGCTCAGCTTTCTTGCGTTCCTGCTCGGCCCGCTGCCAGGCTTCGTTGAACTCCGCACCGGGCAGATCACCCAGGCCCTCAACGGCGCGGTTGTATGTCTTGATAGCAGTACGATATTCGCTCACGAGTCTGCGCCACTCGTCACAACGCGTGCCGACAAACGTGTCTTTAGGGACTCGAACCAGGCGCACCGCTCCCCGGCTCTCTTTGTGGATGATGTGGGAAACACCCGGGGTCAGCGCCTCTCGGGGGACCTGATGGCCGCTGTTGTCTCGCTCGATGCGAGCACTCGACTCGCTGCCTTCTCGTTTTACTTCCGGCAGAGCGAGTTGAAGTGACGGCTCAACCGATCTTATTTTCGTCTGTTCCCTCAGATACTGCTCCTTCCTGATGTAAGAACGTGTCAGGCGAAAATGCAGATCGTTCCAACCTTCAGCCTACTACGCTTCCCCATAGCCTACCACTAAACAGTCACCGCTGCAATTTTTCACCGTTGCGAAAGAAACTGGAAGGGTTCGGGGGCGACGGCCACATCAGAACACGCCGGCTTGATGGTAGACCACATGCCCGTCCACGACCGTTTGGAGAGGCTCGATGTCCTTGATTTCATTGGCCGGACAAGACAGGTAATCTTTCGAGATAACAACCAGATCCGCCA
>QHXU01000462.1:3024-4096 GCA_003223065.1 Acidobacteriota bacterium | reverse complement strand
ATGGAACCTTTCAGCTTCTCCTAGAACGTGTTGTATGCCCCATTCAGCGTCCACATTCGCAACGCCTCTTCGCGGGTAACGCGTTGCTCGGGGTTCAGAACAATGCCACCGGTAGTCTTGCGCGTAATCGCCATCCACATCCCGTAAAACGGGTGGTATGGGTTAATGGCTTCGCGGGGATCAAAGCGAATCATATGGTCCGAACCGCCCACCACCACCAGTCCCGCATCGATCAAAGACCGAAACGGGAGGAAGTAAGCCATGCGCTCCGCGCCAAAAACATCCTTTAAAGCGTCGCCATCGCAGTGCAGCCATGCGATCTGACTATCGAAAACAACGCCCAGCCGTTTGGCGCGCTCGACTGCTGCTGCGTTCGGAAAATTCGCGTGCATGAGGTTCCAGCGGCGGCCGCGAATCGGCTTCACGCGGTCGGCGGCCTCGTACGCATCGAGCAGAAGATCGACGGCTCCGCCTCCGGTGGCATGCGCGGTCATCTGCCAGCCGAGCTCGTCCGCCACACGGGCCATGGTGAACAGGTTCTCTTTGCTCACGGCGAGCACGCCTTGATACTCCGGGTCAGAGTATCCGTAGATTTGTGTATGGGGGCCGTATGGCTCACGCAAGTATGCCGTCCCGATGAGGATGCCGCCATCGACCGTGGTTTTTATCGGACCCACCCGGAGCCACTCGTCTCCCCATCCGGTCACGAACGGAATATTTCTGATCTGCGCGGCCACCTCCTCCGGAGTCCCCTTCGCAGCGGTGTAATACGTTACATTCGTACGCACTGTCATGCCGCCGGCGGCGCGAACCTCCTGATAGGCGCGGAAACCCTCGGGACCTTGCAATCTGTCGCAGGTGCTGGTGATGCCGACCCGGTTGTAAGCCTTCTGCATCGCCTTGATTGCCCAGATCATGTCGTCGTGGGTCTGAGGACGGCTCTGCCGGAACCGGCTTAACAGTTGCGGCGCGCCGAGGATCGCGCCGGTGGGCTCACCGCGCTCATCCCTGCTGATCTTGCCGTTGGATGGCTGCGGAGTATCTTTCGTGATGCCGGCCTGTTTCAGCAGAA
>QHXU01000462.1:645-3015 GCA_003223065.1 Acidobacteriota bacterium | reverse complement strand
CACTGGCGTAGCCGTTGTCACACATGGCAGCCCGGCTGGGCGCCGCTTCGTCGAGTTCCTGGCGGGTGGGGTAGCGCCGCTCTTTCAGCCGTGAAGCGTAGATCTTCGGGACGAAAATGATGCGATCCGCAGGCAGCTTGGCCGCTTGCGCCCGAATGTAGGCCTGGATATCCGCGATGGAGTGCATTGTGGGAACCGGCGACTCCTGCTCGCTCAGAGCAGCGGCGATCGGATGCGTGTGACTCTCGATCAACCCAGGGACGACGGTCCGGCCGCGCAGGTCCACCTTCTTTGTGGAGGTTCCCGCGGTGCTCAACACTTCGAGATCGGAGCCGACGGCGAGAAAGCGATTACCGCGGATGGCAACGGCCTCGGCCACCGGCCGCGCTTCCCACATCGTGACAATCTTGCCGTTGTAATAGATCGTGTCGGCGGGCTGCGCGCTCAACAGCACCGGCGGCAATAAAACGAGGATTGTTTTTGCCCACATGAGGAGCTCGCGAGTGTTTTATCCTTCGACGGCGCCCAGGCCAGGCTTGTTTAAACCGCTAGTATCCATTGTTCCATCGGTGATGTGGAAGATACCTGGGAACCGGTCTTCCCAAGCCTTGTTGGCACTGGGCACGTACTGCCTGGAGTTGGCCTCGATGGCCGCGACGGTAGGAACGTGGGCCGCGAGACCGGCGGAGTGGATGAGCGACGCGCCGGGACACGTGAGATCCTGCACGCAGAGGAACATCTTGTACTTTTGCCCGGCGGAAGCCATCAACATTTCCTGGCTTTGCATCTTGCAGGCCTTCAGCGCCACTCCGGTATAACCCATCTCGCGCGCCAGCACCAGGCTCTCGAAATCGGTGAGCGACTCGTCAATGACCACCGGCTTCAGCTTCGCGGCCGCATGCATCACATTCTCACGGTGCGATTTCAGGTCGCGCGCAGTGGGCTGTTCGACGTATTGAATACGCTCGAAACCTTGGGGGGTCTTCTCCTTCACACGGCGCAAGAAATCGATCAGGTATTCGACATTCGGGCATTTTTCATTGAAATCAAGCGAATAAAACCACTTCGAAACACCACGCTCCTTCTGGGTTTCCGTGGCGGCGCGATCCACGTTCAGGACCCGTTCGATGTCCCACGCGAGGTCGTCACCATTCAGCTTGATCTTCATATGCGTCAAGCCGTTATATCGAATCCATTCCTGCAGCGTTTCCGGCAGCCCGTCATTCACGCGCTTTTTGATGTCGGAGGCGAAGATGGGATCGACCGCGCCCACCAGATGATAAAGGGGCATGCGAGGCTTGGGATCAGGTGTGACGTACTGGCTGGGATACTCGCCTTTGAATTCCGGCGTCAGATAATGCGCGAGGTCGCGGCTCATGAACTCCGGCCCATAAGTCCGGTAGCAATTAAGGCGATGAACCTTTCCGAAAGCGTCATTCACGGCGGCGTCGAATGCGCTGGCCGTTACCAGCATGCAGAGCTTGGGAATGGGCTGATCCAGCTTCAGCCGTTGCGACACCTCGGCGGCAGCCTTCAGATACTCGGGCTCGAGCAGCGTGTTGAGGTCGATCGGGTGTCCGGTTTCCTTGCAACCAGCGGTGATCTTGGCAACGCGTTCCGCCAGCGCCTTCATCGCGCCCAGCGTGGCATCGTACGACATCGTGCGGGAAGGAAACGCCCAGACATTGCCGAGCGGCATGGAACCGAATCCCTTCCCCATGCGCCCGTCCACGGTGGGTACCGTGCAGTTCACGTTCAGGATTGTCGCGCGGTCCAGCACCGTTCCGCCGAACTTGATTGGAACGCGGTAGGTGTAGTCCTGGTAGCTGAACCGGATATCCTCGATGCGGATATCGGTAGCTTTTGCCGCTCTGGCGACGTTAAACAGCACGGGAGAAATCGAGGCAGCCTTTAATACGGTGCGACGTGTAAAGTCCATTAGGAAACCCCAGTAAACATTGCAGCCAGGGACGCTGAACGTGCCGCTGTGGTTTTCGTCCTTCATGCTCGGGCTTTAAATGGAGCTTGTATCCCCGGCCCGTGTGCATGCCAAGCTTTCTTTTCGCATTCCTAAGAAGCAAGCGTATGCCACTCGACGCCGGAACGCAAGAAAGAGGGGTTGCACAGTCAGCGGGATCGCCCCGTACAACTCAATACCAGATTCCCTGCGACTGGTACGCTGGTACGTGGCAAGTCCCTACAAATGAGTGCCATGCCCGAACTAAAGCTACCTGCGGACTATTCGACGTTCTTGAAATCATTTCGGTCAAAGAAATTCAAGAGTCTCTGGCCTGCCCAAGCACATGTTCTCGGGCAATACAACGGACTTATGGACACCCCTGACCTTGGCATCGAGCTTCCGACAGGCGC
>QHXU01000462.1:0-640 GCA_003223065.1 Acidobacteriota bacterium | reverse complement strand
CTTTAATTGCGCTCCTCATCGCGGAAGCTTGGAGGCAGAGCGAGCGACGAGTTGCCGTGCTATCCGCCAATAAGACGCTCGCTCGTCAGATGGTGACGGAAGCCAATGCACTAGGTATTCCGGCTGTGTTGATGGAAGGGCGGGGTATAGACATCCCCGGACCTGACAAAAGGGCCTATCAGCGCGCTCAAAGTGTCGGTGTCATGAACTATTGGGTCTATTTCAATCAAAGGCCCGTTATTGATCCAGCAGACTTGCTCATTATGGATGACGCTCACTTGGCGGAGCACTGCCTTCACTCTTTGTTCTCGGTGGAAATCAACAAGTTCGCCCACCAAGAACTCTTTCGTACGCTCATGACAGAGCTCTCAGAAAGGCTGCCGGAATATGCCGTGCTAACTGATGGGCTTGCTAGTGATTCGATCTCGCCGCCCGAACTCCTGTCGTTCCTAGATCAAGACCTTGTTATTTCTCGGATTCAAGAAATCGTGGACGCATCGCCCGCGTTGGAAAAGGACTCCGACCTCTCCTTTCGATGGCAACGCCTGCGCGGCAAGTTGCGGGAGGCCAACATCTATCTCGGGGTGAACACAATCTGGATTCGTCCGTACATTTATCCGCTTGTGGCATTCGATCACTA
>QHXU01000157.1:1272-11643 GCA_003223065.1 Acidobacteriota bacterium | reverse complement strand
AGCCCTTTGGTAAGGTTCACCCGCTTTCGCAATTATCTTTTTCAGCATCCTGCTAGACCAAATCGTGCTGAGGGTTTTCGGACGGTCACAAACGCCGGCGAGAGGCAAGTTTCATCGACGAGCTCGACGTGGCGGTAGGAGCGGGCGCGCCACCATCACCCGATGTTGGAGGGTGAAATCTGACACGGCTGAACGCCGGTGACCAGGAGCGTGGCGGGCCAGCGCTCGGCGAGCGGAGACCGCTGCCCTCGACCAACGACCGCTCGTTCATCTATTAAGTCGGCCTCTCTCTGCGACAAAACATACTTGAGCAGAAGGCCGCCGGATCGCGACGACTCCAGGCCCAGATCCTTGAGATGCGCATGTGCTTTGGAAGCCAGTTCGTGGTTCGGATAACGCTTCACAAAGCTCTTGAATTCGGTGCCGGCGTCGGTGCGACGGCCCGCCTTCATCAGGCTGACGCCCTTCATGTAGAGCGCATCAGGAGTCTTGGGATTCTCCGGGAACCGCTCGCGCACGGCGTCGAACGCCTTCACGGCGTCTTCATATTGGTTGGCATTGAAGTAAGTGTAGCCGATGTAATACTGGGCGGCGGGAGCGTTCTCCGTTTGCGGGAAGTACTTCAGATAATCGCTGAATTCCTGCATTGCGAGATCGTATTTGCCGGTCGTGTAATCTCGGAACGCATTCGTATAGAGCGTCTCGGCGGAAGTGCCTGCCGGAGGACCCTGCGGAGTATTCGCTTGCGGGATGGTGCGGGTGGGCGCTTGCAGCGGAGCGCTCAGCGTCCGCACCGCACTCGAAATGTCGGTCAGCTTTTGATCCAACTGGCCCACTCGCCGCGTGAGATCGGCCATATTGGTCTGCATCGAGCGAAAATCGTCCGCCATCTGGTCCACCTTGGACCCCAGCACGGTTGTCGGCATCACCACCTTGCTCTGCTGATCGGCTAGTTGAGTCGTCACGCTGTGCTGCAGCGCGGACAAACTCGCGTTCGCCTTGTTCGAGACATCCATCGCCTGCTGCACCAACGCGGTCAGGGCGGCCATCCTTTCATCCTGCGTGCGCTGAATCTGGCGCACCTGTTCGGTGAGCGCTGCGATGTCACGCTGGATGGAGAGGATATCTTCGCGTTTCTGGGCCAGCAAGACCGTGGGGCTGAAAGCAAGCCCGATTACGAGCAGCCGTGAAGCGTTCATAACCTTCCTCCTCTATGAGTGGGGACGGCGCTAAACCGTCCCTGTTTCCGAACTACCGATCTACTGTCCAGGCGGCAGATGAGCGAATTCGCTTCGGTGCTGGCCGGGGCTCATGGGCGCGTCACCTCGGAACGGTGGATGCTTGGCCACATTTCGCAGTCGGTGCGTTCACGGCCACTACTCTGTTTGAAGAACTCGAGCAAGTGAAATTCGCCTTGTGACCTGCGGCCGCCGGCGCGCCTCACGTGACCGCTCAAACTTCGGCGACGGCGATCCGATTCTTTAACAGCGCCTAGAAGCTAAAGCAGGACCTCTTTGATGTGAATGCGGCGTTCACTTTGGAAATTATCGATTCAAGTAATGCCAGCAATATCCACCGCGCCGAGGCGGCATGGCAGCCCGTGTCTTAGCTGACCATGCCGCGACCACTGTTCGCTGTGATGGAATATTACGAGCTGGTGCGCAATGCAAATGACTAATCGTCTCACTTGGGTTGTCCTCTTCCTCGAGGCCTAATAGGACCTCATATTTCTTACAACCGAACCCAAATTCACACCGACTCCGAAGGAGACTGTGTTGAGGGCGTAGTGGACGCTGCGCGTATAGCCCAACTGGAACGTGAGCACCCTGGAAGGATGAAAACCGCCCCAGAAAGAAAACCCGTTGTCGCGCGCGAGGGCGGCCGAGCCGACCGCAACCGGCGTGGTCTCGAACACACCCTGATGACCGCCTCTACCCGGATTGCTCGGCGCGGGTTGCTTCACTAGTTTGCTAAAGACAGTCTGCTGGCCCGCGGGCTCGATCTCGTAGGCGGCTGCGCCCGCGTCCAAAAAACGCGCCATCCGGTAGGTCGCTCCGCCTTCGAGATGGGTGACGAAACCGAGCGTAGTGTATGGCCGGACGAACAACGGCGTGTCGGATACGGTGTTTGCGAATCCGACGTTGGCGAACGGAGTGAGGCGCGAAAACGACCGGTCAAAGTGATTGGTCCAGTCGACTGTCGCCCGGCCCGTGCTCAGGCCGCTGCTTTTATCGCCCGTCGGCGCCGTGCCGGTGAGCGTGGACGCGTAATTGACAACCGGATTGGCGGCCGTGAACTTCAGCTCGACGTACGCGTTTCCAATGCCGTTGGTGGATGTCGAGCCGACCAGCGCCGTGGCGGTTTCAGATGGCCGCACGAAGTACACCGGAAGGCCGCCGTCGACTGAGAAATACTTATTAAAGGCGTACCCGACCGTTGTGTCCAACTTGAGAACATTGCCGAGCGTGTTCGAGCTGCCAAGGAAACGCTCGTAGAAAATGAAGCCACTGGACTCGTCCGCGGCTGCGATTCGCCCGGCTGTCGCGAGTAGGACGACCCCGTAAAGCGATAGACCTCCGATTCTTCTCGTCATGAAAACTCCATTTGATGGCAGAGCAATCTACTCGCCAAGGTACGTTGCTCTGTATCTTATTTAACTTATTTCAGATTATAATCCATAACGGGATTTGATTCGAGAAATTGTTACTAGGTGCTCGCGGTAAAAAGGCGCTGCCGGAGCTTTCAATCCGGCACGTGCTGTGGGTGGAAATATACTCTCCCTAAGGTGAAGGCCCTAGAAATACCGCCATTTTACCTTACTTTAATAAAGGCTGGACCGCCTGCGCCTGCTTCGACGCATTTTGTTCGGTCCTTTCGTTCCGCCGAGCTAACATTGGGAGCAGGTCATTGTGGACAAAAGTACGCGAAACATTTTGATGTGGGAATGTCTTTGACCCGACAATAGGATGTGGCGAGTCGGGCGTTTTACTCTGGTTTCAGCAAGCGCGGGCAAGCCAGCTGCTTTCAGTCCAAACAATTTTCATTTGGCAGCTTGCGCTTTTGGATCCCAATTCTCCTTCAGCTCGACGGGCGTTACCGTTACCTCAATACCATTGGGCGGAATGTCGACCTTGGCAATCCAGAGCAGCGTATTGAGGATCACTTTGCGGAAATTGTCGTCACCGAGGTTCCGATGGTAATGACCGCCACAAAAGCCCGCTCCACGGCCTCCCTCTGGCCGCTCCCAAACCCAGGCCAGACACTGCGGCTGGCCGATCTTTGAACGAACATCCGGATTGCCGCTCCGCTCGCCATCGGGACGAGACAGAGTATCCGGCGGCGGCGTGGCGATAAGAATCGGGGTAAAGCCTCGCAGATTGTTTGCCAGGCGCATGTTGTAATACCACTCATCGCGAATTTTGAACGGCTTTACGCCGCGCGTGACCGGATGCTGAGGCAGAGAAAGAATATCCGCCTCCCAGGCCGGATTCACGGAATAGTTCAACTCGAAGTAAGCACCAATCCAGTTCAACATCTCCGGATGACCTCTCTGCGCCGGCGGCTCAACCGCGAAGTGATAGAACATCAGCCCGGTGCCGTGCGCGGCTGCCTTGCTTATGGCGGCCGCCCGGTCCCCTTGGAACGCCAGATGCCCCTCGGCTCCATCGCATGAGACGAAAATGGCGTCAGCGTTCTCGACGGCCGAGTCGTCCGGCCAGGCGCCATTCAGGAATGCGGTCACGTGCACGCCCGGGACCTGGCTCAGCCATTTCTTTAGCAGTAGAACGCCCGCGTTGTGCTCGTGCTGGCCCGGGTTATGGCTTGGCTTGCCGGCAATCAGCAGGATCTGACTGGCTCGAGCCTCGACGGACAATATGGACGTAACAGCGAGTAAACCCAGTAAGCGCGTCAACGATCTCATCGAGAACCTCCGACCAGCTAGCGCAGTGGCAGTCCAAAACAATACACCGTCGAGTCGTGATCGACGGCGAAGATGCGTCCATCCGCGATGGCCAGTCCGCTGAAATGGACCCAGCCGGTCATCGAACTTCCGCTGTTGTATAGTTCCTTGCCGGTCTTAGCGTCCAGCGCCTTCAGCACGGCCGGGCGGGTTTTGAGCATTCGCATTACAGTTCCCCCTGCCTGTGTTTCATTTGCGCCCGTCGACAAGCCGAACACAATTCCGTTGGCGATCACCACTGGATCCGGCAGATTGAAGTCTCCCGATATCCAGGCCGGTTCGAGGATCGGATTCTGGGTTTTGGGATCGGCAACCACTTTGAACGACATGATGCTGCCGTGGGGATTTTCGCCGTTGGTGATCGGGAAATGTACGCCAGTCGCCGAAGGCGGGCCGCCCATCGGCACATAGATCCAGGTCTGCCCTTGCTCGTCGCGTGCCGTCGACAGCCCGCCCCAGATGCCGAGGCCGGCGCAGCACTCTGCCTGATCATTTCCCAGCCGCAGAGAAGTAAACAGCGGCGTCTGGTGGTCCTTGCCTCCCAGATTGCCGGCATCCATGAGGTAGACGACTCCTTCTTTAAAGCCGCCGGCCACGAGCTCACGATCCTTCCAGCCGAACCAGACCGGGCTGGCAGAGCCGAGGTCGAAATCCTTCCGTCGAAGATAATCCCAGTTCGGCGGCAGGAAATAATCCTTGAGCGACAGGTCCTTCAGAGACACGGCGACGACAGAGTTGGAATAATCGCCGGCGATCGGATTAAATCGCCCGTCGGCGGTGCCGCCATAGATTTTTCCATTGTTCCCGATGACTGGGCCTCCGCGGCCCCAGATGCCCGCGGTGTCCGTATTCGAGAGCAGCATCTGGCGGATCACCGGATGATGAGGATCGCGAACATCCATCGAATACACGCCGGAGAGGCCCGTGCCACAACCCTGCGAAAGCGTGGTGTATACCGTGCCGTCGACCAGATTCAGACTCCAGCTCTTGGCAAATGGAGCCACAAACTGGACCGGACCGAAGCGAACTCTGCCACTGCCGAGGTCCAGGCCGTAGAGGGCGCCGTCCGCCGCAATCACGTACAGGACGCCGGTGCTCTTATCGATGACTGGTGTTGCGGTGATGCCATTCGGGCAGAGAAAGGTGCCCTGGAAGGGCCCCTTTCCCGGCAGCGCGACGATCTTGAAGAAGTGGCTCCAAAGCTGCTCGCCCGTCTCAGCGTCCAGCGCGAAAACCGTGCCGCTGATGCCGGCGACGTACACCACAGTGCGAGCACCCTTTCTGGTAGAGACGTTGGCGGCCACTACCGGCGCGGTTAATGCGGACAGACTGTAGTACTGATTGTCGACTCTCGATTTCCACTGCAGGGCCAGCTTCGAAACATTCGCGGGGTTGAGCTGGTTCTCTTCGAACGCCCATCCGGAGCGTGACGGGTCGTGCGCGTAGGTGGTCCAATCGCCCGCGGATACTGCAGAAGCGAAAAGCAACAGGGATATGGCAAACAACGGTTGTCTCAAGTTTCCATTCATAGCACGTTACCGATTGGCGGCCGACAACAGCACGGTCTACCGTTCTGACGATCCCATAATCGCAGGGTTTGTGGAAGCGAACCGTGCTCTATGGCGCTCACCCTCCGCACTCTCTTCCCGATCCGGCCGAGGCTTGGTCGTTCTCGTCGATCTGATCCACGACCATCCCGCTGTTCTGCAAGGCAACCTTCTGATAGCCAAGTATCTGGCTATCCTCACCCGGGCTGACCTCGTGGGGGTCATATCGGATTGGAGAGAGAATCGCTGGCCAGATCGTCGCGTTCGTAACGGCCCATATCGACGACAGCACCTACCGCTTACTCTGCCGCCGGGCCCTGCGCGACGATGGCGTCATTGCTTAGCATCGCGCCGATCTTGACACGCGCGTCGAAGTCTTCCGTAACGAACGCGAACTCGATCACTGCGGTAGCAATACCAGTCGCTTGATCATGCAGAATGGCAGAGCGACCCGTTTTTCGACAAACTAAAGCTGTGTATCGAATACAAGTTGCCAGCTGTTCTGCGGCCCTTGGATTCCACCAATTGCCACGATTATGCCGCGGAACTGGAAGCGTACCGAGCGCATGGCGTCCTGAAAAACAACTAATAGTCGATAATGTGACATGTCAGGACTCTAGGCTTGGGGCTTTGGCTTGTTCTTGCTGCCGGGCGGCCTGCCACGCTTCTTGATTTGACTGGCCGCTGTCATCCACGCGGGTGGACGCCCACGCCGTTTGCCGTGTTCTCGCGCAAGGCGCTCCAGCACCACGATTGCCTCGTCGACATGTTCACGCTCCTGGCGCAGGTCGGCGAGCATTTTAAGAATGTCCATGTTCGTAGGGTAGTCGAGCGCCGCTCGGTCGATAGCCGACGCAAACCGCTCCACGAGAGGAAAGCTCGGCTGCTAACGGCTTCGATTGCGTTAGGCTCTGCCCTCCTGTTGCAGAATTTTGCGAACCTCGTGGTCGCCGGCGTCGACCCGGCAACTATCGGGCGCTTGTTCGGATCGAGGTACGCGAAACGCGCGGTGAGTTGCTCCGATCTCACCACGTTGATCTGGTCGGGATTCAAGAAATCCTGCAGTTGCGGATTGCGACGACGTTTCTCCTTCTGATCGGGCTGCGAGTTTCGGTAGCTCGACGGTCGAGGGAAACGGCGGAAGCTCTCGGCCTCTCGTCTCCGAGCTTCATGCGGCCTTATACGTCAGCGTATTCGCCTTGAATCGGAAATGTTCGCCGGAGGGTGATAGCGTAGGAGCAGATGGCGCGGGTTTCTTCGGAATGAGGTTCTTTTATGCGCATCAATGTTGTAATTCTTTTGCAGTGTGCCTTGGCTGCGCAGTCGAGTGTTCCGAGTCCTGAAGCTAACTTCGGCTTCAGTGAACAAGGTCCGCGCTACGGCGGAGAATTTACCCTGAATGCTCCGTTTTCCGCAAAGCGCGTCAAAGAGCATTCACAAATTCTGTTAAACGGCACACGAGTGACCCAGCCGACGTCCACCATACTGATGTTCAGGGATGGCGCTGGAAGGACGCGCGCCGAGTGGCCGATCGCAATCGGCCCGATTGCTCGCTCAGGCACTCTGATCGTTCAAATCGAAGATCCTGGTATCGGCGTAGAGTACGTTCTCGATCAGCAGCATCGGGTTACTCACCGCCTCCCGATTGCGCGAAAGACGCCGATGTACGACCAAGGGCCCCCAGCCGTTTCATCGACTGCGAGTCGCTCCAATGAGGCGCCAGGCCGGCCACAGTTTACGATCGAAGACTTGGGTGCTCAAACGATTGAAGGGCTCCATGCAAAAGGTTATCGCGAAACGCGAATCGATCCCGCCGGGTTCAGTGGAAATGACGGACCCGTCACGACGATACGCGAGGTTTGGTGGTCCGTCGAACTGCGAATGAACATCGTTATAAAAACCTCGAGCCCCGTCACCGGAGAGGAGACGATCCGTTTCGTCGACATAACGCTCGGGGAGCCTGCGCCCTCACTATTCCAACCGCCTGCTGATTACAACCTGATTGAAGAGTCGGGCCCATTTGTGCTTCGCCTCAAGCTCTAGGCCGATAATCCGTAGTTTTAAAGCTATGGCGGACCTGATACGTATGTTATCGGCAGTCACGGGACACACGATCTCTCTTAACGGCCGAAGCACGATCTCGCGGTGCTGGCCCGACCGCCCCGCGGCGCACCTCCAGCTTGGATTGAGGCTAAACTGGCATTCGTATCCGAGTTGGGCGTGAAGCTAAGGACGGCAAATCATTGTGCATGATAGCTGCGGTGTGAGTCCGGTGCGATGCAATGGTCACCACCGCCAATAGCACGGCAAGCACACCGGCTAGCGCGCCCACCTTCTTGCACAGCGCCGGTCGGGTTATGATCAACGCTGAATGATCTGTCTCAAGGTTGTGACACTGTTTTCGCTCTTGATGCTGGCGGCTGCTCCGCCTGGAAGAGTGTGGGCGCAGCAACGCCAGCCTCCGATCCTCCAGGATCCCCAGGACGTTCCCTTATGGACCGGCCGAGCACCCGGCGCACTGGGCGACACGGATCTGGATAAACCTTCGCTCACCATCTACATGCCGCCGAATACCAACGGACCAATGACCGCGGTGATCATCGCGCCGGGAGGAGGTTACGGCCGCTTGTCGATGAATCTGGAAGGCCGCGCACCCGCAAATTACTTCAATGCGATGGGGGTGGCAGCATTCGTTTTGAGGTACCGACTGGGTCCGCGCTATCACCACCCAATCGAGCTTGGCGATGCTCAGCGGGCGATTCGTATGGTGCGCGCGCGTGCCGCGGAGTGGCGAATCGCTCCCGATCGCATCGGGATCATGGGCTTTTCGGCGGGCGGCCATCTCGCCTCGACCGCTTCGACGCACTTCGACTCCGGCGACGCGAAAGCGTCTGATCCGATTGACCGCGCCAGCAGCCGGCCCGATTTCGCCGTACTGTGTTATCCGGTTATCTCGATGACAGAGGCGTGGACTCACCAGGGATCGAAAAAAAACCTGCTCGGGGACAATCCAGCGCCGGAATTAGCGCGCAGTTTATCGAGCGAGACGCAGGTTACCGCAACGACGCCACCGACGTTCATATACCAGACGGATGCGGACACGACGGTCCCGAGCGAAAATGCGGTTGCGTATTACCTGGCGCTGCGCAAGGCGGGCGTACCGGCAGAAATTCATATTTTTAGGAACGGACCTCACGGAACAGGTCTCGGCATGACAAATCCAGCGCTTGGGGAGTGGCCTCGACTGTTGACGAACTGGCTCCGGATCAGCGGGCTTATAAACTGACGTATATAGCCGTCTTGCTCCAGACGCGCCCGCCAGCGCCGCATAGTCCGAGGCGTCACGCCCATGATCTCTGCTGCCGATACCCAGTTCCTGTACGGCATCGACAAGTTGGGCGATCATTCTTTTTTCGGTTGCACGCCCGATGCGTTGCCCAAATCGTCTTGTCCAGTCAGGTAGGGCTGTCCTGACCCGATTTGCGGAGGTTGCGAGGGAGAACTCGCGGCCGGAAGACAGCGTTAGCCATTCCGGCGAACGTTGCCAGCCACGCTGCTAGCGCAAGGTAGGCGAAACACTTCGGAACCCAGCGGAGAAACTGGAGATGCCAGAACTCGGCGAGGCTGTACGTCGCCACTGAATATACGCCCAGTGGGAAGACGGCGCCCCAGTAAAGGGGGTCATAAGAGAGCGGGAACCGCTTGATAATGTGCCTCCAGAAGCCAAGAATCACGAGCATTGGGATCCACCACGTTGCCGTCGCCCAGAAGAAAACCGTTAATCCTTCCACGAAAGGACGAATTTCTCTTAACGGCGAGTTGCCAATGCGCTCTGAAAGCAGCACTCCAACTAAGGTTGAAATGGCCATGGCGCCCATATTGATCCAATAGGTCGGCATCAGATCAGACGGCGCGAACGTGAAGAAGGTGTAGCGATAAAAAATCAGTGAGATCATCCAGATGTACAACATGCCGCCCCACAGCCACAGGGCCAACCCGAGAAAGAGAAAGACATCGGCCTCGTTGGATGCCGGCATCAACAATAGCGACAGCTGAGCGACGGCCTGCGTGGAGACCACCGCAAGGAGCCAGCCACCGTTGATGCCTTCATCGAGAGCGGGTTTTCGCTCCTTTACCGTGAACGTCGCAAGAATCACGTACGTCAGCAGAACCCAGGACACGAGGCCCCCAATCCAGAGCAGCAGTGCAACCTTGTGCCAGTCTTCGATCAAAACGAACTGGCATCCGAGTAAGGCCGAGCCTGCAGGAATAGTCAAGAAGCCCGGCGCTCGCGCATGGTTGACGAGGTCGTTGTGCATCTCCCGCCGGAAGAGGCCCAGGCGCGCGAGCGTGAGAAAAGAGAGCAGCACAAAAATCGCGGCGTTGAGGCCTGTCAGCAACTGCGCTATTTGGCTAAGATCTTCGAGTTGGCATGCGGTCGCAACAATGCTGGTTGCCATCACCAGCGCAAAATAGACAGGCTGAAGGTTCCGAATGCGTTCCTTATCGACTATTGCGAATGAGTTCAATCCGGCCTCTAATCGAGAGGACTTCAGCGTGGGAGATATTCTCCAGTCATGGCCATCTGGCTTCCGGTGCAACGTCCACGGCGTATTCATCGGTCGCCTCTAATAGCTCCGACGTCAAAGAATCGACAGGGCACGCATCTACACACACTGTATCCTTCGCTCCGATGCACGGTTCGGTTGCTGCGTATGCCATTTGAATTTAACTTCCTGGCTCCAGCATAAATCGTCAAGCGGGCAACTGGCAGTGGCTAAAGTCAGCGGAATCGTCCGGGTACACGCCTGTTCTTCCATGGCGATCCCACGTGGGAACCGGAGACAGCGGCCAGGAGCATTC
>QHXU01000157.1:0-1261 GCA_003223065.1 Acidobacteriota bacterium | reverse complement strand
CGTTCCTGCGGCTGGCGCGCGCATCGCCCAACTCGAAAAGCATGCTGGCAAGCGGAAGCACCTTGGAGTTCAAAGTCAGCGAGAAAGGTGGCGTGAGCGTCCGCTGTTTGCGGAGTGCGATATGATCGTTGCCGGAGGTGATTTATATGAGACCGAGAAGGACCTTAGCCGCTTTGGGATTTCTGCTTGTCGTCCTTCTGACGCCAGTAACAGTCGCTGCAAAGGAGGCGACGGTCGCCTTGGAAATCAGCGGCATGACTTGAGGCTCTTGTGCGTCCACAGTGCAGTCTGCACTGGAAGCAGTGAAAGGGGTAACAGAAGCGAAGGTGTCGTTGGAAACAAAAGAAGCCGTGGTGAAATACGATCCCGACGTGGTTAAAGTCGAAGATCTGATCAAGGCGGTGCAGGACTCCCGCGGGATGAACTCCTACCAGGCCCGAGTCAAGAAGAAGTGAAGGAATAATACTTCATAAGTGTAACGACTTGCGATTTTTCCTCGGGCGGTTTTTCTAGGATCCGCAATATGTCTTTTTCGAGATCATGAATGAGCCAGAGCCAGACGATCCTTTTATTGCTGGCAAGGCATTGAAAGCTTCGTTGCGGAGCAGATCTGGCAGGTCGCGCTCAAACTCACGATTAGCGCCACAGGCGCGCGCTGGTCTCGGGCCAAAACGCGGAAGGCAAGACTGCCAAATCATCTCCTGGACAAAATGTTCAATGAGCAACGCGGCGGCGCATTGACAAATTGTCTGTGGGGCTGCGCGGCCGAGCCCGGGCAGTGGCCTGAGTTTGGCGTTCGCTTGTGCGGCCATAGACTTTTTACTTGCAGCCGGCAGTTTTTACACGCGAATCTCCTTGGGAAGTCTATTGTTTGGAGCGCGCTGCGTATGCTGGCCATCGATTTGCACGCATTTATCGAAATGAAACCAGGAATTACTATAGGCACATTTATCCTGATGTCCGCTCTGCCAGCGGTTTGCCAGGATACCAAACCGCAGAACGAAACGATGCCCATCTACCGGGTGACCGTGGTCCAGCGTTCAACCAAGGCGATCAATTACCAGTACCGCTCCGGGCCCACAAGAATTGATTTTCGCGGAACGGTGCTGCTGCCCCAGAGCAAGGGTGACGCGATCGTGGAGTCGAGGCAAGGCCGGACCGAGATCGATGCGAGGTTCGAGAACCTTAGTGCGCCCATACGTTTCGGCCGTGAGTACTTGACTTATGTCCTGTGGGCGCTTACACCGGACGGCCGTCCCCA
>QHXU01000156.1 GCA_003223065.1 Acidobacteriota bacterium | reverse complement strand
AGACGCTCGGGGACCATCATCCATGCCTGGCCGATGGCTACTCCGCTCTCGGGACCTGCTACCGGCACCAAGGGGATCTGGCGCGCGCCGAGCCGCTGCTCAAGAAGGCGCTGGCGCTCTATGAAGTCATCTTCGGAGCGGACCACCCCGAGGTGGCGTACGAACTCACCAACTTGGGGCTGATCGCACTCGCCGAGCGGAAGACAAGTTTAGCGCAACTCTCTTTCGAGCGTAGTCTTGGCCTGCTTGAAAAGAAACTCGGGCCAGGCCGTCCGGAGGTGGCGCTGGTGAAGCTGAACCTGGCGGTCGCGTTGCTGGCCGACGGCAAACATCAGCGGGGCGAGGTCTTGCTCGAGGAGTCCCTCAGAATCCAGCAGCAGTTCTATCCAGGCGGATCTCCCGAGCTGGCTGACTGTCATTATTGGCTGGCCGAACTGGAAGCGCGCCGGCATCATCGGGTACAGGCGGAGCAGCACTATCGCGAGGCGATACAGATCCGCGAGCGCACCGCGGGCGTTAGCGATCCGAACCTGGAGACAGTCCTGCGCGCTTATGCGAAGCTGCTCAAGGGCACGCGACGGCCCGAAGCGCGAAGCATCGAGCATCGCGCCAATGAGATCGCGGCGATGCAGAAGGCGATTCCCTCCGGGCGGTAGGCCTACACGATGCAGGAAGCGGTGCTGGCGCACTGAGTCAAAACTCTAGCAGCAAGGCAGCCGTTTCAAAGCCTCAGCCAGTACGAACCAGACTCACTGATCGATTCTTGGAGACATGCAAGTCCTCCCTCTGGAGCGGAGGGGGTCGCGAGCCCAGAAGAAGGGAACGTCGGTTTCCTCTGCGTTGCATCACCCGGCAACGTAACTCTCGAGCGAAACTCGCGCACACACAGTGGGCCGCGAGCTTGGTTTGGTTCCACTGAACGCGCCCCCGCGCTGTGCGCTCTCCTAGTACACGCTTGCGAGGGCGCTCTTTGTTGAAAAAAGGGATTCACCTCCGGTTCGCGTTCTCCTGGCATGACCAACAAGGAGGTCGCATGAAAAATTTGAATCCCACCCTGATATTAACCGCTGTTGCTGTGACATTGGGCGTCACGGCGGCTTACGGCCAAGAGAATATGATCGCTAACGTCCCGTTCTCGTTCCGCATCACGGGGGCCGAACTGCCGGCAGGTAAGTACACTGTCGCGCCGCTGTCCAGTGGGTCGACGATACAGTTTCGGAATGTGGAAACCGGCAAGGGTGCATTCGTGCTGGTTCAGAATTCCGCCAAGTCCGCAAACCAGAATCCGCGGCTAATCTTTCGCTGCGGCGGCAGCGGCTGCTCGCTGGCCAGTCTCTGGTTTAGCGCGGACCGTGGTTGGGAGTTCAGTCAGCCGCGAGTAAAAGACATCGAGAAGGAACGCCTTGCAACGATCTACGGACGCCGTTCGAAAGCCCAGTAGACGCCGATCGAGGATGTCAGTGCAGTGCCGCCGGGACCCGTAGTGGTCCCGGCCTTTTTATTATGTGCGCAGTCATTCGCTACTTCCCTTGGCATCAATTAACGCGACGAACGAGCGTGCATTGGCCCTCCCTGGTGACCACGAACGGTGCGATTCCTTCGGTAGGTACATTGAACGGAACGCGAAGGTTGATCTGTTTCTCCTGCACGTACAGCAGCGCTGCTGGAACGCCGCCGACCCTGACCGCGGTTCCGCACAATTGCTTGACGTCGCTCCAGCCGTGGGCGCCGGCCGTGCAGCCAGTCTCGGGCCCGAGGTGCTGTCCGTAGATGGAGACTTCGATGCCTGGCTTGAGCGGTCGCGCGATGCCCGGTTGGTTCGGGATGACGCCGCCAACGTTGATTCCTGGGCGGCCCCCGCACCGAGGACAAGCGCCGCGAGGAGAGTCACTCGCATCATTCAGAGACTTAGACTCGATGCTAATAAGCGTGGTTGCCGGAAAGTCTGCCCCGACCAGATGCGCTTGCGCTTCGCGTCGTCTCGACGGCGGGAATCGCCGAACATGCCACCCCTTTCTGCCGTTCCCGCCGGGCCGCACAATGAGCTGAGTGGATTCCCTAGCGGATCACGTGCAAATCCAGATCCTGTTGCGAATCGTGGCCTTCGTCGATCCTCACCGGCTTCGGAATACCGAAAGGTTTCTTATCTCCTTTGGTTTTGTTTTGGTTGGATGACATCGAAAGAAAAGGCTGTGTTACAGTGCCGGGAAGGATTCTCGTGCCGGATTTGCGGCCAGCCTGCGCGTGAAAAAGGGGGCGAACGATGAGTAGATGGAGTTTCGAACCAGGGCACACTGCGGCGGAGTTCTCCGTCCGGCATATGATGGTGACCTGGGTGCGCGGGCACTTCAAGAATGTGCGCGGAACGATGGAGTTTGATCCGGAAGATCCCACGACAGCTTCTGTCAAGGTGACGATTGACGCTGGCGGACTGTGGACCGGGGAACCAGATCGGGACGCGCACCTGAAGAGCGCCGACTTCCTCAATGTCGAGCGCTACCCTCAGATCGCCTTCCGGAGCCGAAGGGTGGAGCAGATCGGCGGCCACCACTTTCGAGTCACAGGCGGCCTCACGATCCGGGGAGTGTCCCGTGAGGCGACCCTCGATGTCGAGTTTCTGGGAACCTGGCAGACGCCTTTCTGGGCGGACGGCGTGGATCGGGGACCGGTAACGCGCGCCGGATTCGCTGCCGCAACAGTCATCAACCGGCACGACTTCGGCGTGAGCTGGAACTCTGTTCTTGACCGGGGCGGCGTCGTGGTGGGGAACGATGTGCGCATCGCGATCGATGTCGAGGCGATCCTCGAAGGAAGCTGACCGCATTAGGGAGGAACGCGATGCTTCCGGGAGGAGCCGAAGTTGGATCGGCCTCGTTGCCAATCCGGAGCTTGAGGCGGCCGCACAGCGACGATAATGTCCCACAACAGGTGCTCGATCCGTGTTCGGGCGGGACCTTCACCGGCGCAAATGGCGACGGAGCTCGGCTGGCCCTCACACCGGACGCAGATCAGGCGAAGGTGTCGGCATTCCACAATGACCGGCAGAGACCGTCTGCGGTCAAACGGGATTGTGCTTAGCTTGCGCCGTCTGAAGAACTGATAGAGAGCACTTCAGCAAGACGTCAGATCTTCAAATCCTCCCTGCTGCACGATTTCTTCCAAATGTCCCGGTTGTGAAACCAAACCGGTCGAACTCGGTATCGTCCCTAAGGACGGCCTATGAATTTCTTCGACAACCTATTACAGGATGCGCGTTTTGCGGCGCGACAGTTACGAAACAGTTGGGTGTTCACCTCGACAGCCGTCGTTGTACTGACTCTCGGTATGGCCGCGAGCGTCGCAATCTTTGCGTTTGTCGATGCAGCCCTGATCAAACCGCTGCCTTACCAGAATCCATCGCGGCTGGTGGGCGTATTCGGGAGCATACCGCTGTTTCCGCAATCCAATCTTTCCTATCCCGACTACATCGATTTGAAAAAACTCAATACCGTCTTCAGTTCGCTCGAAGCGTATCAGAGTAGTGGAAACCTGCTCACTGATCCGAACGGCGCGCAGCTCGCGCGGGGCGCCCGCGTGAGCGACGGGTTCTTTCGCACGCTGGGAGTTGCTCCGGTACTGGGAAGAGACTTTTATCCAGGCGAGGACCTGCCGGGAGTGCAACGGACCGTCCTGCTAAGCTACTCCGCCTGGCAGACGCGCTACGGAGGAAGACGGGGTGTGCTGGGGCAGTCCGTTACTCTGGATAATGCTCCGAACATCATTATCGGCGTGCTGCCGCCGGACTTCTACTTCCCGCCCGCCGGACGCGCTGAGTTCTGGACGGCCCTTCACGCCGCAGGAAATTGCGATCTAAGGCGAAGCTGCCATGGTCTCTTCGGTTTGGCGCGGCTCAAAGATGACGTATCGATCGAGACCGCGCTTGCGAACGTGAAGTCGATCGCGAAGCAGCTTGAAATCCAATTTCCCGATACTAATCGCGATCAGGGCGGAACAATTGCTTCTCTCAGCAGCGTAATCGTGGGCGATGTCCGTCCGATCCTGCTGGTGCTGCTGACTGGAGCCGGATTGCTGCTGTTGATCGCGAGCGTGAATGTCGCGAGCCTATTGCTGGTTCGTTCCGAGAGCCGCAAAAAGGAGATCGCGGTCCGCAGTTCGCTCGGCGCATCCCCTGGTCGAATCCTCCAGCAATTTATCACGGAAGGTTTGGTGCTGGTGGCCGGCGGCAGCGTTTCCGGCCTGGCCTTGATCTCTTGGACGATGCACGTGTTGACAAAGCTCATTCCGGCGAACATCATCAACCGCATGCCTTTTTGGCAGGACCTCGGATTGAATTCTCACGTATTGGCGTTCGCAGGTGCGATCGCTCTGCTCACCGCTGTGCTTTTCTCCCTCACTCCCACGTTGAATCTGTCGTTATCAGATATGCGATCGGGCTTGGCCGAAGCAGGTCGCGGCTCAGCGGGAAATACGTGGCGCCGGCTTGGTTCCAAACTTGTCATGGTGGAACTGGCGACTGCGACTGTGTTGCTGGCGGGCGCCGGGCTGCTGGGAAAGAGCCTTTACCGCCTGCTCAAAGTCGAGCTCGGCTTCCAGCCTGATCATCTGGTGACACTGGATATCGCCGCATCGGGCACGAGCTATGGGACGGATCAGCAGATCCTCGCGTTCGCCAAGACAGTCCTGGATCGCGTCGGAAGCGTGCCCGGCGTCCGCTCCGCCGGACTTGCCCGCAGGGGCGTGCCCTTGGATGGGAACGGAAACACGATCTGGTTTCGAGTAGTGGGCCGTCCCTGGCACGGCGAGCACTATGAGGCGCCCAGCCGGAGTGTGAGTCCGCGGTACTTCACAGCCTTGGGAGCGAAGCTATCGCGCGGGCGCTACTTCAGAGAAGACGAGGACACCTCGAAGCCCAGGGTTGCGATCATCAATCAGGCGATGGCACGGAAATACTTCCCGGGCGAAGATCCGGTCGGCAAGCAACTCGCGTACGTATCGATTCCGCGCCCGCCCCTGGAAATCGTCGGGATTATCGAGGATATCAAGGAGGGTCCGCTGGATGAGACCATCCCACCGGTCCTGTATATCCCGTTCCTCCAGGAGCTCCAAAACAATTTCACGCTCGTGGTTCGAACTGCGCAAGCCGAGCAGTCCCTTTTGCCCGCGCTGGCCGCCATCATTCGCCAGATTGATCCGGCCATTGTCACCTATCGCGGAGTCACGATGATTGACAAAATACACGATTCTCAATCGGCCTATCTGCACCGGTCATCCGCCTGGCTGGTGGGAGGCTTCGCGGCGCTGGCATTACTGCTCAGTGGGGTCGGATTGTACGGCGTGATCGCGTACTCGGTAAGCCGGCGGACTCGCGAGATCGGAATTCGCATGGCCCTGGGCGCACGTCGCAGCTCGGTCTACCGCCTCATTCTCAAAGAAGCAGGGCGATTGACGGCGATCGGAATCATCGCGGGATTGGCCTCGTCTTTAGCGGCAACAACGCTGATGCGTACATTGCTGTTTGAAGTCCGCTCCTGGGACGTTCCGACGATGGCCGCCGTCGCTGCCATTCTCGCGATTTCAGCGCTTCTGGCCAGTTTTCTGCCGGCCCGGCGCGCCGCGGCGGTCAATCCAACAGACGCTCTGCGGTTGGAGTAGGAGCGGGCTAGTATTCGAACTGCGCCATCAACTGCACTTGGCGCGGGTTCGGGGCTTCAATGAGTCCATGTCCCAGGTGATCGTCGACCGCTTTCCTCAACCCCGGCACGAATACTGGCAATGGCTCGGGCCAGCGCCTGAGCAACAGGGGTGGCCTTCACTTCGATAACCCTTGGGATCGTTGCCTGTGGTGTAGAGTTTGCCCGCCCACCGGACGCGCTGGACGCCAGCCAAATCCTGGAGCCATGTGATAGCTGGCCGCTGGGTCCAGGAATATAATCAGTACAGGCTAAAGCCAAAAGAGGCTTTACGTCCGATCAGAAATGGGTTTGTTCCGATCAAACATGTCTGGCCCGACCGATGTGTTGGCGGTCGAGGGGGCGAAGGCTGACTACAATCGCGCCCTAGAGCCATGAAGATGAAGAGAGCATCCCTTACTTTGTCAGCTTGGCCTTTGTTGGCCATTTTCTCCGCCCTCGCCCACGCACAACTCAATGAAGTTCGCGGCAACGCTCCGGGAAATGTGCCGCAGGTGACTTTTTTCGTGCATCGATTGGGAACGGATCACGCCGAAGGAATCACCGCCATCGACATGAACGGAGACGGCCGGCCAGACCTCCTGAGCGGAGCGTACTGGTATGAGAATCCCGGCCCGCAGGGCGG
Organism: Acidobacteriota bacterium; assembly: GCA_003223065.1. Classification (GTDB taxonomy): domain Bacteria; phylum Acidobacteriota; class Terriglobia; order Bryobacterales; family Bryobacteraceae; genus Palsa-187. Next base: position 11,133 of record QHXU01000156.1, on the reverse strand, counting down.
TGAATGGAAGCGGCATCAATACCGCACTGTGGAAATCGCTGGCGAATTCGTCTCTGATTGCGGGGAGTGGGCGGTCGACGTCAATCACGATGGAGCACCCGACGTGGTCACAACCGGTTGGATGACCGACGGACTGTGGTGGTTCGAGAACCCCAAGAAGCCGGGGGTGTTGTGGCAGCGGCATCTGATAACTCGCACTATCCAAACCGAGGGCGGCTGGATGGCCGATATCAACGGGGATGGTAAACCGGATCTGGCACTGGCTCATTATGGCCGTTCCGGCATCCTGTGGGTCGACTTTGCAGGACCGGAACCGGCTGTTCATTACGTTGGAGGCCATGACCAGGATGGCCACGGGATCGGCATGGCGGACATCGATGGGGACGGCAAGCTCGACATCCTTACCACGCATGGCTGGTTTCAGAATATCGATGCGGCTCGAGACAAGTGGGCGTGGCACGGTGAATGGGACCTCGGCGAGGCCGGATTTCCGATTATCGGTTACGACGTGAATCAGGATGGCACGACCGATATTATTTACGGGCGAGGACACAGCTATGGGCTGTATTGGCTGGAACAGCAGAGTGACTCGAATAATCGGCGCTGGGTAAAGCACTCCATCGACGAATCGTTTTCGCAGGTTCACACCTTGGCTTTAGCAGATGTGGACGGCGATGGAGAGATGGAGCTGTTGGCCGGGAAAAGATACCGCGGGCACGACGGCGGTGATCCGGGCTCCTACGACCCGCTGGTGGTCTATTACTACAAGATCGATCGGAGAAAAGGTCAGTTTACGCGTTATCCTATTTCGCTGAATGGCACCGCAGGCGCAGGTACCCAGTTCCTGGTTACGGATTTAGACGGCGATGGGGATATCGACATTGCGACGGCAGGGAAGACCGGCGTGCATTTCTTCGAGAACCTCAAAATCAACAATGTGCCGCCCGGACAACGCGAGAAGGAATTATTGCTGGACAACCAGAGTTGGCCTTTCCCGGGCGAAGCGAACGTGGAGTGGCAGCGGCGGAAGAAGCAGTGATCGGCCCTCAGGAAGTGATCCGCGCGCTGAGGCGGCCACTCGACAGGCAATGGGCGATTCGTAGGATGGCGCTTCCTGACAAACTCGTCAACGTTCGCATCCCAGGCTCACGCCCTGGCCACTCATTTGTGCTTTATAGGGCAGCGCAAAAAAGCTTGGGGTAAACAGGAGGCCGGCCACGCCCGCGCGGACACAGGCATCCATCCATGCCTTGCGAAAGCTCCGAATTCGCTGTCCGTGGCGGTGTCCACACCGCCAGTCACACGGGCTGGTTTGCACGGGCCGTTCAGCTGATCCCAGCCGCATTCGGCGGGTAGTAGTGACCGTACGGCACCCTTGCCGATTTATTCCGGACGCACGGTGATCATCACGCTCCTCGATCGCTCCGGAGTATTAGAAAGACCAGGAAAGATGGCGTGCCAATAGGGGTGTATTGGCCTGTGTGGGTGAGTGCGCCGCTTTTCCGGTTCACGCGGAAGCACGCGATCGCGTCACCGCGCTGGTTGCACGAGTATACGAAGCCGCCAGAAGGATCGAAGGTGAAGAAGCGCGGATAGTCGCCCCGCGTGGGCTCCTCCCCGATGAAGCGAAGTGTGCCGTCGGCTGCGATCGCAAACCAGGCAATGGTGTCGTGCAGTCGGTTGGCGGCATAAACAAAACGCGCATCGGGAGAAACTGCGACCTCGGACGTGAAGTTGGTGCCGGCAAAGCCGGGCGGCAGAGAGGAGATCGTTTGCTTCGCCGTCAGGCGTCCGGTAGCCCCGTCGTAATCGCAGGTCACCAGTGTAGAGCCTTCCTCCTGGAGAGAATAGAGCAGCCGTCCGTTCGGGTGAAATACGAAATGCCGTGGGCCATCGCCCGGCGCGAAAGCGATTGAGGGCGGATCATTGGGCATCAGTGTGCCCGCCACGGCGTCAAACTTCCAGACCAGGATCCGGTCGAGCCCAAGATCCGCTGCCAGCACGAAGCGGCCCGACGGATCCGGCTGGATCATGTGCGAGTGCGTGCGGTCGTGGCCGCTCCAGGCGAAGCTGCCCGGCGGCGCGCTGGCAGCGCGGCGGGGCCCGAGAACGCCCTCGTGGCGCTTCACGTCGGTCGCTCTGCCCAGCTCGCCGTTGGCGCCCACCGGCAGGACTGCTGACGTTCCGCCGTGATAATTCGCCACGAATGCCCATTTGCCGGACTGGTGAAGGCTCAGATGGCACGGGCCCGCACCTTCCGAAGCGACCGTGTTCATCAGCTTCAGCCGTCCGCTGGGGCGCTCGATCTCATATGCGCTGACCGAGCCGCTGGCGGCGCCCTCATACGTCGAAGTCTCGTTTGCCGAATAGAGATGCGTACCGGAAATGTTCAACGCGAGGCACGACGGATTGGTCGAGTTTTTAAACACCGCGCGCTCGATGAGTGCGCCGGTATCCGGGTTCATCTCGAGCAGGTAAATACCTTGGCCCCGGCCCGGCGCGCCCTCGGCGCCGACCGGAGCGCTGTATGTGCCGGCATACGCCAGAATCGGCCAGCGCTCCGCCGATAAGGCATTTCCGGCCGCTACGGCAACCGCGCTCGCAAGAAACTCGCGGCGGGACCCTCGCATGAGCATCGTCGTATTCTTCCCCAACTTTACCACCACGCTGGTGATATGACCGATCGCAACGGGACTGCGGTGATCGAAACGGAGGAGACCGGCGAAGCCGGTCTCTCCGGCTGAAAAATCTCTACGTTCCAGGTGTGCTAAACCACGCGCATCACCGGCCAACTGCTCGGGGAGCGACGGGCCGGCGTTGGGCACGTAGAGCAACGCGACTTTTTCCGACGGGTCCATCGTCATGCGATACTCGCTCTTCTCGACGTCATGCGGCATTCGCAAACAGCGGAAAGGGAGTCTGTGCCATACACTGCCTGATCTCCGGACGAACTCGTCAACCTCGCGATCCCAGGCTGAGGCCCTCACCACCCAGTTGTACCTTTGGGACCAACGCTTTACATTTCCCCAAGCTTTTTTTCGAGGCCCGTCACAACGGCCCCCCGCCTGTATCGGCGCTGCTTCCGCGCGTGAGATTGCAATCCTGCGCCGTTTCAGAATAGACTCAGCTTTTCGATGGCTGCTCTCAGCTACGTTCGCGGCCCAGACGCACCGATTCTCGAGATCACGATCGGAGACGCGATCGCCGGCGCCGCCCGTCGCTTCCCTGACCGCGATGCGCTGATTTCGCGACATCAGAAGGTGCGCCTCTGCTGGCGCGCATTCGACCACGCCATCGACCGGACCGCACGCGGCCTGGCGGGATTAGGATTGAGGCCCAAGGATCGAGTGGGCATCTGGTCTGCGAACTGCGCGGAATGGGTTGTGTTGCAGATCGCTTGCGCCCGGGCCGGCTTGGTTCTTGTCAACGTAAATCCGGCCTGCCGGTCGCACGATCTGGGCTTCGTGCTGAAAAAATCGCGGATGCGCGCGCTGGCGCTGTGGGAAAAAGATGCGCGCGCCGATTACCGGGCTATCCTCGAAGAAGCCGGAACCGGCCAGGACCTTGCCCTTGAACACATCATCTGGCTGGGGACTGACTCATGGACACGGATGCTCGAAAACCCAGGCGAACTTTCGAATGACCCGATCTCCCCCAATGATCCCGTAAACATTCAATACACGTCGGGAACGACGGGAACGCCCAAGGGAGTACTGCTCACGCATCGCAACCTTCTGAACAACGCGTGGATGACCGGCAACTGGCTCGGCATAACGGAGCAGGACCGCACCTGCAATCCTTGTCCTTTGTACCACTGCGCGGGCAGCGTCGTTGCCGGATTGTCGGCGCTCGTCCGCGGCGCGACGCTGATCCTGCCGTCAGCCCAGTTTGATGCACGCGCAGTCCTCGAGGCTATAGAAGCGGAGCGGGCCACCATTCTCGCGGGCGTGCCCACGATGTACATCGCGCAGCTCGAAAATCCCGAGTTTTCGCGATTCGATCTGCGCTCGCTGCGCCTGGCCTGGATGGGCGGCGCTCCCTGCCCACTCGAATTGCTCCGCCGCGTCAAGGACCAGATGCATTGCGAGCGGGTCGTGGTGCTCTACGGACAGACCGAATCGTCCCCCCTGATCACGATGAGCCCACCCGAGGACAGCTTCGAGCAGTGCGCCGGCAATGTCGGTTGCGCAGCGCCGAACACAGAAGTGAAAATCGTATCGCCGGTCGACGATCAGACGGTTCCGCGGGGCGTGGAGGGCGAGTTGTGCACGCGCGGATACCTCGTCATGGCGGGTTACGACGACGAGCCCGAAGCCACCAGGCGCGTGATCGACCAGGACGGCTGGCTCCATACCGGCGATCTTGCGATGCTCAACGACGACGGGCACTTCCAGATCACCGGTCGCACTAAAGAGATGATCATCCGCGGCGGCGAGAACATCTACCCGCGCGAAGTGGAAGAGTTCCTGTATACGAATCCGAAGATCGCCGAAGTGGCCGTGCTTGGCTTGCCGGACCAGCGGCTGGGCGAAGTGGTTCTGGCGTGGATCCGGCTGGCTGCCGGGGCGTCGGCCAGCGAAGAAGAAATACGCCGGTTCTGCGCGGAGCGAATCGCGCATTTCAAGATTCCGCAGCACATTCGCTTTGTCGAGTCGTTTCCGGCCACGATCAGCGGAAAAATTCAGAAGTTCCGTATTCGCGAAATCGAAATGGCAAATCGCGAATGGGAGCGAAGGGCAGACACAAGGTGAGTAAGACCGAAGGAGCCGCGATTACGCGAACCGGCGCTGTTTACGTTGAAAAGCGCGGAAATCTGGCCGAACTCGTGATGAACCGGCCGGAAGTGCTGAACGCCGAAAACTGGCAGATGGCCCGCGATTTTCACGCGGCACTGGATGAGATCGAAAAATCGAAGGATTTCCGCGCGGTGATCGTCTCCGGCGAGGGACGCGCGTTTTCCTCGGGAATCGATCTCAAGGCGTTGTCGGCTGGCGAGCTGAAGATCGACTGGTTCCGGCATTTTGATGAAGCGATCCGCAGGCTGGAGCAGCTCGACGCGCTGACGGTGGCGAAGATCCGCGGGTACGCGATTGGAGGAGGCTTGCAGGTCGCGCTGGGCTGCGATCTTCGATTCGCCACGCCGGAGGCGCGCTTCGGGCTTCCGGCGGTGCTTGAAGCGCTGATTCCTGGAATGGGCACCTACCGGCTGCCGCGGTTCATCGGATTGGGGCGCGCCCGTCGCATGGTTCTCACCGGCGAGCTGATGGGGGCAGACGAAGCGCTCCAAATCGGTCTGGTCGATTGGGTAGTCCCGGAAGAGAAGCTCGACGAAACGATCGGATCCGTGATCGCCGGAACGCTAGCCGGTAGCGCGACGGCTCGCGGTTTTGCCAAAAGGCTGGTCACGGAATCGTTTGAATCGGGCTTCGAGGAAGCGTTCGAAAGATACCTCGAATATCAGCAGCATTCTCTGGGGTCGGACGATCACACGCGGGCGATGGCGGAATATCGACGGCGCAAGTCGCGATAAAGCGCTCAGGGAGAGAAGCTGGACCGGCCGTGCACACCCCAATGGCCCTTCTTCAAGCTGACGATGTACAGCGACGGAAATTTACCAATACTTTTGCGGCGTCGTCGTACGAAAACGGCCGGGTGAGGCTCGTTATGTGGTGTTATCGGCCATCTCCGGAAAGCCGTTTTGAGATGCTTCCGGGTGGCCGTCGATACACCAGAGCTTGACGTAGCCACCTCTACACAGGCTATTCCCAGCGTACGGTGGGAAAATGATAGCGAAGGAGGGATTCGCGTGAAGGCAATCAGAACCCACGGCCGGGGTGGGCCGGAGCAATTATTTTTCGAGGATGCGCCGCTGCCGGAGGTTCGGCGCGGGGATGTCCTGTTGCAGGTACGCGCCACTGGCATCACGCCCACGGAACTGACCTGGGATGAAACATACCAGAACGCCGATGGCGCGCCACGAATTCCGAGCATTCCGGGGCATGAGGTCTCGGGCGTCGTAGAGCGGATGGCACCAGATGTCACTGATTTGCGGCCCGGCGACGAGGTATATGGCCTGGCTGACTTCCCGCGTGACGGAGCGGCTGCCGAGTTTGCGGCCGTGCGGGCAGCCAACCTGGCTCTGAAGCCACGCAGCATTGCGCACGTGCAGGCCGCGGCGCTGCCACTTTCGGCGCTGACCGCTTGGCAGGCACTCTTCGAACATGCGCATCTCGTTGCCGGACAGAGCGTGCTGATCCACGGCGGCGCTGGCGGGGTGGGGTCGCTGGCAGTGCAACTGGCGCGTTGGCGACGTGCGCGAGTAATAGCGACGGCATCTGGGCGCGATACGGCGTTCGTGCGCAGCCTGGGGGCTGACGATGTGATCGACTACCACGCCACGCGCTTCGAGGAAGCGTTGCGGGACGTCGACGTGGTCCTAGACACGATCGGGGGCGAAACGCGGGAGCGTTCCTGGCGCGTGCTGCGGAAGGGTGGTGCACTGATCACATTGGTTTCGCCGATTCCGGCCGGGGTCGCCGAACAGCACGGCGTGCGCGGGATATTTTTCATTGTCCGCGGGGATCGAGGGCAACTTGATCAAATTTCCGCGCTCGTGGATGAGGAGAAGCTGAAACCGGTGATAGCCGAAGTGCTGCCGCTCGCCCGTGCTCGCGAAGCCTTCGAGCTCGGTGCTGAAATCCACTCTCCCGGCAAAATCGTACTCCAGGCCCGTGCCGCCTGAAGGTGGTCGGAAGCCGCTCATTATTACCGCAATAAATGTGGTTCCGGTCGGAGTAGGGGCTATATGGAACTTGGCCAGTTTTGGCCAACTTGACGGATTACGCGCCATCCGGGAGTTATCTCTGGTAGAGGGGATGAACTGCCGAGCACTATTCAAAGGCAACCCTTAGCGGCGCCCGCCGGTTCTTGACGCCCGATGTCCCACATTAACAGTAGCTTCCCCAAAGGAGCATCGTCTTTGGGCTAGATGCTTGGCAAGAGTTCCGCTCTTCCCTTGGGTCGATTCTTTGGGGCCTCTTGGCAGGGGCACCCGAGTCCGGCTAGAATTGCGTGATTATGGGCTTTGCTCTTGCGGTGTTCTCCCTTTTTCTCCTGGCTGCGTCGGGCCAGGCTGCGAAGGAGGGCACCGCAGGCGACGCTCAAAAACTCGTTAAGATCCGGCGAATTGTCGTGGAGGGCACAAGGCTTCCCGCACTCTCGGTGATTCGCCTTGCCCAGATCAAGGCCGGCGATGAGGTGAATTTCATTAAGCTGCACAGTGCTTTGCAAAAAGTGACCCAAAGCGGTCTGATCAGTAACATCGACTTTGAATACGAGTCGCTGCCGGACAATGAGACGGACGTAGTCCTGCACGTGAAGTGCACGGACGTGAAGCCCACGGCTACAGCCGCGATCCACATTGCGAAGGTGAGCGAAGAAGAAGTCTGGAGTTGGCTCACCCACGTCGACGCCCTGTTTACGCGGGAAATGCCGCCGACGGAAGCGGCGATCCGACTCTATTCCAATTGGATTGGTAAGTTCATGGAGAGTCAAGGAGATCCTAGGTTCCAGGAAAATTTCGCCGTGGTGGCTGACGCGTCCAGTTCAACGGGCGGCACCGTGCCGGATCGGCTTGTCTTTAAGGTGGTAAAGCGCCGCGGTGTCAAGTGAGCAGCATGTCTATAGTCAAAAATCATGTGCATTCCGGGCCTCGCGACGTCGGTGCTCGTCGCGTCTCCTTCGATATACGGTGGAGCTTATGGTTTTTGATTGCCTGTGCCCTCCTGGGACCATCCTGTGCTCGGCGTCCGTCACTCCCGAAAGGCGCGAGCTGGAATCCTAAATCCGCCACGTTTGAATGGTGGGGGGACAAGTGATTCTACCCCTTGGTTTCACGTATCAGGTAGACAAGGGAACCGACACATTCGAAGGTCACTTCACTTTCAACCGATGGAAAACTTGTCGTTCGTCATGACATCGGCGGGTATGCTGGTGCATGGGCCAGGCGGGAAAAGTCGTTCTTGTTCTCAGAGCGCGTGATTGAGGGTGCGCGAGTGTGGACCGCCAAACGAGAATGGCCGGACGGGAAGGGAAGCCGAACAACACTTGTGGCTGTTACTTCTCCCGATTGTGGATGCGCCAACTTCTTCTTGGAGTCCTCTAAGCCCGAAGACACAGCACCGATTGATTCCATCGCGCGGAGTTTCCACCCCAAGGCCGAACCGAGCCCGGTGCGCTCTGTCAATGACCCCCGTCCTGATCAGCTTGGCCAATTCCTGGTAACGTGGGCAAACACCGTGTAGAAACTCGAGGCTTTACCCAGGGATCACGATCGACTCGCAAAACTGAGACTGCCGGGGTTAGGTTTGGAAAACAAAGACCGAAGGGAAGGCTTTACCAAACGAAAGCGAGGTCACCGTCGTCTGTACACATGACGAGCAATCACATGACGAGCAATCATCATGTTCGAGACGGCAGGTCAAGAAAAGCGCACTACTCTGCCTTGGGCGTCATAATGGGCATTGTGGTGGAGGCGATCGAAGGGGAGCGGGCTATTCCCGGTTCTGATCGTCGCCCACGCGTGACAACCTGGTGCCTCGCCCCAGGCGGAATATTAGCTTGCCTCTGCGACTGAATTCCGTTTATCGTAATGGAGATTGACCTTTAGAATCTCCCGAACGATGGCCGTTGCTGCACTGCTTGCCGGCTGCGGCTTAGCCGAAAATCTACAAGTAGACCTGGTTGTCGAAAGGCTGGTGAAGAATCGGCTGGTGAAGAATCGGCTCGAGTCGGGCGCGGTGGGACCCCGGCAACGCCAAACCGCAATCCGGAATCTTTTCAGCGAGGTAGGGTGCTCTGTTGAGGAGCAGCGGATCGAGAAGAGTTCCGGGAATGTAATCTGCACGTTGCCCGGCGAGACGAGCTCTACTATTGTGGTCGGTGGCCACTTCGATTTTGCGGATCTTGGAAAGGGAATCGTCGACGATTGGAGTGGCGCGTCCCTGTTACCGTCGCTTTATCAGGCGCTCAAGAACCGGCCTCACCAGCACACTTATGTCTTTGTGGCGTTTGCAGGTGAGGAGCGAGGGCTTGTTGGCTCTTCGCGGTACGTCAAGAACTTGACGACTGAGCAGACGGCGCTGATACGCGCTTTTGTGAACCTCGAGTGTCTCGGTTTAAGTCCGGTGAAGGTCTGGGTACACCGGTCAACCCCCGATTTGGTGGCTCGCTTGAGCGAGGTCGCGAGGGCGATCGAGATTACTCTTCAGGGAGTCAACGTTGATAAGGTCGGCGATGATGACACACACCCGTTCCTTTCTGCCCATATCCCCGTTATCTCAATCCACTCCATCACTCAGGACACGCTTGGGATTCTCCATAGTGTACGCGACCGCGTGGATGCGATCCACTTCGCTGACTATTACACGGCCTATAAGCTGATAGCTTGTTATCTCGTATACCTAGATGTGAAGACGGAGTGATTGGTCCTTTATCGGATATTCAATGAGTGCAGCTTCATGGAGGCGCCGGTTGCCTTAGCGGTTTTGTCTTATAAGACGCTGCATGGGAGGAACCGTGCAGGAGGGATATCAGCAGCCGCCGAGCCAGCCGCGTCTCACATGTCCCTAGGAGCGCGTTAATGCGCAGAACAGTCAACAGTCTGTCAGTTAGTGCACTTCTCCTCACGCTGTTAGGCATCGCGACTGGTGCTCCCGGTCGGAACCGGGACCTTACTGAAGATGAAGCACGCCGGCTAGTGATAGCAGCTCAGAGTCCTAGTGCCCGCAAGTTGCCTAAACTAGGTGTTGATTTCAATAACGAATTCGATAAGCCTGATTTCTACAAATTCGACGTCACTTGGGATAATCCAAAGGGCAGCGTCGTCGTTGGATTCTTCGCTGTCCATCGCGTCACCGGAGAGGTTTGGAAGCTCGTTATTTGCAAGAGAATGAGTTCGGCAGATCTTAGGTCATTACAGCAGACCCTGCGAAGGCGGATCTCTCTCAATAAGCGCGAGGTTAAAGAGTTTGAAACCACAGTTCCATGCGAGCCTTAAAAGGGGATAACCTGAACTTTCGCATTGCTACTCGCCTTACGCCAGCAGCTGGGCTGGAAGCGGGGTTGCTTCTTCGGGCTGCGGGATTTTGCTCAGATTGTGGCAGGGCCAGTATGCCTTGAATGGGGCAATCCGCTGGGCACCCTACGGGGATGATCCAGCGGATCAATCGCAGATGAAGGCTGGGAATCAGATATTACTGGGCATGGACGTCAGCACTTTGTCCATGAGGCGAACCCTTGTTATTCTTACGTTGGGTGTATGTGCAGTTTGCCCACTGGCCTGCTCCCTCTGCACCAATACTCCAGTGGGCGAATATTGGTCTCCAACCCACGTTCGCCGACTCGTCGTATTCGAGCGAAGCTGTGGCTCGACAACCGGGTTCAGCACTCAGGTGTCATTATTGCCAGCCTCCCGCGACTGGCCACGCGGTGTAGGAAATGTATTCGTCGCGGACGACGACCACGGCAGTGAATCATTGGGCGAGAGACACACGCTCAAGTTGAGTGCCCTGTGGCTCACGGAAGATCGTGTTCTAATCAGCTACTCGGCGAAAGCTCGCGTGTTTCGCCGACAGTCTGAAGTAAACGGTGTCGCAATCCAGTATAACCCTGAACATTGAGGATGGCAAATGTTTGAAACGTTTGGTCGGGCCGCCGGGATTTGAACCCGGGACCTCTTGCACCCCAAGCAAGAAATATCAATCACTTACGAGCGCTTCCCTCTGATAACACAAGACTTAGTGAGGCAACTGTAGGTAAGCCATAGATTCCACAACGGGCGTTTCGCCCGATCTGGCAGCAAGAGGCAACGCCGACCGCTGGCGTGGCTGCACGTTGGCTGCACGGAGTCAACTTGCCAGACTCCAGAGTGGGATTGTGAACTAACACAGGAATTAGCGCGCATGCACGCGATCGTCGAGTCGGATCAGTCTCTGAGCGTGGGATTGTCTCCACAGTGGAGTAGGAAACGACGGCGACTGTTCCGCTGGAATAGATCAGGACGGTTCATCGGGCGGCAATCCCATCGGTTCGTATGGATCGTGCAGCAGCAAACCTTCGGAGAGCCCCACATCG
>QHXU01000155.1 GCA_003223065.1 Acidobacteriota bacterium | reverse complement strand
GTAGGCCGCTCTTCGCTATTCTCCGTCCCGGCGGATGATTTCCGCACCGGGGATTTCAGCAGAAAACTCGGAGCAACGATCTCGGATGCTAAGGGCGGCGCGATTATGGTGCCGACCACGGAGGGTGGCATCACCCAACTTCGCCAGGGTATGATCTTCGATCCCTACACCGGCAATATGGATGGCACAGGCCGGTCTGTGTTTTCGAGCAATGGGCGGCTCAATGTGATTCCAATTTCGCGGCTGAACCCAGCCATGATAAAGCTGCTGGCGTTGGTTCCCCATTCCAACCTGTCGGGGGACGTCAACAACTTCTACAACAGCGGCACGCAGCGCTTGAACCGCAACAACCTTGACGCCAAAATCAATTGGAACCGGGGTCTGAAGCACCAGGTCTGGGTCAAATACAGCGTAATGGACGCGCTGGTTCACGGTGACTTCGGCCTGGGCAAGGCCGGGGGCGGATGCTTATGCGACGGCGGCGTCGGTGACGGCCACACGCTGGTGCAGACAGCCGGTATTGGGCAAACCTACACCGTCTCGCCCAGCTTCCTGATTGACGGGACGCTCGGCTGGACCCGCTTTGGCCAGAACGTGAAGTCCCCGGACCTCGGAACGAACTTCGGAAGAGACACGCTGGGGATTCCCGGGACAAACGGCCCCGACCCCTTGGAAAGCGGCCTGCCAGCGTTTAGCCCCGGCTCTGACTATTCAACCCTTGGCAATACGGAGGGATGGAACCCCTTAGCTCGCAACGACCAATCTTATACTTTCAATACCAATGCAAGCTGGATGAAGGGCTCTCACGAGATCCGGTTTGGCTTCGATTTTCTGCACCATCTCATGAACCACTGGCAGCCGGAACTGGGTGATGGCCCGCGCGGCGCATTCAGTTTCGGTAACGCGTTACGGCATTGAACCCCTCGATGATCGGATCAAGCGTCGGATTCCAGGGAGGCACTCCATCGTTTGAAAACGGCTGGAATGGCTTCGCGGGCTTTCTGCTGGGCACGCCCACGCACTCAGGCAAGAGCAGCCAGTTCATTAAAATGAACAGTCTTGAGAACGTATTCGCTCTCTACGTTCGCGACCGCTGGCGCGCTACCTCCAAGCTGACTCTGAGCCTCGGTTTACGATGGGAACTTTACCCCACGCGGACGCGTTCCGCCGGCATGGGCATCGAGTCGTACGATCCCACAACCAACGAAGTCCTCGTCGGTGGCCGGGGCGGCATCCCTCGAGACGCCGGAGTGGGCTATAGTAAGACGCTCTTTGCGCCACGCGTTGGCTTCGCCTACCAGGTCTCCAACTCGACGGTCATACGAAGCGGCTACGGTATCACTTATCACTCCCACCCCTGGGGCGCGCAAGCGTTGCGTGGCTGGTATCCCCTGACGATTGTTGCGGTCTTTGACGGCATCAACGGCTATGAACCGGTCACGACTGACCCCAATTACGTGGCGGCCGGCGTTCCGAGCCAACCCCTGGGCCCCGGCGTCGGTATTCCACCGATCTGCTGCCCGGATATCAGCAAAGGGAGGATTACGTTGCCATTGTCAAACGACATGGGCTACCCGGTGGCCAACCGGCAGTTGCATCGGGGCTACATCCAGTCGTGGAACTTCATCATCGAGCGCAAGCTGCCGGCCGACTTCGTAACATCAGTGGGATACGTCGGGACAGCATCCGTCAATGGCTTCGCCTTCCTGGACATTAATGCTTCGCAAACGCCCGGTAGCGGCAATAATGGTCGCCCGCTGTTTGCCAAATTCGGCCGCACCGTGACCACCCGCGAGTTTGACGGACGCACCCACAGCACCTACCACTCCCTGCAAGCCACCATCAATCGCCGCGTCGCGGGCGGCCTCTTCCTCAAGGGCGCCTACACCTACTCCCACGCCATCGACATGGCCAACTACGGCGACTGGACGACCTTTAGTTGGAACGCGCCGAGCGTGTTCTATCGTAATAAAGCCTCGGCGGCGAACAACATCCCCCACATGTTCCAGCTAGGCTATGTGTATGAAGTCCCCTTCGGCAGCGGTAAGAAGTGGGCTACCAGCGGCGTGCCCAAGGCGGTGCTGGGCGACTGGCAGTTCAACGGCCTATTCAGCGCCTACCAGGGACGGCAGTTTACGCTTAGCGCCTCCGGGGCTGCGCTGAACATGCCGGGCAACGCACAAACCCCGGACCAAGTCAAGGCTACGGTCGATACGCTGGGCAAGGTCGGTGACGATGGCACATGGTTCGACACCAGCGCATTTGCGCGGCCCACGGGGGCACGGTTCGGTAATGTAGGCCGGAACACCATGCGCGGACCCGGTGTGGTCAACACCGACTTAAGCCTGTTCCGCACCTTCAAACTGACCGAGAGGTTCCAGTTGCAGTTTCGGGCGGAGTCGTTCAATTTGAGCAATACGCCGCACTTCGCTAACCCGAACGGCAATGCCAACAGCACGAGCTTCGGGAGGATCACCTCCACGCAGTCGGCCGCGGATGCAATCGGCCGATCGCGAGAGTTGCGCTTCGGCTTACGTCTGGGCTTCTAGTCGTATTTTCACCTATCACCGTCGCGCGGGCAGCGATGTCTGCGCCCCCTACTCTAATAAAATAGGCAGGATGCAAACACGAGACAACGTCGTCGGTGCTGATGCCTACGCTCTCTATTGGAGGCTTGCCGAACGTTGTCACCGCGAAGCTGACGATGTCAGATAATCTGAAACGTGATTGTGTTCTACCGCTCACTACCTTACAGCGCCGGCGACGTGCGGCACTCTTACGGTCTGGAAGACCGGTTCTGGGAAGTTTGAGTCGGATCCCTCTACGGTAACGTGCAGTTGTTTTACCGATACTTCGCGTGTGGTCGGCAAACCAGAAACTGGTTCGCCAGTCGTCGACCGTCGTCGTCCATCTCCGGTTTGCGCGTGGTCCGACCGCTAAATCTCGCCATGCAGCAGTCACGCTTCGAACGTGGAATCGCCGGCGTAAGCGCGCGCCACCTCCCGTCAGAAGTAAAACTTCAGCCCCAACACTAGCCGCCGCGCCAGCGCCGTGGAGGTGAAGTTGCCGTAGTTCGTATTCACCTGGTTGTTGTTGGCGTCAAAGCGCGCGCCCGTATCCACACCGCTGAACTGCGCGTGGTTGAACGTGTTGTACGTCTCAAACCGGAACTGAATACGCCGCGCCTCGTTGGACCCAAGGCGGAAATTCTTGAACAGCGAAATATCCCAGTTGTTCAAGCCCGGTCCATAGATTGGAGCCTTAGACGCGTTACCGATACCGTTCACGGAGTAGGCAGCCGTTGGTGGTTTCACGGCATTCACGTTGAACCAGGTGCTCGCCGATCTTGGATGCGGGTCCTGTACGAGCACGGATCTGCTATCGAGACCATTGCCAGTACCGCCTGTCAGGTCGGCCGAGTAAGTCAGGCTATAACCGAGACCCAGCGGCGCACCGGTCTGGAAGTTCGTGACGCCGGACACCTCCCAGCCGTCAAGCGCCACCCTCGTAACCCGATTGTTCCATGCCTTACTCGCGTTCGGCAGGTTGTAAGTGTAGGTCAGGGTGAAGATCTGAGTCCGGTCGAATCCGGCCGGGCCATAATTTCGCATGCGATAGTTGAGCACCGGATTTACCGTACCACCGATGCCATCCACTAAGTCCAGGGCCTTCGACCACGTATAAGTCAGATGGTAAGTGAAGCTCTTGGAGAATCGCTTCGTGAGCTGTGTCTGCAGTGAGTTGTAGTTGGCGAATCCGCCAAACTCGAGGTAATTGATATCGGTCCAGCCGATGCGCGGACGCAAAAAATTCGCCGGCAGCGGACGATTTCCGGACAAGGTCGGATCGATGCTGGAGGGCAGGAAGTTGGTGCCGTACGGCACCGCGTTGAGGTTGCGCGTGTTGAGTAGGTGCTTCTGCACGTTGCCGAGATAGGCGACGTCCAACACAGTGCCGAAGCCGATATTTTGCTGGATACCGAAGCTCCAGTTATACACCACCGGCGGGGCGAAATTCCGCTGCACGGCAGTCGCACCGGTGGGGCTGAGGCTCAGTGGGGTTGCCAGAAGGTTCCGTATGGTGGTGTAGTTTGCCGTCGCGGTCAGTACCAGCGGCGGAGTCTGCACCAGTTGCAGGATCTGGTCGTCATTGAACCGGTCATAGAACATGCCAAATCCGGTCCGCAGCGCGGTCTTGCCGTTGCCGAAAACGTCCCAAGCCATGCCCAAACGCGGCGCAGGATGAATTGCCGGTGCGTTCATGATGCTCTCATGGTAGAGCGTCACACCCTGATACGGCGTGCCCGCGCTGGATGAGAACGTGCCAATCTTGACGGCCGGCACAATCGCGCCGGTAGAAGGGTCGCGACCGACGCGCGTGTTGGTCGCCGGATCGATATACGGCTCAATCAGCGGCGGTTGTTTGCTCCGATCGTACGCCGCCGTGTCGAAGGCCCCGAGCGTGTCGTGCGCGCTTAGGGTCGGCTGAATGAAGTAGAAGCGCAAGCCCGCGTCGATCGTCACGCGCTTACTGATCTTCCACGTATCCTGTAAATACCACTCCAGGTTAATGTAACGGGCGTGCGCGTTCGGGTGTCCGTTGGACTCCGTATACGCATCCACTACGCCGAGTATGGCGTTGCCGTAGGCGTAGCCCGAATCCAGAGGATTGTTCGCGTCACGATCGAAATTGAAGGTGCCGTTGAACGAGGTTGACCGCGCCGCGTTGCGGGTGCCGCGCTCCAGGAAGAGCCCGAACTTCATGTTATGATCGCCGTGCGTCCAGGAGAAGTTGTCCGAGTAGTCCCAGATGTTGTTTGTCCCAAAAAACGGGAAGCGGCCCTCGATTCCCAGTCCGGTGCCGTTCACCACGCCTCCGAAAGTGGCGTTCGGAATCAGACCGAACGGATTCGCCTGGGGATAGAACTGGGGCAAACTCAACCCGAGCTTGTTGCGGCTGTTGTTATCGAGCGCCTGCTGCGTGAGCGCATTGACGGTCTGCTTGGCGCGGTTGACGCCGAACGTCAGTTCGTTGATCTTCGTCGGGCTGAATGTGTGAATCAGCGTCGAGACCAATCCTGCACTGTGGATCTGGTAGCTGATCGGCAACTGCGGCCAGCTATTCGAACTGCCGAGGCCGGCGAGCAGGCCGAATCCGCCCTCGGAAGCCTGGTAATCCTGAATCAGGCGCACATAAAAAATTGTATTCTGGGTCGCGATGAAGTCCAGACGCAACACGGAGTCGCGCCGCGGCTGGTTGTTGATGCTTTGTCCGATCCAGTTATACGTGCCTCCTGGCCCAAGGGTATTCGGCAGTGGCAGCAGGTTGAGTAGCTTCTGCCCGTTCGAGTCGATCCGGTTAGCGGGAATGACGTTGCCCGGAAATGGAGCGCCGTTGTTCGGATCCTTTACTACAATCAACGCGCCGTTCTGATCGAAGGATCGGGAAAAATCGCCTCCACGTTCGAGCGATGTCGGGAAGGTATACGTGGAGAGGTTCGAGGGAATCGTTAGGGGCAGGAAGTCCTGCGACCAGAAGAAGAATAACTTATCCCGATTTTTGTTGAAGTCAGTTCCCGGAATCAGCACCGGACCGCCCAGAAAATACCCGGGATTATTGAACCGGTAACGAGGCTTCTTGATGCCGTTGCGATTGTTGAAAAACTCATTGGCGTTCATAGCATCGTTGCGGAAGTAGTAATACGCGCCGCCATGAAAATCGCGCGTACCGCTTTTGGTGACGGTATTGATGGTGCCCCCGGAGGATCGGCCGTACTCGGCCTGGTAATTACCGAGGAGCACCTTGACTTCCGCGACCGCGTCGATACTCGGCGCCAGATAAGGTCCGGTCATGGAGCCGGTGTCCAGGCTGGTGATTCCGTCCAGGTTGAGGTCGATCGTGCCCGCGCGAGTGCCGTTGATGTTGATGCCGACCAGATCGTTCCAGCCTGGAGACTCGCGGTTGGCGGTATCGACGATCCCCGGCAGGAACTTCGCCGTGCCCATATAACTGCGGCCCTTCAGCGGCAACTCCTGCATTTCCCGCGTGGTAATCAGACCGGAGCGCTCCGAGCTCTCCGTCTGAATGGTGGCGGCCTGCCCGCTGACCGAGACGGTCTCCGTAAGCGTCCCCACCTGAAGTCCGATCGAGAGCGTGACACGCTCGGTCGCGGTCACGGAAATCTCACTTTGTTCATATTTCTTGAAACCGGCTGCTTCGGCCGCCAGAGCGTAAATAGCGGGCAGCAGTTCTGGGAACACGAAGTAGCCGTCCGCATTCGTTTTGGTTACACGAGATTGACCCGTGGCACTGTTCGTGAGAGTCAGGCTCGCGTTGGTCACAGCGGCGCTGCTCTGATCCACGACCGTCCCCGAAACCTGGCCAGTCAAACCTTGACCGTACGAAATGCCCGGCAGACAAGCCAACTCCGCAAACCAAGTGACAATGCAAAAAACTTGCGTGGTTTGTCGCATGAATTACCCCCAACATCGAAATCTTCGTTACAACTCTCGCTTTCTTGGCGATCATTATACGCCTGGCCGACATCCTCAGACGAGAACGCCGCTATCGGATCTGCTGATCAGGGCAAGCGCTGTGGAACTCGGCTGTGGAGTGGGACGGCGAACGTCCGGCACTTTCAACTGATCCCTTGCCTGAACGTAGTCACACGCAGGTCCGCGTGGCGTGAAACCCCAAGCATTCGCAGCAGGCCGCCGCTTACCGCGCATGCTCCAGTAAGACAGTATCCACGCTAACCTTCACCTACCCGGTACCTCTGGCAGTTCGAAGAGGACAGCCAACGCCGATCTCAATCATTGGGAGCTTGCGGTGGACCGGCTGTGCTTCAACCTCGGGGACGTCGTCGATCTGGTCGCAGTGGAACGGGCAGTCTTCCCTATCCATTTCGTCGCGGACCTCGTCATACTTGCATTTCGCAAGTTGGCTCCCAACGAGGTTCGCGCATGCTGTAGCTCACAACTAACTCCTTTCCCCATTGACTGCTCAGTTCCGCACTGCATAAATGGCTCCAGGCTTGCCCGGCGGTGGATCTCGATCTTTCTGAAGATGCTTTGCAGATGCCGAGGTGACCGCATGGGTTGAGATCCACAATTCGTAGGCGATCTGCGTGTTGCAGGCTGTATCAGTGCGGTGATTTCGTTGCGTTTTTGTAATCGCCGGGAAAGATCATCGTGTGGCGCCACTCAGCGTAAATCGTTGAAGGAATTTATTGCGAGCATGTTAAACTCTTCTGATGATTACTGCGACGGACCGCGGGATCCGGGTTCGAGACATCCTACGAAGCTCAACCTCTCCTTATTACGCTCTCTTTTTTCTGTCGGGATTCCCCGCCCTGATTTATCAGATCGTCTGGCAGCGCACGCTCTTTACCTTTTACGGCGTCAACATTGAATCAGTTACGGTCATCGTAACGGCGTTCATGCTGGGGCTCGGTTTCGGAAGCCTCGCAGGCGGCAGACTCTCGAAACTGGAACGCCTGCCGTTGTTACCGGTGTTTGGGGCGATCGAAATCGGGATTGGACTTTTTGGCGTTTTTTCGCTTTCCCTATTTCATCGCGTCGCTCTAGTTTCGGCGGGAGCCTCGGCGCCCAAGACCGGACTGATCACGATGTCCATGCTGTTGGTTCCGACGCTGCTGATGGGCGCCACGCTGCCGCTTCTGGTGACTTACCTGGTTCGCGTGACGCAGAACGTCGGTGAATCCGTGGGCGCGATCTACGCGGCAAACACATTCGGATCAGCGACGGCCTGCATTATTGCAGCTTCCGTGACGATGCGCCTGCTCGGCGAATCAGGATCGGTACGGATGGCGGCGGCTCTGAACATAATCGTGGGCTGCTCGGTCCTGCTGATTCACAGGTCAACGCGCCGGCACGCCGCCTTGGGTTCCTCTGATCGCGCCCAGCTTAGTGCGCTTGGAACACCCGTCGATAAATCGAAGGCGATTCACGCCCTTTCGTTCCGCATCGCGTTGATTCTGTCGGCCGTCGCCGGATTCATCTCTCTGGCTTACGAAATTGTCTGGTACAGGCTTTACTCATTCGTGTCGGGCGGGACCGCTCCGTGCTTCGCACTCTTATTGGGATTTTATCTGGGAGGAATCGCCTGCGGTTCTCTGATTGTTCGCGACCTTTGCCGCGAAAAGTTACGCGACGATTCAGACCGCGTGCGTGGGATTCTGGGAAGCCTGGTCATTTGGGCGGGCGTGGCTGGCTTTCTGATCGGCCCGGTTCTAGCTGAAGCGGTCCGATACGTTCCGTTCAATATGACGTTTCCGTTTGTTTTCGTCAGTGCAGCGTTACTGGGTGCGGCATTTCCACTCTTATCGCACGCCGCGATCAGTCCGACCGACCAAACCGGGAATAGATTAAGCCAGAGGTATGTTGCAAACATTATTGGGTCGGCGTCCGGCAGCTACATCGTGGGTTTCGTGTTGATGGACCACTGGCCGGTGCAAAGCATTTCTTTGTTTCTGCTCGCGCTGGCCGCTGTTTCAGCGGTGTTGCTCCTTCCGCTCAGCACTGGTCGCACCAGGCGGTTTACGGCCTTCGGATTGGCCGCGGCTATGCTCGTTGGGCTCGTCTCGCCTCGACTCTTCGCTAACTTCTATGAAAAGCTGCTCTATAAACGAGAGTTTTCGCCATCGCTGGCCTTCCGCCATCTCGTTGAGACGCGGAGCGGCGTCGTGGGGGTTTCTCGCGACGGGACGGTGTACGGCGGGGGCGTATACGACGGGCGGTTCAATACGGACCTGGTTCATGATACAAACGGCATTTTCCGCGCATTCGCGATAGTGGGTGTTCATCCTAAACCATCCGAGGTGCTCATGATCGGGCTTTCCTCGGGCTCATGGGCTCAGGTCATCGCCAACTGCGCCGGTGTCGAACAATTAACTATCGTCGAGATCAACCCCGGATATCTCAGGCTGATCGAACGGTATCCAGCGGTCGCCGGCATTCTGCGGAATCCGAAGGTTCAAATCGAGATCGACGATGGCAGGCGCTGGCTGGTTCGGAACCCGCACAAGAAGTTCGATCTGATTGTGATGAACACAACCTACCATTGGCGGGCACACATCTCGAATCTGCTGTCAATGGAGTTCCTTGCCCTTGCGCGCCGCCATTTGAATGGCGGTGGCATGCTGTATTACAACACCACTTCGTCCGGCGAAGCGCTGCTGACAGGCGCGACTGTTTTCCCGTACTCGCTTCGCGTGTGGAATTTTCTGGCGGTGAGCGACAGCCCTATACACGTGGATAAACAGCGCTGGGAGGAGCAGCTTTCGAGCTACAAGGTCGAAGGCAAAGTTGTTTTTGACCTTAGCGACGCGGAGCAGCGCAGACGGCTCAATGAGGTATTGTCGTTGGTCGACACGCTGGACGGTCCTGGGCCCGCTGAGGACATGAGTATGGAGTTGGGCGACAGCCTGCGGCAGCACTGGAAAGGTAGGCGGCTAATCACCGACGACAACATGGGAAGTGAATGGTCGGCCATACGCTAAGGCTCTTCAAAAGAACGCGCACAACGGAACGCGGCGGCACGATTTCTGAGCTCCTGTATCTCTCAAATCACGCCAGCGTCTTGAGACCTGAAACACTAAACCACTTCCGGCTGACGATATCCTTCGTAAGTCCACGAAGAAGAAGGTCTTGTTCCGCTGCGAATCTTTGGCAGCCATAGCTGCCCGCCCAACCGAGGACCCGAAGGGGTTAATTGGGGAACGGCGGACGCGCCTTTGGCGTTGAAAGAAGCTCCGTGCGTCTATGGCGGACTTGCGGAGGAATTCGAAGACTCTACCGTGCACCTCGTTGGTGCCGGACTTGGAAACCACGTCTGCGAACAAGCCGGAGTTGCGGGCGAGGTCGGCGCTGTAGAGTGGTCTGCACCTCGAATTCGCGGATCGCCTCGACCGCCGGCCGGTAGACGAAGGAGTGCGTTCGTGCTAAGGAAGCTTCTTGGGGAACGCCCCCACGTCCGCCTGGATCCATGCGAAGCGAAGAGATTATGCCGCCGCCTCATCGATCTTGTCGACGATCACCGGGAGCTTGCGTTGGACCGGCTGTGCTTCGACCTCGGGTACGTCGTCGATCTGGTCGCAGTGGAACGGGCAGTCTTCCCGATTCATTTCGTCGCGGGCTTCGTCATACTTACATTCGCAAGTTGGCTCCCAACGAGGCTCGCGCATGCTGTAGCTCACAACCCGCT
>QHXU01000456.1:3149-5982 GCA_003223065.1 Acidobacteriota bacterium | reverse complement strand
GCTTCAACCGCATGACCGAGCGGCTCAACCAGTCGTTCGAACAGATCCGGCGTTTTTCCACCGACGTCTCGCACGAGTTGCGCACGCCCCTCACGGCCATCCGCGGCCAGCTCGAAGTGGCGCTGTTTACTGCCGAGACGCCCGAGCAATACCGGGAGGCCATGCTCAACGCGCTGGAGGATGTGGAGAAGCTATCGAGCATAGTGCGCGCGCTGCTCCTGCTTTCCCAGGCCGAGTCCGGGCAGATCGTGTTGCAGAAGGCGCCGCTCGATCTCGCCGAATTCGCCGTCGATGTCGTCGACCAGTTCCAGATTCCTGCCGAGGAGAAGGGCGTCACGCTAACCGCCGCGCTTGAGCCGCACGCCGTGGTTCCGGCTGATCGCACGCAGCTCGAGCGCCTGCTCTCGAACCTTCTTTCTAACGCCCTGAAATACACACCGAAAGGCGGATCCGTCTGCGTGCGCGTCGGCCCCGCGGAGGAGGCGGGTTGGGCGCGGCTGGTGGTCGAAGACACCGGCGTGGGGATTCCGGCCGAAAATCTGCCGCACATCTTCGACCGCTTCTACCGCGTGCGCAACGCGCAGACCAATCCGATCTACGGCCTCGGACTCGGCCTGAGCTTCGTCGCGTGGATCGCCGAGGTGCACGGCGGGCGCATCGAAGTGGCGAGCACCGTAGGCGAAGGCAGCCGCTTCACCGTGCTGCTGCCGTCCGGCGAGGAAGCGCCCGAGCCCGCCCCGCCGGAGCCGCGCGCCGCTTCGATACACTAAGACAATTCCATAACAAATCATGAGCTTTGAAATCGTCGAAAGTGAACGCGAGGGCGTTGTCATCCTCGCTCTGGAGGGCCGTCTTACCGTAGGCGAGTCCAGCCGCATGCGCGAAAAAGTCAATCAGGTTGTCGCCGGCGGCCACTTGAAAGTCATTCTGGATATGAAGCACGTCGATTATATCGATTCCACCGGCCTCGGGAGCATGGTGATTTGTTTCACCACGCTGAAGAAAGCGGGTGGCGCCCTGAAGTTGGTTAATCTCAACAAGCGCAATATTGAGCTATTGCTGCTGACCAAGCTCCACACCATCTTCGAGGTTTTCTCCGACGAACAGGAGGCGGTCAACAGCTTTTTCCCGAACCGCGAAATCCGGCGCTTCGATATCCTCAGCTTCGTTCAGGACCAGGAGAAGGACCTCTAGTCCGAACGCAGCCGGTAAATCACCGTCGTGCGGGTTCGCCCCGCAACGGAATATTTCGCAAGCCACGGCTTCAAGTCGGCGTACTTGTGAATATCCAGCCCCGGATTGTAGCTGCTGAGTCCGTCCACCAGGAATGTCGGACTCGTGCGGATCAGTTCCGCCCGATTGGCTCGCGCCCATTCTTCCGCTACGGGCCGCGCGTCGGAAAGATGGCGGTCGGCCGGAACGCCGGTAAGAGGCTGCGAGTCCCAGAAACGCGATGCGATCGGAAGCCGCGTATAGGCGACGATGTTAGGCCGATATCCCCAGATGAAAATGGTGTCACCCTTCCGCGCGAGGCCGCGGATCATGAGTGCCACCGCCCGGCTATCCTGATCCATCTCAATGTCCTTCCATTGGTGGGGAGCTCCTGTGATGCGCTCTTTGGCCAGCACGAAATAGCGCGGCCCGAAGCGAATCACCGGAACCGCAAGCGCGATCGCCAGCGCCGCCTGCGCCACCGCAGGGCGAAATCCAATCAACGAGATGCCGCGCGCCGCGGATATCACCAGAGCCGGCAGCAATTGGTTGAAATAACGCGGAAAGAACTGCCCGCCCGGCACGGCTGCAAGGAACGAGATGGCCGCCCAGAGAACCAGACGGACCCGCTCCGGCGCCCGGTCTTTCCACCAGCACCAGGCCGCGCCCGCCACCAGCGCGGCGTGAAACCCCATCCAGCCCAGCACCCGGCCCGCGCCGAACGAACTCGTACCGGCATAAAGAATCCCCCACTTCCAGACCTGCTGACAATAGTCGGCGAGCGCGCCTTGCCATGCTAGCCATCCCAGAAAAATCAGGTTTGGCGCCAGGAACCCCGCAACAAGCGACGCCGGCCGGACGAATCCGAACAGCAGGCACGACGCGAGAACAAACAATCCTTTCGTGTTGATCAGGAACGCCAAGCCGGATGCCATGCCCGCGGCAAAAGGCTTCCGGCGCCACGCCAGGTACACCGCCGCCAGATGCGGCGCGATCATGAGCGTGTCAGGCTCCAGCGGAATGATTGCGCCGGGCAGGTAAAAAATCAGAAAGAACGCCAGCAGGCCCGCCGCAAGAACTCCCTCGCGCCGCGTCCAAAGCTCGGAGGCGAAGCGAAATGCCAGCGCGCAGACACCCGTGACGAACAGCGCGCCTGCCAGCCTCAGCACCCATCCTCCGCGCGCGTTGAACAGCAGATAGAACACCGCGCTCAGCGGAGGCTTGTCATACCACACATCCCGGTACAGAGCCTTACCGTATAGCAACTGGATCGCAGCCGCCTGGTGATAGTCTTCATCCGCCCACAGAATGCCGCTGTGGCAAAGCCGCGACCCCAGGACAATCGCGAACAGGCAGACCAAAAACAAAGGCGCGCCGCGCGTATTCTGCATATCGATCGCGACTCCATTGGAGCACAGGCGCGTTGTACCCTGAGACTAGATGAAGGGAACGCTTACCGCTGGAACAAACGCTCCGGACTTTGCTCTCGAAGATCTCTCAGGCTCGAAACAAACGCTCTCCGATATTCTCGCGCGCGGAGCCGCCCTGCTGGTGTTTTACAAGGTCAGTTGTCCGGTCTGCCAATTGGCGTTGCCATACCTGGAGCGCCTCTCGAAAGGCT
>QHXU01000456.1:0-3108 GCA_003223065.1 Acidobacteriota bacterium | reverse complement strand
AGCCGCTTCCGCGACACATACGGCTTGACGATGTCCACACTTCTGGACCGCGAGGAACAACACTATCCGGCAAGCAATGCATTCAGGATTACGCGCGTGCCCTCACTATTTCTGGTGGAACCGGATCACACGATCTCGCTCGCTTCCGACGGCTTCGTCAAGGGCGACCTCGAGGCCATTGGCCGGCGCGCGGGCGTTCATCCGTTCGGTCCCGGGGACAACGTCCCGGAATGGAAAGCTGGTTGAAGCTCCAAGAATTGAGCTTCCGGCGGAAGCTGCGTTACCCTGAAATTAAGCATGGCGAAAATCTCAGAAGTGTTCGACGGCGCGGCTGCGATTGCCAAAGGCATGAGCGTGACGTTCAAGGAGATGATGCGTCCGACGCTCACCGAGGATTATCCCGAAGCACCGCCAAAATTCCAGGAGCGCTACCGCGGTGTCCATCAGCTGCAGCGCGATGAAAACGGCCTGGAAAAGTGCGTCGCCTGTTTTCTGTGCGCCGCCGCCTGCCCCGCTGATTGTATTTACATCGAGGCCGCCGAGAACACCGACGCGCTGCGTATCAGCGGGGGCGAGCGCTACGCCAAGGTTTACAACATCGATTACAACCGCTGCATCTTCTGCGGCTACTGCGTCGAGGCCTGCCCGACCGATGCCATAACGCACGGCCACGGTTTCGAGATCGCCAGCTACAACACCTCCACGCTTATTTATCGCAAGGAACAGATGCTGGTCCCGATCCCGGAAGGCGCCCACTTTCCGCTAAAAGCGGACGAATCGCCCGGCGCCGGCGGCGGTCACTAAAACCTTTCGGCTCCGCGAAGAGCAGCAGCCGGGCGCTCAGTTCGCCGCTACTTTAATGGTGTCGCTACCGCCTGGGGCCATCCCCCGACTTGGTCGACGGCGCCGCATCCGCCTTCAAGAACTTCAACAACTCCCTATAAAAAATATCGGGTGATTCAAGATGCGGGACGTGACCCACATTCGGGATCAGCACCAGCTCGGCGCCTGGTATCGTGTCGGCGATGTGCTTCGCCAGCGCCGGAAAATTCTGTCCATCCAGCTCCCCTCCCAAGACCAGCGTCTTCACTTTGATGTGCGGCCAATCGTAGACCACCGGATCCAGGTATGTGATCTGCTGATAGATCGCGCGAACCATGGCGAGCCGCGGCCAGTCTCCGCTAAGCGTCGGCGCGTACAGAATGCGAGCGTACTGCTCGTATTCCGGCTTCCAGGCTCCGGGCGCGGGGAAGTAGCGCCGGATGTTGGCGTAAAACGCCTGGTACGCCTGGTCGTGGCTCTGCGCCATCGTCGCTTTGTACGCGTCTTCCGCGGAACGCCACGGCCGGTCGAAACGCGGATCCGTCAATCCGATGGGATCGTAGATCACCGCGCGCTCTGTGATGTCCGGATACGAAGCGGCGAACCGCGCCGTGAGCATTCCGCCCATCGAGTGTCCAACGATCGCCACCTTGGCGATGCCGAGCGACTCGAGCAGCTTGCGCGTGTTCAGCGCCATGTCGTGGAAGTTATACGGGATGATCGGCTTGGACGACCGGCCGAAGCCGATCTGATCCGGCACCACCACGCGGAATCCTTCCTTCCGAAGGACGTCAATGGGCCCGCTAAAGTAAAAGCCCCCAAAGTTCATCCCGTGGAACAGGACCACGGTGCGGCCGTTCTGCTGGCCCGCGGGCGGCACGTCCATGTACGCCATCCGCACGTCCTGTCCGTAGACCCTCAGCGGGAGGTACGCCACTGGATATGGGTATGGGATGTCGTCATACGTGATACTGCCTGGCTTGACGTCCTTTGGAGCCGGAGGCAGAGCTTCCGCCTGATTGTGTCTCTCCTGGGCGCCTGCTGGAGCCGCCGCCCGGCATGCGAGGCAGACGGCAAGCGAGAGAGCACGCGTTCGTGCATTTGCCATAGACCACGAACCTCCGTGCCCAATAATACGCAGCGCCGCTGAACGCTCGCAACCAGGAACAGGGAGATCGAATGGAAGTTGGCCGCGGCTGCCTATTGCAGGTTATACTCGGCCCGGATCGCGCCGACGTTCTTTATCGCCTGCTCCTGGTAAGCGCTCTTCAGCTCGCCGCACAGCCGCATGTACTTCAGCGCGTCCTGCGCCCGGTTTTCTGCGCCTCGCTCTGCCAGTTTATAGTTGGCGAACCCTAGATGATAGAGAGCCGTGGCTTCAATCTCCTCGTTCTCTTTGAGCTGCGGCAGTGCCGCGCGGAGCATCGCGTCGGCGCGCTCGAATTGCTTTCGCTGGCTGCTGGCGACTCCTCCCATGTAATTCGCCGCCGCCAGCACCTGGGACTTTCGCTTCGTCCATTCGTCTTCGCTCAGTTCCGCGGGCCGGGCTTTATCCGCGAGCACTTGGATGACCCTGTTTGTGTACCCCATCACCTTCTCGCGGTTGTCGCCCTTGCGGGAGTGGTATTCCGCAACGGCCATCAGCATGTCGACGTTGTTCGGATGTGACTGCAGGGTCTTTTCGGCCAGCGCCAGCGCCTTATCCCAACTTCCCGTCTGGCGATAGATCTGAAGAAAGTCATTGGGAAGGTTGGCCGCATAAGGGCTCGTTGGATCCCGCTCTTCGAGCGTCTCAAGCAATCTCAGGCGCGCCTTTAAGTCGGTGGTCTCCTTCGCTGCCAGATAAAAAATCTGGATTTGCTTGGCGTCGGGCGTCGCCGCGATCTTGGCAGCGGCCTGCCACGTGCGGTCCGCCCATTTCGTCAGGTCTTCCAGACTTTGCTTGGCCTCGGCCGCGCGTAACGAAATCTTGGCCGCCTCCAGATTATCCGGCTCCAGAGCGAGCCGCAGCGCGCCGATGCGCATGGCCTGATCGTAGTCCTTCACCTGCAAGTACGCGGGCTGAAGCTGATCGTAGACCCAGGCGATGGCGGGATGGGCAGGATATTGCACCGCGAACTGCTCCATGTAACCGAGCTTCTCGCCAGGATCCTTTTCCTGCTGGATATACTGGATCAGGAGTCCTTCCTTGGTTTCCGGGTCGAATGCTGGCTTGGAGCGTTGTGCCGTCACCGCTCCACTGGTCAGCAGCAAAAGGATCGCGGCCCTTCTCACGTTTTGGCTCCT
>QHXU01000154.1:23574-27876 GCA_003223065.1 Acidobacteriota bacterium | reverse complement strand
AGTCCCGCCGGAGAGCAGCGCGCGGATATGAAGGGGCGCCCGGGGTTGAACCCACTCCGGTTCAAGACGACGTACACTGTTGAGCCGCCGACGCTCGCCGCGCTTCGCGCGCTGGCGCGCTCGGGGGGAGGCGCGGGTCCGCCAGGCGAATCGAATGCGCGGAACGAACTGAGGTTCCTTGGCGCGACATTCCGATCCGGCGACAAGCCGGGCATTGCGACGGAACCGGATCCGAAGGACTTGAAGGAGATCGCGGCGGAGGTGCGGGATGCACGCCGGCAAGCGGACTGGGTGATGGTGTCGATTCATGCCCACGAGGGCGCGCCAGGCGATCGCGAAATCCCTGCCGAATTTCTGGTGACGTTCGCGCACGCCATGATAGACGCTGGAGCCGACCTGTTTGTGGGCCACGGACCGCATGTGTTGCGCGCGATCGAGATCTACAAGGGCAAACCGATCTTCTACAGCCTGGCGAACTTCATTTTCGAAAATGAAACGATCCGCTTCCAGCCGCAGGAGAACTACGATCAGTACGGCCTCCCGTTAAACGCGACGCCGGCGGATTTCTTCGATGCCCGGTCCGCGAACGATACCCGCAGCTTTCCGGCTGACCAGAGGATTTGGGAGAGCGTGGTGGCGGAAGCTGTATTCAACAGCAAACGCGAACTGCAGGAGATCGATCTTTTCCCGATCACGCTGGGTTTCCGCGAGAGCAGGACGCACCGCGGACGTCCGCTGCCGGCAGGCGGAGAGTTGGCGAGCACGATTATCGAACGAGTGGCGAAGCTATCCCGGCCCATGGGGACGCACATCGTCTTTCAAGACGGTAAGGGAATCGTCAGGACGCAAGCGCAGTCCAGCGTGTCGAGCCGGTGACGCTTCGCTGATAGGCTGTGAACACTGCCATGATCACCAGATTGCATATCGTATTACTGCTTCTCCTCGTTCCGGCAGTGGCCGCGGTCCCGACTCCGGCCAGCCACTTCGGGCACAAGATCGGCGTCGACAACGAGCTTCTCGACTGGGACCGGGTCGTAACGTATTTTCAGGCGCTCGAAAAATCGAGCGACCGCATCCGCTTTAAAGAACTTGGCAAGACAGCTGAAGGACGCCCGCAGATCGCGGTTACGATCTCCTCGCCCGCCAATATTAAGAATCTCGATCATTATCTCGATATTCAAAGGCGTCTCGCCGATCCGCGCCGGACTCCCCCGGCCGACGCCGCGCGCTTGGTGAACGAAGGCAAGGTGATCGTGATGATCACCTGCTCGATTCACGCGACAGAGGTAGCCTCCACGCACACCGCGGTCGAGTTCGCTTATCGTCTCCTCACCGAAGACAATAACCCGAAGTTCAAGACGATTCTCGACAACGCGATTCTGCTGCTCGAGCCGTCGCAGAACCCGGACGGCGTGGACATCGTGACCCGCTGGTATCGGAAGACGCGCGGTACGTCATGGGATGGAACGGCGCCGCCTGAGCTGTATCACAAGTACGTCGGGCACGATGACAATCGCGACTGGTACATCTTTACGCAGCCGGAGACGCGGAACACAGCGTCGATCGAGAACATCTGGCATCCGCAGATCGTCTATGACGTGCACCAGATGGGCCCAAACACCGCGCGGATTTTCGTTCCACCATGGATGGACCCGGTGGACCCCAACATCGACCCGATTCTTGCCAGCATCTGCAACATGATTGGGACGGGCATGGCCGTGGATCTCGCGGCCGCGGGCAAGACCGGCATCGCCATGAATGCCATGTACGACTTTTGGTCGCCTGCGCGGCAGTACCAGGCCTATCACGGCGGCGCGCGCATCCTGACCGAATCGGCAAGCGCGAAACTTGCCACGCCGATCACCATCACGCCCGAGCAGATCAGCGATAACGCGCTTGGCTACAACCCGCGCCAGAGGAGCTGGAACTACCTGGTTCCGTGGATGGCCGGAGAGTGGCATCTGCGCGACATCATCGATTACCAGTCGATCGCCTGGGAATCGCTGCTGTATCAGGCGGCGGTACGCCGTTCAGATATGCTGCGCTACTTCTACGAAATCAACAAGCACGGTGTGGAACGTGCCTCGCCCTACGCCTTTGTGGTTCCCGCGGCCCAGCACGATCCGGGCGCGGCGAGGAAAATGCTCGAGACGCTCGCCTTCGGCGATATCGAGATCGACCGCTCTTCGGACACCTTCACCGCCGGCGGCAAGCAGTACGCGGCGGGCAGCTACGTG
Source organism: Acidobacteriota bacterium (assembly GCA_003223065.1). GTDB lineage: Bacteria > Acidobacteriota > Terriglobia > Bryobacterales > Bryobacteraceae > Palsa-187. The sequence continues at coordinate 25,639 of QHXU01000154.1, read as the reverse complement.
ATCCGCATGCAGCAGCCGTTTTCGGGCTGGGCCAAGACGCTGCTCGAGCGTCAGAACTATCCGGACCTGCGCTTGTATCCCGGAGGTCCGCCGAAGCGGCCCTACGACGTGACCGCACAGACGCTGCCCTTGCAGATGGGCGTCGATGTGGGGACCATCGATCAAAAGTTCGAGGCGTCGCTGAAGCCGGCCACGCAGTTCTCTTTTGAGCTGAACCATCCGATGCCAGCCGGCGCGCTGGCGGCGTCCGACGTCTATTCATGGAAAGAGGTCACTAAGATCTGGAAGGCGGGGCGTCCAGTCTATCGCGACACGGCTAGCGGCGATTTCTTCAAAGCCGCGGCCAACGGGCGCAAGACCATTCCGCCGCCGCGCATCGGCTTGTACAAGAGTTTTGTTCCGAGCATGGATGAGGGCTGGACGCGGTGGCTGCTCGAAGACTTCGGTTTCGGTTTTACAAGCCTGGTCAACGGCGAAATTCAGGGCGGGGGGCTGAAGCAGCGTTTCGACGTGATTGTTATCCCGGACCAGGCGCGGCAGACCATCGTGCAAGGCCACCGCGCAGGTTCAATGCCGCCCGAGTATTGCGGAGGGCTTGGCGACAAGGGCGCCACGGCGCTGAAGGAGTTCGTCGAGCAGGGCGGCACGCTGATTCTCTTCAATCATGCATCGGATTATGCTACGCAGGACCTCGGTGTGAACGCGCGAAACGTGCTGCGCGCGGTGGAGACTAGGGACTTCTACTCGCCCGGATCGCTGCTGAGCGTGACGCTCGATACAAAGAGCGCACTCGCCTACGGGATGCCCGGCGAGATCACGCTTTGGAGTGAGCAGAGCCCGACTTGGGAGGCGCCCGAATCGCAAGTGGTGGCACGTTATCCCGCAAAGGGCGTTCTCGCCTCGGGATGGCTGCTGGGCGAGAAATATCTTACCGGGAAAGCTGCGCTGCTCGATGTCCCAATGGGCGGCGGGCGCATCATTATGTTCGGTATGCGGCCGCAGTATCGCGGGCAGAGCTATCAGAACTTCAAACTTTTCTTCAACGCGCTGGTGTATCACGGATGAAGCCGGTCATAGTTCTGGCGCTGGTATCCACCCTTGTCTTAACGGCTCAGGCGCCGCAATACGATCTGCTGATCACTGGCGGCGAGATCATGGATGGCACCGGCAACCCGCCGGTGCGGGCCGACGTGGCGGTCCGCGGAGACAGAATCGCGGCCGTCGGATCGCTGGGCAACGCGTCTGCCAAGCGCACCATCGACGCACATGCGAAAACCATCGTCCCCGGCTTCATCGATATTCATTCTCATGCGGACGACAGGAACGGCGACAGGCGCGGTCTCCGCGATCCGGACGCAAAACGCAGGGCCGCAGCGTCATTGGTCACGCAGGGCATCACAACTGTAGTTTGCAATCCCGACGGCTCCGCTCCCGAGTCGATTCGCGCCCAAAAGGAGGCGCTGAAGAAGCTCGGGATCGGTCCAAACGCGATTCTTCTCGCGGGATTCAACACCATCCGAGCTCAAGTGATGGGATCCGATTACAAGCGCCCGGCGCGTCCCGACGAAATTCAAAAGATGCGCGCTTTGGTGAAACAGGCCCTGGAGGATGGCGCGTGGGGATTATCGGCGGGCCTGGAGTACGTCCCCGCGATTTGGAGCACCACCGATGAGGTCGTCGAAGTAGTCAAGGAAGTGGTTCCCTACAACGGCTTCTACACAGAGCACGAACGCAGCTCAGGGGATGCGCCGATGTGGTGGAAACCCAGCCAGGATTCTCCGGCGAAGCCCAACGTGCTCGATTCGATGTGGGAGGTGATCGAGATCGGCGAGCGCAGCGGAGCCCGTGTAGTCGCGACGCATCTGAAGAGCCGCGGCGAACGGTATTGGGGCGGCAGCCGCATTCTGATCGAGATGGTTAATCGAGCGCGCGCTCGTGGTGTCGATATCTGGGGTGACGAATATCCGTATGACACAAGCGGCAGTGACGGAGGGCTGGTTCTGGTGCCGCGCTGGGCGCTCGGTCTGAGCGAGTCGTCCGCTCGGGCCGCTGTCCGGAAGGATTA
>QHXU01000154.1:16174-23544 GCA_003223065.1 Acidobacteriota bacterium | reverse complement strand
TCAGCAGACTTTGAAGGACCCCAAATCAGTCGAGAATGTGAAGCTGGATATCAGCCATGAACTCGAACTGCGTGGCGGTGCCGAAAATATTCTGATCTTGGATTATCCCAATCAACAATATGTCGGCAAGAGTCTGGCTGAATTCGCCAGAAACAGGCGGACCTCGCCGGTGGACGCGGCCATCGCAATGCAGCTCGAAGGCTACCCGGACCGCCCCGGCGGCGTTCGTATCCGAAGTTTCTCTATGTCGGAAGTTGACGTTGAAGCGTTCGCCGCCCAGCCATGGGTGGCGACCTCTACCGACGCCGGCATCGCTCTGCCCGAGGACGGGCCCAGCGTGCATTCGCGCTTCTACGGAAGCTACCCGAGAAAAATCCGGCGCTACGCGATCGAGCGCAAAGTGCTCTCAGTCGAGAACGCGATTCGCGCGAGCACGTCCCTTCCGGCCCAGATTCTTCGAGTACAGGATCGCGGGCTGATTCGTGAGGGCTACTATGCCGATCTCGCGGTGCTGGATCTGGCGAGGATTCGCGACCGGTCCACTTTTCCACGGCCCCATCAATACAGCGAAGGCGTCGACTACGTATTCGTGAACGGCCAGGCAGTAGTGGACCAGAGCAATCCGACGTCTGCGTTACCCGGGCGCGTGTTGGATCCGCCGAGACGGCATTAAGTTTCGTCATACTTATCCACACGTGTATCCATATCACTGTCCATATTCGTGTCGGTATTATTACTCGTATCCCACGCCGTACGGTGCCACGGTCATCGGCGCTAATAACTAATTGATACTTGCTGCTGGACTCCGCGGAATGATAGTATCACTGTTCTATGCCAACAGCACAGATCGTTGCTCTTCTAATTGCGGAACGCGACAGGCTGAATCGAGCCATTGAGGCGCTCGAAGGACCCGCCAGGCGTCGCGGACGTCCGCCGAAGAATTCGTTGGATGTTGTTGCCGAAATGCCACCAAAGAGAAAGAGACGAGGCCGGACAGCCGCGCAGCGGAAGGCGCAGAGTGAAAAGATGAAAAAATACTGGGCGCAGCGGAGAAAGCAAGAAAAAAGCTAGTTTCCCCTACTGGCCAAGCCGCGTGGCCAACGGTTCGAGCGGTTTCAAGAGCTTCCAGCGTTCGATAAAGCGCACCGCGGCTGCTACAAAACTCTCGGTTTCGTCTCGGCCGCGGTCGGCGGACGCCTCGCGCGTATCCCTTTCGCTCCAGACGCCTGTTTTTGTCATCTCGCGAGTGGATGTGTGTTTCCTTGTTTCTTTTGGCTTCAAACCCTCGGCGAGGAATATTTCGGTGGCGGTAGGATCCCCTTCGACCACTTGGGGCAGAATCTTATTCAAATGATCCGGCAAGGTTAAATCGTTCTTGCCCGCCTTGGTCATGTCAACGAGATTTGGAAAAAGATATAAGCCGCTCGAAGTCTCACCAACACCGGCATGACGGTCGAATTGCGTTTGGCGCGGGCGCGCTCGCGTCAGCAGCGGCGCCACCGCTTCGTTCAGCTCGACCGCGACGGCGGGCGTCTCCTGATTGATGCGGTCCGCCACATAGCGGGATACCACCTGGTTTCCACCGTGACTGTTCAGAATCAAGAAGCGCCGGAATCCATGCCGGATCAGACTCTGCGCGGCTTCAAAATACACGCGTTGGACAGTATCGTGTGATAAGGTAATCGTGCCGGGAAATTCCATGTGATAGGGCGAGATTCCCGGGAGGAGAATGGGCGCTACCAGCACATCTGTCTTTTGTGCGATCAATTTCGCGCGTTCCTGGCCGGCCAGATAATCTGTCCCGATGGGCAGCTGCGGGCCGTGCTCCTCAATTGAAGCGACTGGAATGATGACCATGTCCGTCCGGGATAACAAATCCTGCACCTCGGGCCAGGTCATGTGCGGGAGGTAGTTCTTGATTTTCTGCTCATGCCAGAGCGGATTAGTTTGGGCCTGGATGAAACAGGCGGTGAACGCTGAAATGGCTAGGCCGATTCGCGCGGCGTGCATGAATTGTCTCCTCCTGGGAAGCTCCCAAGCACCCAATTCGTATTACCTAGTTTCCCGAAATCACCAGTTCTTCCCGCGCGCCGATTTGACGCAGGCAGCGGTCGATCCATTGCTTCGTCAGCTTCTCCTGGATGCCGTTCTGAGAGAGGCGCGTGCGGAGAGTGTTCCAATCCACGTGATCGAGAGATTGGTCCTGATTAAAGCAGGAGAATACCACGGTCTCTTCTCCGGTGAGCGGGTCCTTGTGAAGCTGGAGGCATTGCGCGCAGATCTCTTTCATCATGCACTGCATTGGCGAGTTGATGCTTCCGATCGCTTTGTGATTGGGTTTGAGATACGGAGCCAAAACTGTGTGGCGTGCGCGAGCCACGGCACCCATCATGGCATCGGACCCGATGACCACCAGACGGTCTACCGAATTGAGAGGGATTTCCGGTTCGTCCAGATCGCCGCGTCCGTAGGCGGCCATCGCTTCTACAATGTTTCCGACGAAGGCCTTGTCCTGGACGCGGCCAGGCGTGAAACCTGGCGCCTCATCGCAGCACCATACGGCGATGTCCGCGGCTTTCTCGATCTCTTCCACCTTGTAGCGGTCGATGATCTTCTTGTAACCCGCAAAATAGATGGTGCGCGATCCGCGGGCGCGAAGCTGCTGGCCGATCGAGAAAAGAACGGCGTTGCCCAGGCCGCCTCCTACCAGCAAGACCGTTTCCTGCTCTGGCGTTTCCGTGGGAGTCCCGGTCGGGCCCATGAGGATCACCGGTTCGCCGGGCTTGAGCAACGTACATAAATCGGACGAACCGCCCATCTCAAGCACAATGGTGGAGAGCAGCCCTTCCTTGCGGTCCACCGACGCGCCCGTCAGCGCGAGGCCCTCCATGGCGAGCTTGGTGCCGTTGACTCGCGTGGCCAGGGTTTCGTAATTCTGGAGCCGGTAGAATTGTCCCGGCTTGAACGCGCGTGCCGCCATTGGCGCTTTCACCACCACCTCGACGATGGTCGGCGTCAATCGAATCACGTCATGCACCACCGCGCGCAATTCGCCGTTCAGCCTTCTCAATAGCTCCACGGGTTTCGGCTCCGCGGGAGCCTTGCGGGCAAGCAGGCGCGACACGACCGGATAACCCTGTTTGGCGCTGGCCATTGCTTTTACGACGTTGCCCGCGAACGAGGGATGCAGATCCCCGAAAAAGCTGATCCCGCGGCCGTCCTTGCGAATGGACATGAGTACACGAGGCGCCGCCGGCTTCGCAACGCGTTCCGGCTTCACCGGTTGGCCGTTTTCATCTACCGCCTGGAACCACCGGCCGTCGAGAAAAACATTGCCCGGATCTTCGCGCCCTAGCACAGTATTCGGTTGAGTTCCGGCGGCCACCAGAATCGCTTTGGCGGGCAGTCGCACGGATTCTCCCGAAGGAGACGTAAGCCGCAGCGCGGCCGCGTGACCGTAGCTGTCCACTTCAACCTCTTGGGGCGTTAAAGATTCCGCGAAGCGAATGCCTTCCTCGAGCGCCTTGGCGACCTCCTCATGATTCAGCGTGTAGCTCGGCGAATCAATCAGGCGGCGGCGATACGCAATGCTTACGCCGCCCCAGCTATTGAGCAACTCGATCAGATTCGCGCCGCGGCCTTCGGCGGCCGCTTTCTCCTTTTCGGCGCGAATCGCCCGAGCGTGGGAGATGAACTCGTCCGCGGTCTCAGCTTCTTCCGCGCTCCAGCTTGAGCGGATTTCGCTCTCGCCTTTTTCGGCCACCAGAGTTTCATAGCGCTCGAGGAATTTCTCTACTTGAACCACGTAGTAGGCCATGGATTCGGTAGCGGTATCGATGGCCGTCAGGCCGCCGCCGATCACCACGATCGGCATCCGGATCTGCAGATTGGCTACTGAGTTCGTTTTTGCAGCGCCGGTCAACTGCAAAGCCATCAAGAAATCCGATGCCTGACGCACGCCGCGCGCCAGGCCGTTCTTCATCGGAATCACGGTGGGCCGGCCCGCACCCGCGCACAGGGCCACGTGATCGATACCCATCTCGAAGGCGCTATCGATGGTAAGAGTGCCGCCGAATCTCACGCCCCCGAACATCGCGAATTCCGGGCGGCGCTCGAGCAACAGCCGGATGATTTTCAGGAAGTTCTTGTTCCAGCGGACGGTAATGCCGTACTCGGCAACACCGCCGAAGCCGGCCATCACGCGGTCGTCGAGCGATTCGTACAACTCATTCACATCGCGAATCGGACGGAAGCTGGTACGCTCTCCGTTCGCGGTCACGCCCGAAATATCCGGGGGCAAAGGCTCGATCTTCAAGCCATCGACTCCCGCGACCACGTGACCATCGTTCATCAGGTGGTGGGCCAGTGTGAACCCTGCGGGGCCGAGCCCGACCACAAGCACTTTGTATCCGGACGCCGGGCGCGGCACCGGCCGGAGGAAATCCAGCGGATTCCAGCGCGTCAGGAGGCTGTAGATCTCGAACCCCCACGGCAGTTCCAGAACGTCTTTCAGGGTGCGTGTTTCCACCTGCGGAATGTCCACCGGATCCTGCTTCTGGAAGATGCAGGATTTCATGCAGTCATTGCAGATGCGATGGCCCGTGCCCGCGGCCATCGGATTGTCGATGGTAACGATCGCGAGCGCGGCGATCGTGTTACCGCGCTGCTTCATGACGTTCATCTCGGAGATCTTCTCTTCGAGCGGGCATCCGGCCAGCGTGACGCCGAAGACGCTCAGCTTGAACGAGCCGTTTTTCTCTTTCAGGCCGGTGGAACAGCTATCCTTGCCCTGGTTGTGACATTTGATGCAGTAGTGAGCTTGATCCAGCGCCGAGCTCAAATCCATGCCTGCATCAGTAAGCTTGAAGCCTTCGCGATGACGCCACTGATCCTGCGGCAGTGCCAGGCGCTCAACGCCATCCACCTTCACCGTCTCCACGGGGATCATATGTGTCATTTCCAGCTTGTGCGGGACCCGGAACAGAACACCGTGATGATGTTTCGCCATGCCGGCGGGGGACAGAGCGGCCCAGGCCGCGTATCGCGCCGCGAGCTGGAGCTGTGATGCGTGCTCTTGTTCCGCTTCCATCCAGTGCGAAACGTGTTCGACGAAGCTCGCCTCGGTCAGAGGCTCACCGAAAAGCGCTTCGAGTTCGGCCGCGATTGCGGGTCCATTGATGGCGCTCGCCTGTTCCCTGGTAACTCCGCTGATCGCCTTCTTCTGGACAAATTTCCGCTTCAATGCATATAGGGGAGCCAGCGCGTCATGTCGGGAGTGGAGCGCGCCTGCTTCCGCCGAAATCCCGAATAGCTGTGCGATGAAATCCTCGAGCGGCGGCCCCAGCTCCAGGATCAGCTCCGATTGCTCTTTTCGAGAAAGGGCGCCCGGATTTGAGCGCGCTGCCATCAATCGATTGAATAGCCCTGTATCGTACGATTTGAGGTGTTCGGCGAACGTGGAGTCCAGACGCACCAAGCCCTCGCGGCCGTACAGATCCTCAAACGCGAACCCGAAACTAAGGTTGAGCCGATGCGACGGAACAGACATTTGCTTGTTGCAGGGAGAACCTGCGAGAAATCCGATACCTGTAAAATCAATTATACCAAGCGGTTTTACTGCCGGATCACATCTTTTTCGGGGCGCCGGCTGCTTCCTGAAATAACGGCTGCGCCTCGGGAGTCTCACGGGCAGGATGGCGTCGACGGTCTGGAAAGGCTATATCACATTCGGATTAATTTCGATTCCGATCCGGTTGTTCACCGCCGCTCGCTCGGAACACGTGGCCTTTCATCAGGTCCACGCAGTTTGCAATACGCGAATCAAGCAACAGCTATACTGCCCGACGTGCGAGCGCGTGGTGGAACGCTCCGAGCTGGTCAAAGGCTACGAGGTGGAAAAGGGACAGTTTGTCCAGATCACTGACGAAGAAGTGAAGAAAATCGCCCCTCCGTCGACCGATACGATGGAGATCAGTGAGTTCGTCAAGATCCGCGACATCGATCCCTTATATTACGAATCCTCCTATTACGCGCTTCCGGAGGAGGCCGGCAAGAAAGCCTACCAGCTGCTGCTCGGCACGATGGAGAAATCGGGCTACGCCGCGCTGGCGAAGGTCGGAATGCATAGACGCGAATACATTGTTGTGATCCGGCCGCGCGAACACGGCTTGACGCTGCACACCATGTATTATCCCAACGAAGTTCGTGCGGTCCAGGGGTATGGCGCGACCGATCAGGTCAAGCTGAAGCCCCAGGAAATCGAGCTCGCCGAACAATTGATCAAGAAACTGGCGGCTCCATTCCAGCCGGACCGGTATCAGGACGAATACCGCAAACATTTGCTCGAGCTGGTCGAAGCCAAATCCGCCGGCAAACGCATCGAAGGAGAGCCGAAGAGGAGGAAGGCCCCGGTGATCGACTTGATGCAGGCTTTGCAGAAAAGCTTGAGCCAGAGTGCGGCCGCGAAAAAGCCGGCTGCGCACGCGAGGGGTTCTAGACCTTCGCGCGCGCGCCGTGCTTCACGTGGCTGACGAGCCTTATCGGCCCTTCTTGTGGCCAGCTCCCTTGTGGTGTTTTAATACCGTGCGAGCCGCCACTTCTTTTGCTCGCTTGCCGTAGCGGCGTTTGCTCTTTTTCTTGATGTGCTCATACATGCGTTGCTCTTTTTAGCCCACGCCGCGAACATGTTTCCTTCCAGGCATGAGAATCCTCCTCTTGCCGCGATGAATGCACGCAACTCAGGCGGCGTCGCATTTTGCGGCGAATGAATGATTGGCTTCCGCGGATCGCGTCGAGCGCTTTTCTACTCGCGAGCGCGCCGCGCGGCGAGCTCTCAGAAGCCTGATTCGGATAGCGGTTTCCGTGACACCTTGCTTCCGCGCCAGTTCTTCTGTGGTTGCCCCTTGCATCTGCTGCTCTAGGAGCATGCGATCGCATGGGCGGCAGATCTTGAGGATCCGCGCAACGTCGATGGCCGCAAGGTTGATCCCTGCTTTCGTCACGAGTTCAGGAAGAGCATGGTAGGCAGGTTCGCTGCGAAGAACGCTTCGATACATGTTTAGTGCGATTGTATTGACCCATGTGAAAATCAGATTCTTATCTCGAAGCTGGTTCAGCCGCTCCCATCCTCTTGCCCAGGCGGCCTGGGCGACTTCTCTTGCACGATCTCCCGGGGCGCCCCGTGAGAGCAAAAAGCGAATCGTCAGATCAAAGCCGCGTTTGTACGCTTGTCCGTATTCTTCTCCGGTCATATCGGGTCTCGGTGCTCCTTTCGAGAATCTCCTGAAGTGCCCACGCTCCTGGGTGGTGCACATCGAAGGCCAGACTTGCGCTTCAGCCTGATTCTTCGGGGGTTTCGCGTCAACGTGTGG
>QHXU01000154.1:575-16141 GCA_003223065.1 Acidobacteriota bacterium | reverse complement strand
AGTTTTACACTTGCGCGCAGAATCTTCGATCACGGACTGCACTGGCCGTTTTCGCGCCGCATTGGCGCCGCTTTGGAAAGTCTCCTGAAAGTTGCGGTCTTCAACTTGCGTCTATAACATCAGGAGATTGATTCGGGATGGCTGAAGCAAAGAAATGCGCGCATCCGGGTTGCAATTGCACCGCGGCTGAGAACAGCAAATACTGCAGCAGCTATTGCGAAGGAAAAGGTAGTGCGGCCGAAGCCAGGTGCGGTTGCGGTCACCCGAGTTGCCGATTGCCGAAATAACGAGCCAGCCATCGCGCAGAGGAGGTGTACTGTGATCTCGATGCTGCTGATCATCCTCGTCGTCGTTCTTTTGCTGGGCGCGCTTCCCGCATGGCCCTACAGCAGAGGCTGGGGATATTATCCCAGCGGTACACTCGGAGCAGTGCTTTTGATCGTACTGATTCTGGTATTGCTCGGCCGCATCTGAGAGGCTTGAAATGAATATGGCGGTCTTTGGAATTTACGGTACGCGACGCCAGGTGGAGAACGCCGTCGAAGAACTGAAGGCGGAAGGATTCAAAAGCACGGAGATTTCAGTTCTGTTTCCGGAGAATGCGGCAATGCCGGGATTCGCTTCCGAGGGCGCTGTCGCCGGAACGATTCCCGATGCCGCATCCTGGGGAGTACTCGGATGGCTGGGCGGAATCGGCGTGCTTCCGATTCCCGGGTTGGGCCCCTTCATCGCCGCCGGACCCATGATGGGACGGTTGGGTTATGCAAGGACGGCGGGAGCCGTCGCCAGCATCGCGGGCGCTTTGATGGGGCTGGGTATTCCGGAGCAGGAAGCCAGGCGTTACGAAACCACAGTCCAAAGAGGCGGAATCCTGCTTTCCGTTCACACGGAGGATTCCCGTTGTCAGGAGAGGGCGAACAGAGTCTTGGAGGAAACCGGGGCTGAGGACATCGGCCTCAGTCCTGAACCAAGGACGAACGTGGCGGGAGCCGGGCGCCACGCCCGTTCGCACACTTAAAAAGAAGAATGTTACATAAAGCCGCCAGAGCAATCTAACCGATGCGGACTCGGCTGAGTGCGTTTTCCAGATCAGAATGGATGTAACGTTACAGTGACACAACTTATGTCCGAAGAGCTTTCTACAGAAGCCATTGAAGCTCAGGTTGAGCGAATTTTGGGCAGTGAGCAGTTCGCACGTTCCAGGCGGCTGCGCAACCTGCTCCGGTTCACGGTGAGCCAAACGCTGCAGGGGAACGCGGAGAGCCTCAAAGAGTACCTCATCGGGACCGAGGTGCTCAACAAGCCCGATTCCTACGACCCTCGAAGCGACTCGTTAGTCCGTGTCCTCGCAAGCCGCCTGCGCCTCAAGCTCAAGGAGTATTATCGTGACGGCGGAAATCAAGATCCGCTGCTGATCGATTTTCCGAAAGGCAGGTATGTTCCCTGCTTCCGGCGGCGTGATCAGCTTCGCACAGAAAACGAAAACAAAGTCAGGGCGCGCGCCGCGTACTCCTGCGGCAGGTTTCTGGCCGCAAAGCTTACGGACGAGGCGCTTGGGGAGAGCATCGCGCATTTCAACGAAGCTATCGCAGCCGATTCCAGTTGGCCGCTGGCTTACATCGGACTCGCCAACGTTTACGCGTTCCAGGCACTAATGGGCTTTCGCAGACCTCGGGAGGTGTGGCCTCTTGCGAGGGCCGCGGCCCAGACCGCTCTTCAAATCGATGAAATGTCGTCGAAAGCGCACATTGTACTGGCCCTGGAGCGAGTGTTCTTCGAGTGGCATTGGGAAGATGCGGAGGCTCACCTGGTAAAAGCTTTGGAGACGGACCCCTACTCGGGCTTTGGGCACTTATGGCGCGCGATCGCCTGGCTGATTCCGATGGGACGTCTCTCGGCGGCGAATGAGGAGATTGCCCGCGCGTGCGAACTGGGTCCTTCAAACTCTCTCGAGGAAGCCAAAGCGCTGGCCGCCTACTTCTCCGAGCAGTACGACGCTGCGCTGCATGTCACCAAGGACCTTGCGCCCGCGGGCGCTTCACCGACCTGGTTGCCATGGCTGCGAGGAGCCGTGCTCGCGGTTTCGGGACGGCACGGCGCGGCCATCAACCTCCTGAGACGGCTTCCGGTTGGAAGCTATGAAGGAACACAAGTCACCTCGACATTGGGCTACGCGTACGGCGCCGCCGGGCAGCGTGACAAGGCGCAAGAGTTGCTCACGGCGCTGCAGGCGAAACGGGAGCGTGGAACCTGGATTTCGAACTTCGATCTGGCATTGATACAAACGGGATTGGGCAATCGAGCCGAAGCGTTGACGTGTTTGCAGGAGTCTTTGCGGGAAAAAGAGCCCTGGCTGGTCTACCTGACAGTTGATCCTCGGCTGAGCCCGTTGAGAGCTGCATCGAAGTTTCCGGCCTTTGTCAAGCGAATCGGGCTGACCCACGCTGAAGTCGCTTCTTCTGCAATGTAGCGAGATTCCTGCGCCGGTCCTTCCGGCGTGTTATGCTTCTTGTGTTTCCAACGGGACGAGGTCTCGACGCATGATATACCGCGTGGTCTTTAGGAACCGTGCCAAGAGTAAGAACCTTCAGTTCGAAATTGGCATTGTCAAGGAAGTTAGGCTCCTGGGGACGAATACCGGCTCGGCCAGCTCCAGGGTGTGGGAATACGAAATCGCTGACGGCAGAGAAGAAGATTTTCTCGATACGCTGGCAAAATCAAAGGCCGTTGCGCGTTGCGAGGCTGTCAGCCAGACAATCGATTCCCACACGCCTTACTCACGTTTCGCGACGCAGTAATACACTGGCAGCCGTGTAACTCAATGAAGGATTTCAGTCGCCGGTAGCCGGTGTGAGTTCGTCCATCACGGGCACCGCCTCGAGGGGCTTCCCGGACCCGCCCAGCAGGACGATGGTGTACATCTTGTCCGGCTCTAAATCGACGTTGCGGATACGCAAGGTGGCCACCTTCTTATCATTGCGGACCTCAAGCGGTCCCCGTAGCGGCGCGACTTCCTTGTAACTGGTCGAGGATTCAGGCTCGACTCCGCTGAACATCTTTTCGGAAGGGCTTGCCACGTCGACCTTTCCGAGTCCGGTCGCAGCGTTGATGAAACGGACCTTCGCTTTGCCCGCGGAGGGCGCCGCCAGATCGTCGTTGACCGGAAGGAGGTTCAGCTCACCGTTGTCCTTTTTCAAGGCGACGATAGTGTAACGTCCGCCGGCTGTTAGACCTTCATTGTTGGTGGCTCGCGGTTGCGCCTGTGTCTCGCCGCTCGTTTGGAGCTTGAATTCGTGGCGTTCTGCCGGCACCTCGATGTACGGCGTGACCTCCTTGTAGCTTACGTTTGAGAATACCTTGTTATCTCCGAAAAACAGGTCCATCCGGTTGCTGTCCGGGATCGCCTGCACGAATCGCACAAGAGCTCTGTCTCGCTTCGACTCTTCCTTTCCGGAAGGGGCGGAGGAACTCGTTCCCGGAGACCGGCTCGCAGTGGGTTCATTCGTCTTGTTGGTACATCCGGCCAACACGGCCACGAGAGCCACACTAAACTTCAGAGCAGTCCTCATATTTTTCCTCCCGAAAATTAGACCACTGCTCGGGGCGGGCATTTCGGCGAAATCCGCCCATGCCGTGTAACTTGAAGCAGCGTAAGCCGATTCCCTGCGGCGCGGCTCGCGGCTTCCAGGGCTAACGATGGCTAGCAGAGCAAAGGTCCAAGCGCGGCTAAGGTAAGATGCTAAGTGCATCCGAACTTTCTGCCTAGGCTTCTTGGCAAAATTGCCGACCGCCTGTTCCGCTGCCCTTGCAAGCATCTGAAAGCATTCAAATTGCGTGCTGGTATTCGGCTTGCCTGGAAAGGTGCGGAAGATCGATGTTTTGAGAGCCGGTTGGCTTCGACGTGATCTTTCGGTTTTCCTGGTAAGTTCCTTTGACGGGCTATGCCATCAAGTTTTTTAAGGAGTTCCACACAGTGCTTGGATGGATGATTTTGTTCGGATTGATGGTCATTCTCGGCGCCGTCAGCATGTTCGTCGGAGATCCGGCAGCGGCTTCGGCGAGAATGGCTAGTCTCGTGTTTACACTCCTGTTCCTCGCCGGCCTGTTCACCCTCGCGGCGCGCGGCCGGGCGAGGTAAGGACTTAAACCGAGCGCCGCATGAAAAATAGATCAGTCCGCGCGGTTCTCGGCTTTTACCCTGCGGAAGAGGGGAATCCCGAGAAAGCTTACGAAGCGGTTCGTACACCGTCGTGGGGGCGCGTGTGTCTGTTCCGCCCGGACGGCACCGCCGTCCCGGCCGCACGGGAGTTCAGCCGGCGCTACTCCGCGCTTCGCCTGGATGGCGAATACCTGGTGATGGCCGAAGCCGCGCCGGAAAAGGTGCACGCCATCGTCGAACTGCTGCGCGGTGCCGGCTCGCCGGCGGTCTTCGTGCTGCGCGAGGACTCGACGATCCCGCAGACCATTGAAACGCAGACCGAGCCCCCGGGGCCCGGCCGCCTGGAAGACTTTGCCCGAAAGTACGCCGAACGGCGAGGCAAGACAGGCAAACAACGGCTGCGGATCCTCTCCCGCCTGCGGGATCACGAGGTGACGCTCGAAGCCGCCTGCCGCGACCTGGCGGAAGCGGCGCGATTGGATCATGCGCTGACCGCCGCTGCTGAATGGCTCCTCGAAAACGCTTATCTCGTCCACACGCATATCGCCGAGATTCGCCGTAATTTGCCGCGCGACTATCCGCGAATCATGCCGGGGTTCGCTTCCGGACACGGCTATGCGCACGTGCTCGAGCTGGCACAGGAACTGGTGGCGCATACCGACTGCTCTCTCAACCAAAGCAACATCTCAGACTGTTTGCGTGCGTGTCAGACGGTAGCGCCGCTGACCATGGCCGAGCTTTGGATTTTCCCGCTGCTTTTGCGCATGGCGTTGATCGAAGCGCTGACAAGCCTCGCCGTACGCGTGAGCCGGTCGCAGCAATTGCGCGAGGCGGCCTATCTTTGGGCTAACCGCCTGGCGGCCGGTGCGCGCATGGGAGCGGACGTGTTCGAGCGCACGATCGGTTTTCGATCCAGCACTGAGCCGGCGCGAGCGCGTTCTCCTGGTCCGTATTTTGCGATCTGCCTGGCAGAGCAACTTCAGGACCAGGAGAACGCGCTCGCGCCGGCTCAGTGCTGGATCGAGGAACGCCTGAAGACGCCGCTCTCCCATCTGGTCCAAAGCGAGCACGCCCGCGAAGCGGCCGAGCGGATCGCCACCGCCAATGCGTTCAGCAGCCTCCGGACTCTCTCGCGCTTGGATTTCCCCAAGATCTTCGAAGCGATCAGCGTGGTGGAGGCGCAGTTGCGCACTGACCCTGGCGGAATTTACCCGCGCAGCGATTTCGCAACTCGCGATCAGTGCCGCCACGTCGTGGAGCAGATCTCGCGTTACAGCGGGATCAGCGAGGTCGAAGTGGCGCGCCGGGCTGTGATGCTGACGGAACGCGCCACCGATCCCAAGATGCGGCACGTCGCCTACTACCTGATGGCCGAAGGCGTTGCGCAACTGGAAGCGGAAACCAATGCGCGTCCAACGCTGCGGACGCGCCTCATCCGTGCCGTGCGGCGGCGGGCGACCGCGGTGTACCTGGGCGGAATCATCGGACTGACCGCATGCTTTGCTGCGCTCTCGCTGTTGATTGCATCTGAGGCAGGTGTGCGCGGGCATGCAATGTTAATCGTGCTTGGCGCGCTGTCTTTGTTTCCGTTGAGCGAGCTCGCCGTTCAGATCGTCAACGCGCTGGTGATTTCGCTCCTGCCTCCGGACAAGCTGCCCAAAATGGATTTCCGGGAGGAGATTCCGCCTGAGCACGCCACGCTTGTGGTCGTGCCCATGATTCTGTCGAGCCTGGAGGTCGCGCGCCAGGAAGTCGAAAAGCTCGAGGTCCGTTTCCTGGCCAACCGGGAATCGAATCTTTTCTTCAGCCTCTTCGCGGATTTCACCGATGCGACGGCCCCGGCTATGCCCGGCGACACAGAATTGCTGCAAGCAGCGTGCGACGGTATCGCCGGCCTCAACGCACGCTATCCCGGTGAACGGTTCCTGCTGTTCCATCGGGGGCGCACGTGGTCCGAAAGCGAGCAACGCTGGATAGCGCGGGAACGAAAGCGGGGGAAGATCGAGGACCTGAACGCCTTCTTGTGCGGAGAAGGCTCGCCAGACATTTTGAGGGTCGGACG
The DNA here is from genome assembly GCA_003223065.1 of Acidobacteriota bacterium. Taxonomy (GTDB): domain Bacteria; phylum Acidobacteriota; class Terriglobia; order Bryobacterales; family Bryobacteraceae; genus Palsa-187. Next base: position 9,920 of record QHXU01000154.1, on the reverse strand, counting down.
CCTGCCGCTGCCGATTCGATACGTCATCACGCTTGACGCGGATACACAACTCCCGCCGACTACAGCGAGGCGAATGATCGAGACGATAGCCCATCCGCTGAACCGCGTCGAGATTGATCCTCGAACCCGGACGCGGCGGCGTGGCTACGCGATCATCCAACCACGGATCAGCATCGCATTGCCGGGCGCCACTGCCACCCGTTTCACGCGCATCTTCGCGAACACCGCCGGCACCGATCCTTATTCCGAAACAGTGTCCGACGCGCAGCAGGATCTCTTCTCAGAAGCTATTTTTCACGGGAAAGCGATTTACGATCTCCAGGCATTTCATACCACGCTGAAGAACCGGTTCCCGCCCGAGTCGCTGCTGAGCCACGACCTGATAGAGGGCGCTCACGCGGGCGTGGGGCTGGCAAACGATATCGAGCTGTTTGAGAACCTGCCGCTCACTTACGTCAGCTACAGCAAGCGGCAGCATCGCTGGATCCGCGGCGACTGGCAGATCGCGCCCTGGACTCTTGGCCTCGTGCCCGCGCCCGGCGGCCGAAGCGAGCCGAATCCGCTTACCATCATCAACCGCTGGCGCATCTTCGACAACTTGCGGCGGAGCCTGGTGCCCATCGCCTCCCTGCTGCTGCTTCTGTTCGGATGGCTGATTTCGGCGGCGCCGGGCGTCTGGAGCGTTGTGGTTGGACTCGCTGTGGCAATTCCCGCCATCGCGCCACTGCTCGAGCAGTGGGCGCGGCGCATGCAGGGCTCGGTGCAGGGCTGGCAGGGCGCGGCCGACGAGTTGGTGCGGGCGGCGGTGATGATTGCTTTCTTGCCGCATCAAGCCTGGCAGTCCATTGACGCGATCTCGCGCGCCCTTTACCGCCGTAAAGTGAGCCGCCGCAATCTGCTCGAGTGGGAGACGGCTGAAGCCACGGCAGAGCGCGCGCACCGGTATCTTGGCGCAACCCTCCGGCAGCTGTTGGTGATCTGCGGTCTCTCACTGCTGCTGATGATCGCGCTCTACGCGAAGGGCGCGTTCGCTCCGACGTTCGCGTTCGTTGCCATGTGGGCAGCCTCACCGGCGCTGATGCGCTGGTTGAGCCACGCGGGTCCGCTTCATGGTGGCCAATTCCCCAGGAGCGAGGACGTGCTCTATCTGCGCCAGCGTGCCCGTCTGACATGGCGCTACTTTGACGACCTCGTCGGCCCTGACACGAACTGGCTGCCGCCGGACAACTCGCAACTGGCCCTGCACGTCGAAGTGGCCCAACGGACCTCACCCACGAACATCGGGTTTTGGCTCACTTCGGCGCTCGCGGCTCGTGATTTCGGATACCTCACGGCCGATGACCTGTGCCGGCGCTGTTCCGAGACGATGACCACGCTGGAACGCCTGGAACGGTGCGAAGGGCACCTCCTGAACTGGTACGACATCCGGACGCTCGAGCCCCTGGCGCCGCGGTATGTCTCAACCGTGGATAGCGGGAATCTTCTCGCCAGCTTGTGGGTCCTCGAGCAAGGTTGCAGGGATACGCTCCGCGCCCCGCTCATCGGCCATTTGTCGATTCGCGGCTTGTCCGATACGCTTTCGTTGCTCCGCGAGTCCTGCGCGCGAGATGTTTCGATGACCGTTCCGATCCAGGCGCTGGCCGGTCTTCTTCGCGGTAGCGGTGAGGCTCATCAGTTAATCGGACAGCTTCGGTTGGCCTCCGGCCCTGTCGAGCAGTTGCGCGATACGCGGCACTGGCCGCTTGATCCGCGCGACGAACGGTTTTATTGGGCATCGCACCTGGCGCGCGAGCTCGCCTCCTGGACGGAAACAGTCGATCGATACCTGCGGTGGATGGAGACGCTCGCCTACCCGCCGGATTCGTTTCTCGAACAGCTTGGAGACGACGTGGTCAACCTGCGCCTGCGCGCGCTCCACGCCGCACCGTCGCTTCTCACTCTGGTAAACGGAGTGTCTGCCGTCGATTCGGTTTTGGCCCATCGCGGAGGGCCGGACTTGCCACCCGAGGTATCGGCATGGCTCGATCAACTCGCCGCCGAGTATGCGGGCGCAAGAGCGAATGCGGCGCAAATCGTGAAGAATTTCGAGGCCTTGGCCCAAAATGCACGCCGTTTTGCAGCCGGCATCAACATGCGTTTCTTGTACGACGTGAACCGGGGGCTGTTCGGCGTCGGCTACTCGGTGGGTGGTCCGATCGAGTTTACGAGCCATTACGACCTGCTCGCCAGCGAATGCCGGCTGGCCAGTCTGGTCGCGATTGCGAAAGGCGATGTGCCCATCGAGCACTGGCTTGCCCTGGCCCGCCCGCGCACGAATTCCGGCGGCCGGCAGGTTTTGTTGTCCTGGAGCGGCACGATGTTCGAGTACCTGATGCCGCACTTGTTCACCCGCACGTTCGCCAATTCGCTGCTTGACTACGCCTGCCGCGAAGCGGTGCGCGAGCATATCGGCTACGGGCGCGAGAAGAAACTGCCCTGGGGCGCTTCCGAATCCGCCTACAGCGCGCTCGACGCAAACAAGGTCTATCAGTATCGGGCTTTTGGAGTGCCCGCACTGGCGCTGACTCCGGGCCTCGAAGACGATCTCGTAGTCGCGCCGTACGCCACCATGCTGGCGCTGGCGGTCGATCCCGCTACCGCGCTGGACAATCTGAGGCGTTTCGAAAGCCTCGGTCTCGCCGGTCCCATGGGTTTCTACGAGGCGATTGATTTCAGCCGCCGGAGAAAACGGGACGGCGAGCACGGCGTGGTGATCTACGCATACATGGCTCACCACCAGGGCATGAGTCTGCTGGCCATGGATAACATGCTGCACCGCGACATCATGCAGCGGCGCTTCCATGGCGATCTTCGCGTCCGCGCCATCGAATCGCTTTTGTTCGAACGCATTCCGGTCACGCGGCCGCATGGCGCGGATGTCTTGCGGCGGCCTGCGCCTGCCCGGGCGATCAGGACGCAAGAGTCTGCCGAGCGCACCTGGAGCGAAGAGACTCCCGTTCCTCGCGTGCACCTCCAGGGCAATGGACGCTATGCGCTGATGATGACGAACTCCGGCGGCGGATACAGCCGTTGGAACGAATTCGATCTGACGCGCTGGCGTTCGGACGCGACTCTCGACCAGTGGGGCAGCTTCCTGTACATTCGGGATTTGCGCTCCGACCTGGCCTGGGCGGCCGCCTATCAGCCGTTCGGCGGCCAGCAGGGCACGAGTACGGCATGCTTTTCCTCGGATCGCGCCGAGTTTCACCGGCGTGTGTCGGGCATTGAAACCGTCATGGAGGTGACCGTGGCGGTCGAAGACGACGTGGAGTTGCGGCGCCTTACCGTGACCAACCGTTCTCTCCGCAGCCGGCGCCTGGAGTTCACCAGTTACGCGGAACTGGCTCTGGCTCCGCATGCCGACGACAAAGCACATCCGGCCTTTTCCAAGATGTTTGTGGAAACGGAGTATCTGGGCGATGGCGTATTGCTCGCACGGCGGCGGCCGCGATCGCCGGATGGCCCGCAGGTTTGGGCCGCGCATATCCTGTCCGGCGCTAGGGAAGGAATCCAGTACGAGACGGACCGCGCCGAGTTTCTGGGCCGGGGCAACACACCGGAGCACCCGGCGGCGCTGCGGCGGGATCTTACCGGCTCTGTAGGTGCGGTGCTCGATCCTATCTTCAGCTTGCGCTCCCGCGTCACGCTCGAGCCACGCGAACGCATCGAGCTCACGTTCCTCACGCTGGCTGCTTCATCGCGCGAGGCGCTGATCGCGCTGATCGGCAAATACCGCCGCCCGGAATCAGTGGTGCGTGCGTTCGAGATGGCCTGGACGCGCGCGCAGCTCGAGTTCCGCTACCTCGGCATCCGGCCCTCCGGCGGGCACCGGTTTCAGGAACTTGCCGGCCACCTGCTCTATCCCAACGCCAGATTACGAGCGGCCGGGGAAAGGCTGGCGCGAAACCGGCTTGATCAGTCGGCGCTGTGGGGATACGGGATCTCAGGCGACTTGCCGATGCTGACCGTTATCGTTACGGACGACCGCGGGCTGCCGCTGGTGCGCGAGTTGCTGCTGGCTCATACGTATTGGCGTCTCCGCGGGTTCCGGGCCGACTTGATCATTTTCAACCAGGAGACCCCCAGCTACGACCGGCCCTTGTACCAACACCTGTTGCGCCAGGTCCAGGCCCATTCCGCCGATGCCGGGACTGACTGCCCGGGCGGTGTTTTTCTGCGCGACTGGAACGCGATCCCCGAAGAGCATCGGAACCTGATTCTGAGCGCTTCGAGCGTGGTGCTGAATACCAGCCGCGGCCCCCTGCACCAGCAACTCGCCGCCGGAGCGGAGGGCCCTGCGCCTCCCAAGTTTGTTCCGGCGTGCGATGTTGCGGAGGAGCCGTCTCGGCCCTTGCCGTTTCTCGAACTCGCGTACTTCAACCAGCTCGGCGGATTTACCAAGGACGGTCGTGAGTACGCGATCTACCTCGAGGCTGGTCGCGAAACTCCAGCGCCCTGGGCGAACGTCATGGTTAACCCCGGGTTTGGCGCCATGGTCACCGAGAGCGGGCTGGGCTACACCTGGCGCGGCAACAGTCAGGCCAACCGCTTGACGCCGTGGCACAACGATCCGGTGAGCGATCCTCAGTCGGAAATCATCTATTTGCGCGACGACGACAGCGGCGCGGTGTGGACGCCGACAGCCTTGCCGATTCGCGAGAGAGACGCGTACCGCGCCCGGCATGGGCAAGGCTACACCGTGTTCGAGCACAACAGTCACGCCATCGATCAGGAGCTCACCGTGTTCGTGCCAGTGACCGAAGACGGGACCGGCGATCCTGTCAAGGTTTGCCGGCTGCGGCTGCGCAACAGTTCTTCACGGACACGGCGGCTCACCATTACCTACGTTGCCGAATGGGTCCTGGGCTCTAATCGCGAGGATCGGCAGTTGCACGTTCAGACGACCCGAGACGAGGCGTCCGGAGCTCTACTGGCGCGGCAGTCATGGAATGGAACCTACGCGGGCCACGTAGCGTTCGCGGCAATGAGTCCGGGCGCGGTTTCCTATTCGTGCGATCGCGCGCAGTTCCTGGGGCGCAACGGCTCGATGGCCAGCCCTGCCGCGCTCGAGCGAGTGCGTCTGGAGAATCGAGTCGGATCCGGCCTCGATCCCGCGGCCGCTCTTCAGCTTTCCGTGAACATCGACCCCGGGCGGCACGCTGAGGTTATTTTCCTGCTCGGCCAGGCGGAAACCCTGGAAGACGTGCGCGCGATTGTCAGCCGCTACCGGGGCAGTGAAGGCGTAGAGAGATCGCTGGAGGCAACGCGTCGATACTGGGACGCGATGCTTGGAGTCCTCCAGGTTCGCACTCCCCTGAGATCGGCGGACTTGTTGTTGAATCGCTGGCTGCTTTACCAGGCGTTGGGCTGCCGGTTTTGGGGTCGCTCCGCGCTCTACCAATCGGGCGGCGCCTTCGGATTTCGCGATCAACTGCAGGACTCGATGGCGTTCCTGTATGCCTCACCGGAACTCGCGCGGAGCCATATCCTCGCCGCCGCTTCGCGGCAGTTCCTGGAGGGCGACGTCCAGCATTGGTGGCATCCCGAGGATGGCCTAGGCGTGCGCACACGCTGCGCCGATGACCTGCTCTGGTTGCCCTACACGGTCGCGCGTTACGTCGAGCTGACCGGAGACCTGGCGATTCTCGACGAACAGATTCCGTTCCTCCAGGGCGAGCCGCTCAAAGCCACCGAGCGGGAGAGAATGTTCGTTCCGGCGGTATCCGTTGTCACCGCGCCCCTGTGGGAGCACTGCCGGCGTGCGTTCGACCGCGCATGGCGCCTCGGCGAACATGGCCTGCCGTTGTTTGGCGGCAGCGACTGGAACGATGGGCTGAATCGTGTGGGTATCGAAGGACACGGCGAGAGCGTCTGGCTTGGTTGGTTTGTCCGCGCGGCGCTCCAGTCTTTTGTTCGAGTCCTCGAAGAACATAGGCCTGGAACGGCGCTCGCGGCGGCATGGCGCAGGCGCTCGGAAGAACTGGCAGGCGCAATAGAGCGCTCGTGCTGGGACGGTGAATGGTACCTTAGAGGCTTTTTCGATAACGGTGCGCCGCTAGGCTCCCATGAGAATCAGGAGGCGCGGATCGACTCGTTGTCTCAGTCCTGGGCCGTCATTTCGATGGCTGCCCGCCGGGATCGGGCCCGGCGCGCAATGGAATCGGCGGAGCGACATCTTGTAGACCGGCGGAATCAATTGGTATTACTACTCACGCCGCCCTTTGACCGCTCGGAGCCGCATCCGGGCTACATCATGGGCTACCCGCCCGGCATTCGCGAGAACGGCGGCCAGTATACACATGGCGCGGTGTGGCTGGCCATGGCATGGGCGCGGATGGGCGACGGCGACCGGGCCGTGGGATTGCTCCAGATGATGAATCCGCTGGAACACACACGCGATCCGGAAGGCGTGACCCGGTATCGGGGCGAGCCTTACGTCGTAGCCGCGGACGTGTCCGCTGCTCCTGGAAAAGAGGGACGCAGCGGCTGGACCTGGTATACGGGCTCAGCCGCATGGATGTATCGCACTTGGATCGAGGAGGTGCTGGGCTTCCGGATGTCCGGAAATAAGCTCAGAATCCAACCTGTGATTCCCGACGACTGGCCCGGTTTCGAAATCAGGTTCCGATATCGTAAGACTCTTTATGAAATCGCGGTGCGAAGACGAGTTTCGAGCGTGGCCCCGGCGGTGGAAGTGGACGGCCTGCCGGTGAACGGCGGGTATATTCAACTCATCGATGATGGCGTCACGCATCAAGTGATCGTACAGATCGCACCGTCGGGCGCGAAGCTTGTCGAGGACTCTCCAGAGGCAGTCGCGCAGGAGGTGAGGAGCTGATATGCAGCCCGCAGCATCTCAGCAGACCGGCTGGCGCGAACGCTTCACGGCGCTCAAGAATCTTCCCCAGGTGATGCGCCTGGTGTGGCACGCCGCGCCAGGCGTTGTGACAGGCGGACTTCTATTCCGAATCGCGGTCGCTCTTATCCCATTGGCAATACTGGCGGTGTCGAAGCGAATCATCGATATCGTCGTGAGCGCGGTCAAGGGGTCCGGCACGTCGTCCCCGTCGGATGTCTGGATGTGGCTGGCGATCCAGTTTGTGCTGGCCGCCGGTGGGCTCGCACTCGGCCGCGCGATCGACTACTTCGATGCGCGGCTGGCCGACGAATTTACCAGGGATGTGAGTTTGCGAGTCATGCAACACGCCGCGACTCTCGACCTGGCGTGTTTCGAAGATGCGAACTTCTATGACAAGCTCGAGCGCGCGCGAGTCCAGGCAACGGATCGGATCGGCATGCTCACGGCCTTGGGTTCGCTGGTGCAGCGCGGCGTGACCCTAATCTCTCTGGCGGCCGGCCTGGTTTACTATTCGCCGTGGCTGTTCGGATTGCTGCTCCTCTGCGTGGTGCCCGTCTTCGCGGGCGAGAGCCACTTTGCGTTCCTGGGCTATTCGTTGGCGCACCGGCTGACGCCGGTCCGGCGCGAGCTGGATTATCTACGGGTGTTGGGCAGCAGCCGCGAAAGCGCGAAAGAAATCAAGATGTTCGGGATCGCTGAATACCTGCGCGACCGTTACCAGGCGCTATCGGAGCAAGTCATCCGCAGTAACCGGCAGTTGACGCAGCGCCGCTTGCGGTGGGGTACGCTGCTCGCCGTGGGAGGCTCGCTGGGTTATTACGGAGGGTATTCCTACCTGGTGTGGCAGGCAGCTCAGGGCAACATCACAGTGGGGACATTGACCTTTCTGGCGGGCGCGGTGGCCGGCGCAAACACTGAGCTTCAGTCGCTGTTCTCGCTGTTTTCGAGCATTGCGGAGCAGGCTCTTTTCCTCACGGATCTGCTGGCGTTTCTCGCGGTGCAGCCGCGGATACAATCCAAGCCGGATTCGATCCCGGCGCCGAGGCCCATTAGGGAAGGCATCGAATTTCGCAACGTATCTTTTCACTATCCAGGGTCGAATCACCTGGTCCTCAAGGACCTGCACTTCCGCATCGAATCCGGGGAGCGCGTGGCGCTGGTCGGAGAGAACGGGCAAGGGAAAACAACCTTCGTCAAGCTGATTGCGCGATTGTATGAACCGACCGAAGGCTCGATTCTGCTCGACGGCATCGATCTTCGAGAATACCGCGTGGAGGATCTTCGGAGAGAAATCGGGATTATTTTCCAGGATTTCTTCCGTTACGATATGGCGGTTCGAGACAACATCGGCACTGGACGCGTCGAGTTCATCCGGCATGATGCCGCGCTGTGGGAAGCGGCCAGAAAGAGCAGGGCGGACGAAATGGTCGCGCGGCTGCCCGGCCGGCTCGAGCAAATGCTGGGGCGGCGGTTCGAAGGCGGCGTCGATCTGTCCGGCGGAGAATGGCAGAGAATGGCGCTGGCGCGCGCCTACCTGCGCGACGCCCAGGTGCTGATCCTGGATGAGCCGACCGCATCGCTCGACGCCGTGGCCGAGGCCGAGGTTTTTAAGAATTTTGCGGAACTGATGGGTGGAAGAATGGCCATTCTGATCTCGCACCGGTTCTCCACCGTTAGGATGGCAGACCGCATCGTCGTTCTCTCGAATGGACAAATCGAGGAAGAAGGGAGCCACGACAGACTGATCGCCGTCGGAGGGCAGTACGCGAGGTTATTCGAGATGCAAGCCGCGAAATACCGGTAGTGGCGCCTCGAAGGGCACGAACAACTCAGGTGTTTTTCTTCTCAGCCATTTGATCCGCCGAATTCCTGACGAATGTCAAAACCACCAAGGTAGCGAAACATTTTGCGAAGGAGGGCGTGTAATCCGTGAACAGAGATGCTATCGTGAGCGGAATTGATATGAAAAACATGATCCGGACGACCGTCGCGAAGCGCCGCCGAAAGATCGTTTGATTGGTTTCGCGCGGGACCTTAGCGCCGCACAAGAAGCACTCCGTTTCGGTCTTCTTGAGTGTTCCATGGCAATTCAGGCACCGGTCCATGGCTCAGTGTATCGTTTGGACGCTGCAGCGGCCATCCGGCGTTCCTCTGAGGACTCGTAGCCCGGGGCCCTAGGAAGTCGAACCCCGCGCCGTAACGATCTGATAGCCCAACAGCCGCTCCGCCTCTTCGATTCCACCCTGGAGGTCACCGACCGTCTTCATCTTGCTCAAATCGACGCCGATCGTGACCAGAGTCTGGGCGATCTCCGATGAAAGGCCGGTGACGATCACAGTGGCGCCCATCAGTCGCGACGCATCCACCGTCTGGACCAGGTGGTTGGCCACCGTTGAGTCGACCGAAGGCACACCGGTAATGTCAATGACGACCACCTTGGCGCGATT
>QHXU01000154.1:0-516 GCA_003223065.1 Acidobacteriota bacterium | reverse complement strand
GCGGATCAATCACTCCGATAATCGGCAGAATCAGCAGTCGCTCGCGGACCTGTAACACCGGGGTGGAGAGTTCGCGAATAGCCTCCTGCTGCTGGCGGATGATGCGCTCGCGCTCCTGGACGAAGCTCACACCCACCGTGTTGGCGATGCGGTTCGCCGCGGGCTCGTAGGCATCGAGTACGCGGTTGAGCATCGCGAAATCCGTCTGGTATTTCTTGAAAAGGGAGCGCGCCAGGACGTCGCGCAGCAAGAGCACGATTCCGAGTACTTCGTGCGTTTCCACGCCTCGCGGAATAATGCGCTCCGAAAGGTCGCGTGCGTACTCCTGCAGAGCTTCGACACTTCCGGTTTCGAGCACCGCTACATAGTTGTCATAAACGGCCGTGGCTTCGATAAAGATTTCTTCCTGAGTCATGGCCATCAGGAGCCGCGACTCGGTGATGCGGCGCGCCCACTCCTCCCGAAGCTGGGTACGGTTCTGCCGCAGGTGGGCCACGAGTTCGGTCAACAACGCCT
>QHXU01000452.1:434-3450 GCA_003223065.1 Acidobacteriota bacterium | reverse complement strand
ATCTCCCCGCTCTGCCCGCCGCGGCTAAACAGTCTACGAATCCCAAGCATGAGATGAGGCTGTATCGGCACGAGCTAAAGGTGTCAAGCCGGAATTTCCATTTGGCTCCGGGCTTCTGCCTCTCCATAGGAAATGACCGACCTACATCGCTTCCGGTGATTCTCGGACGCTTACCTTAATACAACACTCCCTCATTATATGATTGGAGCGTGAACGAGTCCTTGCTGGTCAACACGCTCGGGCACTCCGCGGGCGTGTTGATTTTCGGCATTTTTCTGTATCTGCTCATCCAGGACCGCGCGTCTCGCCGGCTGCGCGGCAGCACGAAATCGATGCTTGCCGCGGGCCTTGCGCTGGCCTGGAACCTGGCTTCACTGATTGTGCTGGGCACAAATGCGCCCGCCACGGCCTTTACAGACGTGACTGTCGCCGTGGGTTTCTCGGTCTTGAGTCTGCTGCCCGCGGTGTTGTTCGATTTGTGCCTCCAGGAGCGCTATCGCGTCCTGGTCCGGCTAGGCTATGTGCTGAGCGTCGTTGCGATCGGCCTGCACGTGGCCGAGCTTTGGAGCGCCGACGCGATTTTCCATCGCTGGGGTCTGACGCTGATTACGATCGGCTATGGAGCCATGACCTGCATCGCCGCAGCCGGCCTGTTCGCCTCACGCGATCAGAACCGCGGCGCCACCACCTCGCGCCTGGTGGGAACGATGTCGCTGTTTCTGCTGGCCATGTCCTTCGTGCATTTGGGCGGCGGGCATATGACTCAAGTCTGGTCGCGCGAACTGGCGTTTCATCACGCCGCTATCCCGCTGGCCCTGCTGGTGCTGCTGCAAGACTATCGCTTCGTGCTGCTTGACGCGTTTTTGCGTTTCCTGGCGAACGTTCTTCTGGCCGCCCTCTTCACGTTCGGGGCTGTGGAGGCGTGGCGCCTGGTTCGGCTTCCCGCGGCATCCGAGCCTTTCCGGCAGGCGCTGCTGCTGGCGGGAGCATGCCTTCTGTTGATCATCTTCGCCGTACTCCGCAGCCGGATACAAAGGCTGCTCACGCGGCTTGTCTTCCGGCGGCCGGACCGGGACGCGCTGCTCGAGAGCCTGAAAACACCCATTCGCGATGAGCGGGATTATCTTTCGGAGGCGGCACGCCGATTGGGCGAGTTCATGGGAGCTGAGGCTTCCGCGATAGAGGATCCGCGCCTGCTGGAGCTCGATCTCAGCCGGCCGGTACTGGTTTCAGAGCTCAGCCGTCACCGAGGCGAGATGGAAGAAAAGGGTGTGGAAGCAGTGGTGCCGCTGCGCATCCCGCCCGGAGGCGCCCGCCATGTGCTGCTCGGGCGCCGCTCCGGCGGACGGCGCTATTTGAGCGAGGATTTGCAGGCGCTGGGACGCGCGGCAGGGCAGGTGGTCGAGCAGGTGGAGCAGTACCGCGAATCCGAGATGCGCCGCCTGGTTGCGCAAGCCGAATTGCGCGCGTTGCAATCGCAGATCCATCCCCATTTCCTGTTCAATGCGCTGAACACGCTGTACGGCATCATCCCGCGCGAGGCCAAGGGCGCACGGGAAACCGTTCTGAACCTGGCGGACATTTTCCGCTACTTCCTCGAAACCGGGAAGTCGTTCCTGCCGCTCGAGGAAGAGTTGCACATCGTGAAAGCGTACCTGGAAGTCGAGCGTCTCCGCCTGGGCGAAAAGCTGCGTATTGAAATCGACGTTGAACCTGAGGCGCTCGCGGTTCCGATTCCGATTCTCTCGATTCAACCACTGGTCGAAAACGCCGTCAAGCACGGCATCTCGCCCCAGGCGCGCGGCGGGCTGTTGAGGCTCGAAGCGCGCCTCGAGGCGCACGGCGCTCTCCGCATCACTGTGCGCGATACCGGCGCGGGCTTTCCAACCCAGAACGGGTGGAAATCGGGCGTGGGTCTTGAGAACGTCGCGCGGCGCCTGCGGCTTTGCTGCGGCGCCGATGCGCAGCTCGACATCCAGTCGAATACGCATGGCAGCGCCGTATCATTTACTATTCCCACAGCGGCGGTGCGGCCCGCGGAGGCTGTCCATTGAGGGTGTTGATCGCCGACGACGAGCCGATCGCGCGGCAGATTCTGCGCGAGCACGTAGAATCGATGCCGGCGCTGGAGCTCGCGGGTGAAGCGTCCAACGGCGCGGAGACACTGGCGCGCATTCTCGATCTCAGGCCCGATGTCGTGCTGTTGGATCTCCAGATGCCGCAGCTCGACGGTCTCGCCGTCGTGCGCTCCTTGCGCGGGGAGCCCACGCCTCTGATCATCTTCGTAACCGCTTATGAGCGGCACGCGCTCGAAGCGTTCGAGGTGGGCGCGATCGACTACTTGCTGAAGCCGGTCCGCCGGGAGCGCCTCGAAAAAGCAATCGAAAAGGCGCAGCGACAGCTCAAGGCCGAGACGGGCAAACCCGGCCCCGACGGATTGCGCAAAATCGTCGGACGGCGCGGTCCGGATTTGTATTTGCTCGATCCCGCCGAGATCGTCGCGTTCCAGGCCGAGGGCGAGTTGGTGCACATTATTACCACCGGCCGCTCGATCCCGCCGAGATCGTCGCGTTCCAGGCCGAAGCCGAGCTGGTGCACATCGTCACGGCGACGCAACGGTACCTCAGCGATCACTCGCTCAAAGCTCTTGAGGGAAAATTGGACCGGCCGCGTTTTCGCCGCGTTCATCGCAGGACGATCATCAACACGGACCATATCCGGAAGATCTCGCCGCTCTCAAGCAAGCGGTGGCTACTGAAGATGTCCAATGGCTTCGAAGCGGTGGTGAGCAAGCGTCTGGCGAGCTTGATCCGCGAGCAGGCACGGTAGTAGCACCGGGAAGCCGGCAGGGCCGCTCACGGCGAATTTGGACCCGCTCATCGCCCACACGGGCCCGCTAGCGCGGTTACCTTAGGTTCCAAGCGCGCGTCTCGTCATACTGAGGGTTGGTACGCTCGCGCGAAGTCGATCAGCAATTCCAGGCAGATAACAGAGGAGGTTTCGCATGAGGAAAAAG
>QHXU01000452.1:0-398 GCA_003223065.1 Acidobacteriota bacterium | reverse complement strand
TTCTGGCGCGAATGAAAGCCCTGGAAGACCGCATCAAAATGCTCGAGGCGGAGGTGCAGGCGCTGAAGAGCCAGCAGGCGGCCGCGGCCGCTGCGCTAACTGCTGTCGCGCAGGCTCCCGCGCCAGCGCAGGCTCCGGCGCCCGCGCCGGCCCAATTGCCCTCCGGGCCGCAAGCGCCCTCTACGTTGGGTGGAGCGGGTCCGGCAGCGGCCAAGGTTCTCAACCCCGATATAGCAGTGATCGGCGATTTTCTAGGGGCCGCGGGCAATGGCGCCAACCGCGTCACTCCCGCTCTGGAAATGCACGAAAGCGAGGCCGCGTTCCAGGCCATTCTCGATCCCTATGCGCGAGCGGATTTCTTCCTCAGCTTTGGCGAACACGGCGTCGATCTCGAGGAA
>QHXU01000153.1:10520-13821 GCA_003223065.1 Acidobacteriota bacterium | reverse complement strand
CGATCACGCGCGCAAGTGGCAGCCCGGCAACGGCGGGCTCTGCATGCACACGATCCTTCGCGACGGGAATCGTGTGCACCTCGGCATCTCGACCGGCGGCCACTATCTGAGCGAGGACGGTGGCGAAACATTCAGGGCGTCCAATAAAGGCGTCGGGGCCGGCTTCGCGCCCGATCCCTATCCCGAGTTCGGTCAGTGCGTGCATAAGATCGCGCGGCACGACGACGCGCCCGGCCGGCTCTACATGCAGAACCACGGCGGATGGGCAGATTGGACCGGGCCTGGGGGGCCGCGGCCCGACATTGGCGTGCTGCGCAGCGACGACTACGGCCACTCGTGGCGATCGATCGCTAAGGGATTGCCGTCGGACTTCGGATTTCCGGTCGTGGTCCACCCGCACGACGCCGACACGGTATACGTAATGCCCCTTGAGCCGGCGACGCGCTCCTGTCCGGGCGGCGCGCCAGCGGTGTGGCGCAGCGAAAATGGCGGCGAGTCGTGGAGCCGGCTCGCGCGTGGGCTGCCGAAGAAGCAGAGCTACTTCACCGTCCTGCGCGACGCGATGGACATCGACCGGCTCAAGGCACCCGCACTCTACTTCGGCACGACGACCGGTCAGCTGTGGATCGGGAGGGAGGGCGGTGAGCAGTGGGACTGCCTGTTCGATTCGCTGCCCCCGATTCACAACGTCAAGGTCGCGGTCGTGTGAGTTCGGACATGCCGGGGCGGATCACTGAGCAGTCGGGACGCGACCGATTCAACGTCCGAAGGCGTATAGGTGGTCTTCCGTTCGCACGTAGATTTTCCCATCGACGATCGCTGGTGTAGCCAGGATCTGGCCGTCAAGCTTGTTTCGAGCCAGTACTTTCAATTCCTCACCGCCATCCAGCACAATCACCACGCCCTCCTCGGACGCAAAGTAGATCTTGTTGTCGGCGGCGACGGGTGATGAGTAGTAATATCCCAGCGCTCCCATCCGTCCGCTGTAAACCAACTCGCCGGTCTTGGCGACTCGAGAGAAAACGATGCCGCCGTTCTGGACCGTATAAAGGCGGCCGTTGTAGTAAAGCGGCGAAGGGACGCCGGGCGTGCCCTTGTGCTCGGACCAAGCGACATGAGTTTGGTTCACTTCACCTTTGCCACCGGGCCGAATGGCCATTACGCGAGATGCGTTATTGGCGTAGATCTGCGCGGCTCGCTCGGGGTTTCGTTTTTCGGCTTCGACATCCATGATGATGTCGGGTGCGGCAAGAAACACCATGCCGCCACCGATGACCGGCGTACTCTTCCCGCACGGCGGAAGTCCTGCGACCCACCAGCGCTCCGCGCCGTCCGCAAGATTATAGGCCATCAACCGCTGGTTCGGCCCAAAGTCACCTCCGAGCACGACGATCTCATCGATCCCGTCGTGCCGCCAATACACGGGCGTCGACCATCCATATTGAAACTGTGAGCGGTCCGTTTTCCAGACGGTCTTGCCGTCGCGGTGATTGACGCCGAGCAAGTAAGCTTCTTTCCCTTGATGGTTGAGCACCACCAAGTCGCCGGCGACAATCGGTGAAGCGACCGCGCCGTAGATGTTCTGAGGGAGAGGCAGCCGCCGTTCCCACAGCACCTTTCCATCTAAGTCGTAACTCACCAGCCCATAAGACCCGAAGTAGACATAGACGCGTTCTCCGTCGGTGGCGGGCGTGGGCGCTGCAGGACTGCTGATTTCGTGGACCTTTTCGATCTCTGGTGGCGCAACCGGCCGCCGCCACAGGATCTTGCCGGTGCGCTGATCGATGCACAGAGTGGCGAGTTGCTTCGTCGCCCGATCGAATTCGGTCAGGAAAACGCGTCCTTTTGCAATAATGGGCGACGACAGTCCGGACCCCACAGCAGTTTTCCAAAGAACGTTCTGGCTCGGACCAAATTCAACGGGCGGTTTGCCGTCACCAATTCCCGAGGAATTCGGTCCCCTGAATTGCGGCCACTCCGCCGCCGCCAAACTCGACAGGACGACGGTTGCGACCACCATGATCCAAGAAGCTCGTTTCATGCAATTACCCTCTAGGAACTCTGTTCGGATGGTAACGCCGATTCCGTTCGAAATCCTTTGTCCTCACTACCAAATCAAGTACGGCTCCGAAAAACGCAACCGACTTGCACCAAATCCGGACCGAGACTAGGACCGAGGCTCCGACCCGCATGCGGCTTCAAGAGACGTGTGTCGCCGCGGCCCTGCGTCAAAGTTTGAATGCAGCTCCGCCCCGAAAGGATCATCCAGGTTGAAAGTCGGTTCCGTTCGAAGAAGTCCGACGGCACTAGCAGTGTCAGCGCTGAGGCACACTCTACGCCATACTGTGAATTCGTGGCGAAAACAAAAGCTCGTGGCTGGACAATCCGCCTGGTCAAACTGGCACTGTGGCTGGTCGCGAGCTTCTACTTGTTCTGGACGACGTCGCTCGTCGCGCTACGCTACATCGATCCACCAACTGTTGGTGTTCAGATCCAGCGTCGTCTGGAAGCCGCCTTCTCTCGCGTGCCGTACCGAAAGCGGTATAGATTCGTTCCGCTTCAGCGGATTTCGCCGCATCTGCAACATGCCGTGATTGCAGCAGAGGACGGCCACTTCTATCGGCATCACGGAATTGACTGGGAGCAAGTGGAGATGGTTGCCGAAGAGAGCAGTGAGACGGGCAAAATCCAACGCGGTGCGTCCACGATAACGCAGCAGCTCGTAAAGAATCTATTCTTTACCACGCACCGGAACCCTGTGCGGAAGGCGCTTGAGTACACGCTGGCTCCGCTGGCGGATTTCATTCTAGGTAAGAAGCGGGTGCTTGAGCTTTACTTGAACGTGATCGAGTGGGGGCCTGGTGTTTATGGGGCCGAGGCCGCCGCCGAGTATCATTACCGAACGACGGCCGCGGAACTGAATCGGGAGCAATCGGCGAGGCTCGCGGCTTGCCTCCCTTCGCCTCGGCGGAGAAAGCCTGCCCGAATGGATCAATACAGCGCCATCATCATCGATCGAATGCAACAGATGGGTTGGTAGGTAAGCGCGTTCTCAAGGAATTATCGGCACGCTGCCCGATATTCGAATGAGCACACGCGGCGATTCGAGATTCTCCTGCATCTTCGCGTTTCAGCATAGAACCGCCCAGTCGCCTCGATGAACTTCCCTTCTTGAGCGAAAACGATCAGCTCTTTGACCTTAACTAGCGTTGTCATTCGTCCGTATTTCGCCATGATCCACGTCCCCAGCGTATAGCGCAAGAAATAGTCCCACCGCGATTGTCTCCTTCCATGTCATGTA
>QHXU01000153.1:0-10507 GCA_003223065.1 Acidobacteriota bacterium | reverse complement strand
CGAGGTCCCCTACCGGTTCTCCATAGGTCGATTCCTTCAGTTCCCTCTCCCGCTCGGGCAGAAGGTGCCGTGGCATGAACCAGGCGTTGGCGATCGCCGTTGGTATCACCGCGCTCCCGATTACGGTGGCGACCAGGTGAGAGTACTGCGTCTGGTCAATGATGCCGTGGTTCAATCCGAACAAGGCCGATATCGTTCCAAAAGTAAGGCCCGTCGACATCATTAGCGAGTAGTAGATGCCGTCACGCCCGTCGTACCCGAACGCGCGGACGGTGGGGAGGAGTCCGAACAGTTTCGAGAGCATTTTGGCAAAGAACAGGGCGACAAACACCATAGGCGCTGCGACAAGCGCCGGAACGGAAACGAAGCTCCCCGCGCGAATGAAGTAGAACGGCGTCAACAGACCGAAGGTCAGGGTCCGGAGCCGCCGAATCAAGAAGTGATCTTTGCCAACGGTGCCGGCGAGGACCATGCCGATCAAATAGGCAGGCAGCACGGCCTCACTTCCGGACCACACCGCCAAGCCGCCGAGCGCGAACAGCAGAAATAGCAGGTACTTCGTTTCCAACTCCGAGACGCGCCCCCCGTACCTCTCGAAAAACCATCGTGTGACGAAAGGCAGGATTATGAATATGACAGCGCTGGCAATCAGGAAGATCAACGTCTTCACTGTGAAGGGAGAAAAGATGAGGCCCAATGCGATTACCGTGCCAAGGTCATTGATGAAGCAGGCCGACAGGATTGCCTTTCCATATTGAGTCCGATTGAAGCCGAGCTCAAGCATGACCGCGTAGACAACCGCGACCGAGGTTGTGGAGAGGGCTACACCAGCCAGCCAGCTTGGCCGCCACGCCCACCCCAGCACATAATGAGAGACCATCGCGGCCCCGAGGAATGGCCCAAAGAACCCAACCAGACCTACGCCGGTGGATTCCTTCCATTTCACGCGGAACACGGCAGGATCGAGTTCCGCTCCCGCCAAAAAGGTAAGCACAATAGCGCCCGTGCCGGCCAGGAAGGTCACCCATGGCGCTTTGGCCCCGAGCGCTTCGCTCCCCATGAAGGCGCCAATCGCGAGTTGCGCCACCGTGCCGACCACGATCTCCGAGAGGGCCGTGGAGACCCTGAGCCAATTGGCCAGAAGAACGGCGACCAGTGCAAGCAAGAGCCACAGGGCTGCAACGAACCACACCTGATCCATAGAGGATTTCCCATTCTGCTTTCTGTGGTTTGCTGAGGGGATCTGGCAGCACTCCCACAGCGAGAACCACTGTAGGAGTCATTGGCCGCGAGGGACGGCGTTAAGCGAACTCCACCGCTACTACCGTCTCCATCATAACCTGAATGCGAGCACAGCTCAATCGGGGACCAGATTTTGATCGGCGCCGATGCGTCCTGGCGCCGGACCGACGCAGGTAACTGTGAGTTCGGGATTGTAGGTGAAGATGCCGGGCATCCCGGGAAGCGCCAGAACCTTGGATACCATAGCTGCGCTCGCGCCCGATTGTTCCCGCGCCCACCTCAAAGGACATCGTGGATGATCAGCACCGCGATCTTCCAGCGCCCGTCTGCTTTGTGAAGCACGTAAGTGACGCCCTACTCTCTCCAGCTCCTCTCCGCCGGTCTTGTAGCGTATCGCCACGCCCGTCGCCACCGTCGCCGTCGCGCTCAGCGAAGTGACCGAGTTTACACTCAGCTCGCTCCGATCGAAATCTCTAGCGCGGAGTTGTTCCAGGGTAGGTGTGACGGCGGACGCTACTGCCGCGGAGTTAGGCGCCGGGTACACTCCTTGCGGTCCGATAAACAGAGCCGGCTCGTGGAAGAACGGAAGCACCGCCTGGGTGTCATGAGTGCTGAAAGCCCGGTAGTAATTCGCCAGCACTTGAAGAGGAGTTGACTCTTCCATTGAACGATTCTAGGCCTCGTTAGGACAACTGTGTGTTCGGACACAAAATGCCAGGTGGCCTGTTGGCGAGTTCGTCTATTAGAGGCAATTTCACAACCGAGAGCGCAACTCGCTGCATTGTAAGATCTGCACCTCTCCACGCGATTTATAAGGCGGCACCGAGATTCGCTCGGCGCCAGCGGTGCCCAGTGAAGCGGTGCAAGGGTAGCGGGCTACTTTGGATTAATGGATCAGTTTGAAATCTCCGCTGCTCTTGACTCCCTAATCGCTCACACGGCGGTACGGTAGAGCCATGTTCTTCCGTCCGGGTCTCGCCGAGCGACTACATCTCCTTCTTTGACGAGCTCATCGAGAAACATTGATGCGACAGCACCGTAGGTTCCGCTGCCGTACTCTGACCACAGTCCCAACGACTCCTCAATCTGGTTCCGTCCTAGCCAACGGTCCTTATTCTCGGCGAGTATCTCCCCGATGGCCGTCTTGATCAGGATCATGCCCGTTTGAGCCTTCTCTTTCGGGCTGAGCTTAGATAGCTCCGACATAAGCATGATCCTAGCATGTGACGCCGGCCCGGTCTTTTGAAAGCAGACCCGTTCCCGCGATCCGCCGATCACGGATTGATGATGCGATCAGCACAATCCGGTGTTAGACCGCTTGCATGCCGCCTGGACGCCTGTGGCCAATCACATCCTGGATCTGGCCCGCTCCGCCGATGCCTGGGTTAATCCCACGGCCTGAACGGTTCCGCCGCAGACACGCCATTTCCTGAAGTCCCCAGGAACGCTTAATTCGTAGACTGTATCTCTAGTCGGCTTTGGACTCTGCCCATCGCAGGCCTTGAACCAAGCGGCAGCGCTTTGAACGGCACTGCGGAAGTTGGCGGCGACCGCATTATAGGTGAACGGGTGCCCACTCCGATCGTAGATTGTGACGTCAATCGTTTGTCTGCTCATAATTCGTCATTGCGAGGGGTTGGCGCACAACAATCTCGCAGACCATGGCCTCGGTGGTGAGCATGAGCGAGGCGATGGAAGCCGCATTCTGTAGAGCCGTGCGAGTTACTTTGGTGGGATCGATTACGCCTGCCTTCACCAGATCTTCGTACTGTTCGCTGGTGGCGTTGAAGCCGAAGTTCGCATCCTGGTGGTTCTTGATCTTCTCGGCGACGATGGCGCCCTCCGTCCCGCAGTTCCGCACAATCTGCCGGACCGGTTCCTCACAAGCCCGACGCACGATAGTCACGCCGAACTGCTCGTCGCCATCGAGCTTCAGATCCCGCAGTGCGATCGATGCTCGCAGCAATGCGACGCCTCCGCCCGGCACGATTCCTTCCTCCACCGCTGCACGAGTGGCATGTAGGGCGTCCTCGACACGGGCCTTCTTCTCCTTCATCTCGGTCTCGGTTGCGGCGCCGACCTTGATGATCGCCACCCCGCCTGCAAGTTTTGCAAGGCGTTCCTGGAGCTTCTCACGGTCGTAGTCCGAGGTCGTCTCTTCGATCTGGGTGCGCAGTTGCTTGATCCGCCCCTCGATGTTCTTCTGCGATCCGGCGCCGTCGATGATGGTTGTAACGTCCTTGTCCACCGTGACGCGCTTCGCGCGGCCCAAATCCTCCAGCTTGATGCCCTCCAGCTTGATGCCGGTCTCTTCCATGATGGCCGTGCCCCCACTCAGGATCGAGATATCTTCCAGCATCGCCTTCCGGCGGTCGCCGAAGCCCGGGGCCTTCACGGCACAAGCGCTGAGCGTGCCGCGCAGCTTGTTGACGACGAGCGTGGCCAGTGCCTCGCCTTCCACATCCTCGGCAATGACCAGCAGCGGCTTTCCTGCCCGCGCAATCTGCTCGAGAATCGGCAGCACCTCCTTCATGTTGCTGATCTTCTTGTCGTGTATGAGGATGTAAGGATCCTCGTAGACGCACTCCATGCGTTCGACGTCGGTCACGAAATAGGGCGAGAGGTAGCCGCGGTCAAATTGCATACCGTCCACGGTCTGCAACTCGGTAGTCATGCTCCTGGATTCCTCGACCGTGATCACGCCGTCCTTGCCGACCTTCTTCATCGCCTCGGCAATGATGTTGCCAATGGTGGTGTCGCTGTTGGCGGAAATGCTGCCAACCTGCGCGATCATGTCGCCTGAGACGGGTTTTGAGAGCTTCTTGACTTCCTCGACGGCCACCTCGACGGCCTTATCGATGCCGCGCTTGATGGCCATCGGATTGGCTCCCGCGGTGACCGCTTTAACGCCTTCGCGGTAGATTGCCTGGGCCAGAATCGTGGCCGTGGTAGTGCCGTCACCTGCAACATCAGAAGTTTTCGATGCCACCTCGCGCACCATCTGGGCGCCCATGTTTTCGAGCGGATCCTTCAGCTCGATCTCTTTGGCCACCGTCACACCGTCTTTGGTGATCGTCGGTCCGCCGTATTTCTTTTCGAGGACGACATTGCGTCCGCGAGGTCCGAGAGTCACCTTCACCGCGTCGGCGAGTTGGTTGACGCCTCGTAGAATTGCCTGGCGGGAATGGTCACTGTACGTAATCTGCTTTGGCATGGATAATTTCCTTCTTTAGGCGAATATCAATCAGGTACTCTTGTTGGCCGCTTTGGCAGCGGAATCCAGAATGCCCAGAACGTCGTCCTCGCGCATGATGATGTACTCAATGACATCCAGCTTGACCTCGTTGCCGGAATACTTGCCGAACAGGATGCGGTCGCCGACTTTGACGTCAAGGGCAATCAGTTTGCCGCTTTCGAGCCTCTTGCCGTGCCCGACGGCGAGGACTTCGCCCTCTTGCGGTTTCTCCTTGGCAGAATCCGGGATGACGATGCCGTTGCGCGTAGATTCTTGTTTCTCAATCCGCTTCACTACGATGCGGTCGTATAAGGGTCGAAGATTCATGATGTGTAAGCCCCCACAGATTGTGTAATCTGTCGAAATCATTGTCGTCGTGCCGGCCTATTGCTCCTGATCGCCTGATAGCGGGCGTCCTGGAATATCATCTGCCGTACCTGGTCGCTGATCTCTTGCCAGTCGTGAATGAAGTAGCCCGCCTCTTCTCTGCGCATTACTGCAGCGCGCTTCTCTTCGAGAATCGCGATAATCGCTTCGGTATCGGCACGCGCGGCATCGCTCTGTTTACCGGCGACCGATCGGAATGACCGCGCGACGCGATCGAACTCGTCGTTCACCTGGCGCTTGATGCGCTCGGCCCACTCCACCTGGTTTGCCGTGCCGCTCATCGAGTTCGCGCGGGCACCCAGCGGGGAAGGGGCTGCTCTACCCTCGCCTTCCCACGCTTCGATGCCATTTTCTGCTGAGTTCATTTTGTTAGTCCGCTTCAGGTTCCTGGGTCCTTTCCCCATTTGCCGGTTGAATTAACCGGCCTTCGTGGCAGCCTTCGGTTAAGGACGGAAGCTCGGCTTGTTGGTGAGCCGCGCCTTTTCGAGCAGAACCCGGCTGTCCGCCTGCTGCTTCTGGCGAAGCTCGAGTTCCTTCTGGGGAGCCTCTTGTTGGTCCAGCCGGCGCGCCTCAGTGATGGCCGCTTGGGCCAGGGCATCCAGCTGTTTCGAATACACAACCATTCCAAAACTAAGCTGGTAGGAGGAACGGACGAGGTTGAACGAGTACTGCGAGTCTTCCCACCGTGCCATCACCTTCACGCTTTCGTTATAGATCGAAGGGAACATGATCTCCGCAGGAGGCCTTGTGGCAGTGCCGTAGTTCGCCGAAATAGCTTCGACCATATCCTCAACCGTCAATCCTTCAGTCTTATAGCGGTCATAATTCACGACCATTCGAAAGAGCGCGCCGTTGCAAAAGCTGAACACGATGCTTTTCACGGAGTCCGCGTCGGGGGAGGATCCGGGAATTCGACTCGGCCGCCAGTCCAGTTCTTGAATCAGCTCTGGACGTTGATGGATCACCTTGGCCTCAGACGAGTTCATCCCTACCAGTTTCACTACTGCGGGCAGGTCCATTCCAAATTGAAACTCGCGATAGCTGGAGAGGTCTCCCGCGCATAGCAGCGGCGCCGCAAGCGCGGCCCACTGAATCGAAATTGAGAGAATACGAGCGCTTATCATTTTGTGTGCTCCTTCAGGCGAGGCAGAGAAGCGAATGCTGCAACCACCTCATCGGGTGAGCTCGGATCCTGCCGTTGAGTTCCTGGATGTCCGCCCAGTTGACGTCCTCCCTTAACCTGAGGAACACTCCAGGCGTGCCTTGATATGTGCCTTCGGCCAAGACCACCTTGTCACCCAGCCGGAATTCGGGGTTGTTAACCGGACGATTGCTGATCATTTGATATGCTCCTCCAGGCGGCCATCACGCCGTCTTACAGAGACTCGCTTCACGGGTTCCGTCCGGTGATTGACGGGATAAAGAGTAACGGTTGCTTCTTCACCGCGGCCAAGGAGATCGCAAACAGCGCGACGCAAACCAGGACCGTCAGGCGGGAAAAAGTGCCAGAAGGCTTAAGAACGAGCACGATGGGATTGAAAAGAACCGCGACCACAAGAAAGACGGTCGCCCAAGGATACTCCCTCGCCCGAACAGCCTGATGGAAGACGATGATGGCGCCCATGCAAACCACGAAAGCCAAGAGGAGCTGATAATCCGGCGCAGTGTTCCAAAACATTGCCGTCATGAGTAGGGCCGCCATGGAAACCCACTTTACGATTGTCGCGAGCATTGGAAACCTCGTTTCCTTTTTTGTTCTTTTTCGCCGAACCAGAAAGGGCGGACTGGGCCGCCCTCTTCAACGAATGACCGGTCAGCCTCAAGCCGCAACTTGAGTCGCAATCTTGTGGAATGTCGAGTTGCAAACCTCGTAGGTGCGCACCTGAGGAGTTCCCTCAACCGCTTTCCCCAGGGCCTTCAATAGTTCGGGATAAGCATCCCGGCTATAGACCTCGGCGTTCTCTTTCTGATCCCACAAACTGATGCCGACGGCTTCTCGTCCGTCAGGGGCGACCAACGTTATTTCGTCACGGAACCCTTTTTGTTTTCGAAGCATAGGAAGGGCTTCATTCTCGATCAGTTGGGTAAACTCCGCAACGCTGTTGGGCTTCAGACGGATAGAGATATTGCGAGCAAACATTATCAACCTCCTCGGTTGTCGTGCTTTCTAAGGGGGGAGCATCAGATCACCTGACTTAGTTCAGGTCATCTGCGAGTGGGCAGGAGTGCTCAGTCATTAACTATGATAGGTTAACTGTCTTTACTTGTCAAGCCGAATCTGCCATAGTAGGTCAAGTTGCTTTACTTGCACAAGTTAAGCATCCATCGAAAGGAGACCATTATTGAATGGACGTTCCTCTGGTGATCAGACACCGCTTGAGGGAACTCGGGCTTGAGCAGAAAGATCTGGCTGCTGCTGCTCAGGTTACCGAATCCTACATTTCACAGTTGCTGGCCAGGAAGAAGGCTCCTCCCGCGCCCGGCCGCACAGACATCTACGACAAGATGGGTAAGTTGTTGAGACTCCCGGGCGGCGAACTTTCGAAGTTGGCTGACCTTCAGCGTCAGGAGGAGTTGAAGAAAAAAGTGGCGGAGCCGCCAAGGCCCTTGTTCAAAGACTGTCGAGAGTTAATTCTGCACAAGTGCGAGCCCAACAAACAAAAACAGATACGCGGAATTTTTGAAAAGGAGCCTTTCGGCGCGCTCGAACGCCTGGTCACGCAAAAGCTTTTGGACGTGGCGAAGAGAGTCGCCAAGGAGGAATTGGAAAGTGAAAACTGGCTCCGCCTGGTGGCTCGACTCTGCGACCGGAGCTATGAGGAAATGCGCGTCGTGATTCTCGAGTTCCTGGATACGGATGTGTTCAGCGTGTCGGTTGAAAACTGCGTCTCCTTCCTGGATCCGCTGATTGAGTCTTGGGACATTGACGTCGAGACTTTTTGCATAGAGCTGGTGCTAAACCGCAGGCTGGCGCTTGGACACCTAAAGAGATTTGAGTTCGTCGAGGTGGAACCGGAACGGCCCTTCGATATAGAGCCGGGTCTTGAGGAATTCCTCAAGGATCAACACCTCAGCGGTGATGCTACCGATGAGGAAATCGAATTTCTCAAGAGGCTAAGGTTCAAAGAAAAGCGGCCGGCGCCGCTTTATTATTACCGTGAGCTGCAGAACCTGAGAGACCCTCTTCATTTCTCCGGTCCAGAAGCGCCGAAGGAATTGCATTGACCGAGGAGGCACACGGGTCCATACTGGAAGGCGGAGACGAGCAGTCCCGCCCACTCTTCGGGCGCTCTGCACTAAGGCAGGGTGCCGGACTTTTCCCCTTAGCCAATCAAGGTCACTGGAGGTGTACCATGAATCGTTTCCCTGCGCAAACTCAGGAGAAGAGGGCCCAACAACGCATGTGGCGGGCGTGGCAAAGAAGGAACCAACTCCAGGAAATGCAGGGCGCAGCCATGCGCACGAAGTTGGTCAAATGGGCTTCCATCACCGTGCTGCTCCTCACTGCGGCGCTTTGGAGTCACGTGACGGATTACGGCATCTTCGTACGATTCGCAGTCGCTGCCGGCGCACTTTGGGTCGCGCGACAGGCAATCGGACAACGTGCGCACGTTTGGGCGGCGGTGTTCATCGGGCTGGCTCTGCTCTACAATCCGATCGTTCCCGTGTTTGTGCTGGCCGGCGGCACGCAACTCGGCCTAGTCCTGGCCAGCGTGGTCTTCTTTGCAGCCTCGTTGGTTCTGTTAAAGAGCTCGGGCGAGGGGAGCATTCGGGAGAGTCTACACATCGTTTGAAAACGGTGTTGCGGAACAAGTGCACCAGTCACTGCAAGCACCGCTCGCGATCATTTGCGGTCCGTCATTCCTGCTCATTGATTCTGTAGTTCGAGTACTCGATCCGCATTCCGTATGTCCGAACACCAACACCTCCGTCTGAGATTCATTCGAAACAGCTAACCAAAACGGTCCGAATTTCTCGTACCGGTGCACAAACGTCGTCTTGCGCAGCCAGATTGATGGATTCTGCGCTGGCGTTCCTTCGATCCGAGTGACCGCGTAGTCGTCGCTGTCTACCCATAGCCGGCCTTTGAACAAAAACTGATTCCTGGTTTTCGGGTCGGCCTGCAGCACGAAGCACTGGCGGCCGGAAACGGTTTCGCTACCAACCAACCTGAATGTGTAGTTGGCCGGTGTGATCTGAGTGGATTCTCGTCGAGCAACGTCACGACTCGCCTCAAGCTCCGATTCCAGCATTCGGCGTAACACTTTCTTCCTAACTGTTGGTGATCCGGATTCTTCCATAACCTCGAATCGCTTTTGCCCTGGAAAACGGTAAGTCATGCGCACAGTCATCGTCGCGCGTGTGTCGAAACGTTGATTCCTGAGCGAATAATGTCGCACTGAAGTGTAATCCCGCAATTGCACATCTCGGGTGTGATTAGACTGCACCATCCGCGCAACCACCGATTCCGTCGTAATAGTGATCGGATCTCCTTCTTCAGCGAAGAGATGCGGCACTGTCAGCTTGCAGCAGATGAGGATTGCCGTAGACGCAAAGGGCATTGTTCTCACGAGACGTGTACGAAATTGCTGAGGTGGCGTATTGAGCGGGTAACCACTTTGCCATTCACAATTCTTGTTCCACCAGTTCACTGCTGAAGTCAGGGCGATGCTTCCCTGAGGTCACGGCACTATCGTAGCCGGGATACGCCCAGTATACGCACTACTGTGGAGAATATACTGGCCCTTCGACGCCGGGCCACCGCCGGTGGAGGAGGTCAGCGGAGGGACGGGCGAATCTGTCGCGGTTAAGCGTGAAATGGAAGCCGAGCGTTGTCCGTTATTGTAAATTCCGCCCTTCGCGCGGGATTTTCAAGGCGCTTCCAATGGCGTCAAAACCGGCGAAATCGCTGCTGTTCTAAATCGGCGCCAACAAGCACCGTTGCGTTTCTCTCCGAATGGTGCCATAGTTGAAGGGCCTCGACCTAAGAGCCTCGTCGATCCGTAAGCGCTGAGCGTTCCTCTTCCCTCCCGGCAGAAAGGAGCGCCAATGCTAAAAGGCCAGCGCTTCTATATAAAAACGGACACGCTTGGAATTCACTCGAGCAACGGTCCGCGAGTCCTGGTTGTGATTCCAAAACACGCCATTGTGGAAATTCTTTCTGAGACGTTCAACAGCAGTAGGATGATCGACGTCACTTGGGAAGGCAAGCCCCGGATGATGTTTATGGAGGATCTTCGCGAACACGGGAAAGAGATCGCGGATTTCAAAGCACCCCACTACGATTTCAAAGTAGTCCACTACCAGGATATTTGCTTTCTTGACAGCAATGCGGAAGTCAGCCACCGTGAGGCCAGGATTCGTTTACGGGTTGTACGGAAAACCGGAACTCCTCTTCCCATCGAATCAGATCCGATAGGAAAAGGAGATTCCATGAATGGCTATCATCATCTGCGTGGTTGTCGTTACCGCCTCAGTGCTGACATCTCAGGCATTTCAACTAATGGCAAGACCCATCTAGTCACGGTTCCCGCCAAGACCATCGTCATAGTCATAGACGGTCCATTCAACGGCACACGTCTTGTTGACGTTTTGTGGAAAGGGGAAACGCTCATGATGTTCACGGCAGAGCTACGGGAACAC
>QHXU01000152.1:3381-13876 GCA_003223065.1 Acidobacteriota bacterium | reverse complement strand
GCTGGTGTATGGCCCGAGCGAGATGGCCGCGGTCTCGGCTCCCGCGCGGCGCGCCGCGTCGAATAGCGGCCCGGAACCTGGCGCCGCGACGAGAGCTTTCCATCCACGATCGCAAACCGCGGGCAGCAGGTCGAGCAAACATCGCTGGCCGCCGCCCAGTTCGCTGAACTGCTCAAGGAACAGGATCTTCATCGGCGGACGGCCATCGCAAGCACCCAAAGGTACGCCGGCAGCACCCGCCAGAACGTGAGCAAATCACTGGAGAACATCTGGAACATCTGTCCGATCCAGAAACAGAGAATCCAGGTACCGTAAAACGACTTTTCGGAGTCCGGGGATCGCGCCGCTGCGTATGCTTCGCGCAGAATCGCGGCGCTCAGCACGAGCAACGCTCCCAACCCCACGACGCCTGTTTCGACCAGAAGGCTCAGGTACATGTTGTCTGCCACTACCGGCCTTCCGATGAAGTCGGAGTACGGCAGGGTCTTATAGCCGACGCCCAACAACGCGTGCCAGGGATGTTCGATCAGGAACTGTCCCAGCGTCCGCCAGGACTCGAGCCGCCCGGCCAAGACCCCGCCCGTCGATGCAAAGAATTCCGTTACCGAGTTCGACAACCGTGCCCAATAGAGCTGGGAGTAGGCCGGAAATACCTGATACACAATGACGGCGCCCGCGGCCAACGTGGCCGCAATCAGGACTGCCAAGCGGCGCACTGTGAGCCGCGAGCGCTCGAGCACAGCGAACGCCGCAAGCGCTACTACAACATTCAACACGGACGCGCGTGAGTAGGAAAAAATCAGAGCCACCGCGAACACGGCAGCGCCCGCCATGAGCACAATACGGTTCCCGGCGCGGCGGGAGAGCGCCACCGCGGTCATCACCAAAAAGAACGCGCAGAAATTTCCGAGTGTGCTCGCTTCATAGAACACGCCCTGCGCGCGGCGATAAATACCGGTATCGAGCCAGACGAACTGCGTCTCAAATCCAGCCGGCGCGGGGAACTGGAAGTAAAAATCGAGACAGGCGAACGCGGCTGATGCCAGGGCGACCCAATACAGCAAACGCGCTGAGATTCCGCGGCCTCTTCGCCCCGGGCCCGCCGAGACGTAGAAAAAGACATATACCGAAATGCCGATCAGCCCGACACGCGCCAGGCTCCGCAGCGCGATCTGTTCCCCTGAATAAATTGCCGCCGGCGCAATGCTGATCGCCAATACGGCGAAAAACAACACGAGTGAGCCCGCGAGGAGGTTTCGGCGGAAGCGCCACTCACCGAACCGCAGGAACCCAATTGCCAGGCCCACCGCGGCAAACACGAGCGCGGGATGGGGACCTGAGTCGCCTAGCGCGACCGGCAGGGGCGGCGCCAGCAGCGCGACTACGAAGAACAGACCCAGCCAGGCGTTGGCTGACCGGACAAGCCATAACAGCGCCGGCACCAGCGGAGGTATCGCGGCGATTGCCCACTGCGCCGGCCCTCGCATCAGCGCAACCACCGTTGCGTACGCTACCAGCAGCGTGCCGGCAAGCCAGCGCTGCGGTTCGAACGTCCGAACTGCGCTCATGAGGGGATTACCGCTCCATGGGGCGGAAGGTCAACGTGAGATACGTGATGCAACCGGCCAGCGCCACGGCCAGCGCCAGCGCCGCATTCAGGGGAATATTCGGAAAGCTCGGTCTTTCCGGCACGACTCCGGGGTCGATCACTCGCAGGCGCTCACCGCGCAGCCCGGCAGAAGCGCGTAAATCGCGGAGGCGGGCGCCCGCCGCGTCGTAAAATCCCATGGCGGTTCGCAGCTGCTGTTGCAGTTCCTCGGAGCGGGCAGTGCGGCGCGAGATCAGCGCCGCCTTGGTCTCAATCTGTCGGCTGATTTCGATGTCCTGCTTTTCAAGACTTTCGACACGAGCACGGACACCGGCCGTCCGCTCGTCTGCCGCCCGCCCCGTAAACTCCGCCAGCTCGGCCCGCGAATCGAGGAGGTCCTTGCGCACCCTATCGCGCAATCCGATCAGGGTGTCCATTTCTGCGCGCAAGGGTTCGAGCGGCTGGCGCAAGTTGAAATCGCTCCAGGCGGTCTGCATTTGCTCCAGGCGCTTTTGCGCTTCATCTGATTGCCGCTGTGCGTCGTCGAGCAGTTCCTGATCGCCCGCGCGGTTTGCCTCGCGGCTCAGGTTCACTGTTTCTTGTGCCAGAAACTGCGCCAGCGCCTGCGCTTCCTTGGGATCGCGCAGGGTGGCCGAGATCTGCAGGACCTTCGTGTCCCGAAGTTTAGTGACTTTCAACAACCTGCGTTTCAAAGACTCGAGTGTTGAAGACGACTGCGCGTCGCGAAGGTGAAACTTGTCAAGAGCGCGCGAAAATAGCGTATCGCTTGAGGCGAAAAGCTCGTATGTGCGAAGGGACTCCAGATATATCGGGCTCACCGCGGTAGACGAGCGCGGATCGTTGCCGGCTGGGGAATCAATCAGAATGCTGGCGGTTGCCGTGTACTGTTTAGGGAGCAGCAAGCTCACGATCAGCGCCGCGGCGCCGGCGGCGACGCACACGATAAAAATAAATTTCCAGCGCCGCCGCAAGTACTGCAAGTATTGATGCGCGTCGAAGGAATCTTGGCCGGAGGAATCTCGTATCCCGGAAATCACGGACACTTCGAGGACCCTTGCGGTAGTGTAGCTGATATGAGCTATCTGCTGCCCGGAGTGGCGGCGCTGGCCTCGCTTCTCATTCTTCCTTTCTGGTCGTTTTCCTTCGACGTAATTCCGAAAGTAGTGGTCATTTTGGCCGGCAGCGCGCTGGCGCTCCTACACCCGCGACAAGTTCCCGTCCCGCGCACTGCGACCTTCAAATGGTTTGAAATTCTCGTCGCCGTACAAGCCCTGGCGATTCTTCTTGCGACCCTGTTTTCGAAACACCACGTGGTGTCCCTGGTCGGAAGTACGTGGCGGCGGAGCGGATTGTTTGCAGAGATCGCCGTACTGATTCTTGCCGTAACGGCGGCGCAGTTCCTGGCTACGGACCGTGGACGCTTGCGTCCTTTCCTGCGCATCACGGTGTTGACAGCATTTCCGGTGGCGATCTACGGCATCGTTCAGTATTTCGGATTCGACCCGTTCATGCCGTCTTCCGGTTATCACTTTGGTGAAGGCCGGTTCATGATCGTGCGCCCGCCGGCGACTCTCGGCCACGCGACCTATCTCGCCACCTATTTGCTTTACGTGGTCTTCGCCGGCGCCGCGCTGGCGCAGTCTGAGACCCGCCGCGCATGGAGAGCGTGGACGATCGCAACATCCGGGCTGGCGGGCTTCGCGATCGTCCTGAGCGGCACACGCGCGGCCCTTCTGGGGCTGCTGGCCGGGGCTCTGTTCCTCGTTGTGCGCAAGCAGTTGCGCTGGCGCTGGGCCGCGGGGGCTCTGGTGCTGCTGGCGCTGATTGCTGCGTTGTATGTCTCGCCGGGCGGAGAAAAGTTGCGCGCCCGCGTTTTGTGGTCCAGTGAAGACCGGCTGGGCGGCGCGCGGTTGCTCCTTTGGCGCGACACGCTCCGGATGTCGGCCGGTCGATGGTTCACCGGCTATGGTCCGGAAACATTCACCCTCGAATTTCCGCCACACCAATCGCTGGCACTAGCGCGCGCGTTCCCGGAATTCTATCACGAGTCTCCGCATAACATTTTCCTCGACGCGCTGGTGTCGCAAGGCGTCCTTGGCCTGCTGGCGTTGATGGCGCTGGCCGGACTTGGCTGCGTCACCGCGCACGGGCCCGTTGGCGGCGCCTTTGTCGCGATGCTGGTGAGCCAGCAGTTCAGCGCGTTCACGCTTCCCACCCAGCTGTATTTCTATCTCTGCATGGCAATCCTGGTCAGCGATTTCAAGACGGAACGGGTGGAGACGCGGCGTTGGCGGCCTTTCCAATGGGTGCTGGCGCTACCCCTCGCTTGCGCCGCCCTCTATCTTGCGGCCGGTGATGTTCTGCTCGCCTCCGCCCGCCGGGAGCTCGATCGTGGCGACGTGGAATCGGCGGTGCGATCCCTGGACCGTGCACGAGCGTGGGGCGCAAGCGCCGACGTGTACTTTTCGCGCCGCTTTTTGGCGTTTTCGCAAGCTGCGTCGGATACAGGCACACGATTCCGTGCATGGCAGTATGCGATGGATGCAGCCGCGCGTGCGCCGAATACAGCGGAGGATCGTCAGAATGCGCTGCTCAATCTGGCCGGGTTCTACGCCATGCAAAACAACGCCACGGCGGTTGAGCGGAGCCTGCGCGAGGCCATCGCCGCGGCGCCAAACTGGTTCAAGCCACACTGGCTGCTGGCGCAAGTGCTGGCGCGCGACGGACACCCGCTCGAAGCCGAGGCCGAGGCGCGTGCCGCGGTCGAGCGAGACGGTGAAAAGGACCCCGAAGTGAGCCGCACCTTGGAGCAGTTGCGCCGCCGCTAATCTTGCAACAATCCCCGCACGGACGGTCTAGCCGGGACCGCGCTCTTGCCCTATGATGGAGGTAACCAATGAGGCGCTCCGTTATGCAACGTTACTGCTTTTACGGAATCGCAATCCTGTTCCCGGCGCTCGTTTATGCACAGACGCCTGCCGTCGCCGATGGGGGCGTCTTAAATGGCGCCAGCTTCGCAAAAGACGCGAACGGCCGGGGAATGCCGGTGGCAGTCGGATCGCTCGTGTCAATTTTTGGGGCAAACCTGGCGACTAGCTTAGCCTCCGCCGATACGGTTCCGTTTTCGACGTCGCTTGGCGGCGTGTCGGTAACCTTCGGTGACGTACCCGCGCCGCTGCGGAATGTGATTCCAGGCGATCCAGCGCAACTCAACGCACAGCTCCCGTTTGGCGCATTGGGGCCAGGCCAGCAGTCTGGAACGGTTTCCGTTGTGGTGACCGTGAATGGCGTTTCTTCGGCTCCGAAGCCGGTACCCGTAGTCCTGATGGCGCCGGGCGTGTTCAGCATCCCGCCTGGCATTGGCAACGCGGTGCTGGTCACCAGCGACGGTAAGATCGCGGCCCCAACCTCCGCGAGCGCATCCATCGGCTATCCGACACGTCCGATCAAACCCGGCGAGGGCTGTTTCTTTTACGCAACCGGGCTTGGTCCGGTGACGCCCCCGGTAAAGGATGGCCACGACTCGCTCGATGCTTTGCGGACGGCCAATTCCCAGCCGATCGTCATGGTGGGGGGCATGACGGCGCATGTCGATTTTGCGGGCCTGTCACCGCAGTTTCCGGGCGTGTATCAGATCAACATTACGATTCCGAACAACGCGCCGATCGGGGATGCGATCCCGCTACAAATCCAGACACCGGACGGCAGCGTCACCAGCACGGACAAAGTAACGATCGCGATCAGCCAATAGGTGGGATCTACACGGGCAGCCGGCGCGACGCGCGATTGATCAGCACGCGTCGCGCCCTGCCAGCACGCGCGGGAGCGTGTGTCCGAGAATCCGAAGGTATAACCACAAACAATAATGGCGCGCCAGGAAAATGTCGAGACGGCGCCGCTGCCGGTATGTGAGCCGATTGCGTCCGCGTGTCTGCCACAACCCGCTTATCCCGGGATTGAGACGCAGCACTTCCGTCGCCGAAGGGCCGTAGTATTTGTCCCACTCTGAGACCGTCATCGGCCGCGGCCCTACCAGCGACATTGTGCCGCGTGCGACGTGCCAGAGCTGTGGCAGTTCATCGATAGAATACTTGCGGCAGAAACCAGCGAAGCGGCTGGTGACGCGCGTATCGCCGCCCAGCTTCACCTCGGGGACGTTTTCTTCGGCCAGACGCTCGATGAACCCCCCGAAGGTCCCGCGCTCTCCGTTCCACATCGTGCGGAACTTGAGCATCCAGAACCGCGCTCCATACCGGCCCACGCGGCAATGCGCGACCAGCGGCGCGCGTCCTGATAACAGGTAAATGATTCCGGCTACGATCACCAGAAAGGGGAACAGCAAAGCCAACAGCACAAGCGCAACTACACGCTCGGTATATGCCAATAGCCTTGACACCAAAGCTCCTCTACTCGGGATTATACGCACGCAACTCCGCTGTGAATAGGGAAAGGGCAGCGGAATTATGCGCTCTTTAGCCCCGCCGTCTCGAGGAACTCGCCAAACCAAAGCGGCAAAGAACCGGTCACCGCGGGGGATAAGCCGTGGGCCGCGGCCTGGACTTCCACAAGCCTCGTTCGCGCGGGAATCAACTGCAGCGCTTCGCGCATCTCCTCGATCGAGCCGAATGGATCGCGGGTGCCATGCACAAACAAGGCCGGTGTGCGAAGGGCGGGGAAATGCTCGACGCGGAGCGAGGCCGGCTGGCGCGTCGGATGTAACGGATATGACATAAGCAGAAGCGCATCAGCGACGTCAGGCTGCTCGGCCGCGAGCATCGTCGACTGGCGCCCTCCATAAGAGTGCCCGCCCAAATAAAGAGATCCGGGCGCGACTTTCCGCAGTTCTTCGGCCGCTCTTCGAATCCCTTCACGATCGCGGGCCTGAAACGCCTTGAAAGGTCCATGCCGGCCCTCCTGGCGAAAAGCCAGGTCGCAGCGCAAAGTCCAGTATCCGGCTTCGGCGAGGACCTCGGCGGCTGCCTTGAGAAGTGGCGCTTCACAACTGGACCCCGCGCCGTGCGTAAGCACGATGGCCCGGGATCGAGGGGCAGCCGGAGTGAGATCCGGCTCGTGCAGCCACCCGCGCACGAGTTCCTTTTCAAAACGCTTGGCAGGCGATCTCACTCTTCCTCCAAACACTGTTTGCATCTGTCCATCATGCGCCTCTTGTTCCCTTTTCTACCGTATCCAAACCGCCTCCGGGAGGGCTCTATACTGAAAACATGTCCTTCCGGCTGGGGATCGACTATAAGTCAAGGGGCGATCAGGCCACGGCCATCGACGCGCTGGTTCGCGGCCTCAAGGATGGTGAGCAGCATCAAGTCCTGCTCGGCGTCACCGGCTCGGGCAAGACGTTCACCGTGGCCAAGGTGATCGAGCAGCTCAGCCGTCCGGCGCTGGTATTGGCGCACAACAAAACTCTTGCCGCGCAGCTTTTTCAGGAATTCAAGACATTTTTCCCGTCGAATGCGGTGGAATACTTCGTCAGCTACTACGATTATTACCAACCGGAAGCCTACATTCCATCTGGCGACGTCTATATCGAGAAAGAAGCAACGATCAACGACGAGCTGGATAAGCTGCGCCTTTCAGCGACGCGATCCCTGTTCGAGCGCCGCGATTGCATCATCGTCGCGAGCGTGAGTTGTATTTACGGCCTGGGCTCTCCGGAGGCCTATTACGGCATGCTGCTGATGCTCGAGAAAGGGCAGAAGATCGCCCGCGAGGAGATTACCTCGCGCCTGGTCGATATCCTTTACGAGCGACACGAGGGCGACTTCCGGCGCGGCACATTCCGCGTTCGGGGGGACCTGATCGAGATTCTTCCCACGTACGAGGACTGTGCGTATCGCATCAGCCTTTGGGGCGACGAGATCGAATCGCTGGAGCAAATCGACCCCTTGACCAGCCAGGTAAAGCAAACTTACCTGCGCCTGCCGATTTATCCGAAGACGCACTACGTCATGTCGGCCGAGACCCGTCAGAACGCGCTTCGCAGCATAGAGAACGAGCTCACATGGTGGAAAGAGGAACTCGACAAACAAGGCAAGCGCATTGAGGCGCAGCGTCTCTGGCAGCGTACGATGTTCGATCTCGAGATGATCCGCAATATCGGATACTGTCATGGAATCGAGAATTATTCCAGGCACTTTTCCGGGCGCCTGCCGGGCCAGGCGCCGCCGACACTGCTCGACTACCTGCCCCACGACGCGCTGCTGTTCATCGACGAGAGTCATCAGACAGTGCCGCAACTCCAAGGCATGTACCACGGCGACCGTTCGCGCAAGGAGACCCTGGTCAAGTACGGGTTTCGCCTCCCGAGCGCGCTCGATAACCGGCCCCTGACATTCGAAGAGTTCGAGAACCGCGTTCATCAGGTGGTTTACGTTTCCGCAACCCCTGGACCGTACGAGCTGACGAAAACATCCGGCGTGGTTGTCGAACAGATCACGCGGCCCACAGGACTTCTTGATCCCGAAGTCGATGTGCGGCCGATTCGCGGACAAGTGGACGATCTGCTGCATCAGATCCGTCTTCGCGCAGAGAAGGATGAACGGGTATTGGTAACCACCTTGACCAAGCGGATGGCGGAGGACCTGGCCGAGCACTACACCGAGGCTGGAGTTAAATGTGCATATCTCCATTCCGAGGTTTCGACACTCGACCGCGTCAGGATCTTGCGCGACCTTCGCCGGGGAACATACGACGTCTTGATCGGCGTCAACCTTTTGCGTGAAGGACTGGATCTGCCCGAAGTGTCTCTGGTGGCGGTGCTCGACGCCGATAAGGAGGGGTTCCTGCGCTCCACCGGATCGTTGATCCAGACCATGGGGCGCGCCGCGCGCCACATTAACGGCCGCGCGGTCCTTTACGCCGATGTCATGACCGATTCGATGCGCCGCGCCATCGACGAGACGACGCGCCGCCGCGCCATCCAGAGGGCGTACAACGAAGCGCACGACATTGTGCCACAATCCATCATTAAGCCGATCGACATGACACTGGTGGCCGTGGCCGAAGGCGACTACGTAACGGTGCCGCTCGAACCCGAGGACGCGATGGGCGACGTTCCACCGGAGCAGATGGAACAGTACCTGGCAGAGCTCGAAGAACGAATGCGCGAGGCCGCCCGAAAGTTTGATTTCAAGCAGGCGGCAGCCTTCCGCGATCGCATCAAAGAGCTGAGGAACCGCACGGTGGTCGCCCCTGTGCCGACATGACGACGAAGATGGCGACGGGACTGGTCGCCGCCGGTGGCGCCAGCCGGTCTTTCCTGGCGCGAATGCCGGCGGTGCTCGCCGGGCTCGGCCCCGTTAAAGCCGCATCCTTCCGAGTGGCGCGGCGCATCGTCAATGCGCTGCATAGGGGGTACGCCGTCTTTGACTACGCGGCGCTTGAGCTTTGCGACCTGATCTGGATCTGGGTGCCGGACCAGATGCTTGACCGCGTGAGTAGTGAGCTGGCCGCGCGGATGGCGATCGATGGCACGATGGTTGTGTTTTGCGAATCGGTGCGGGACAGCCGTTGGCCGAAGCCCCTCCGCAGAGCGGGAGCGCGCATCGCCTCGCTCAACGTAGTGGACGAATCGCGTGAGCGAACCTTTGTTGCCGAAGGACATCCCGAGACGTTGCGCGCGCTGCGCCGTTTCGTCGCAACGGAAAAACGCAAGATGATCGAGATTGAAGCCTCGTCCAAAGCTTTGTATTTCGCCGGCGTCCATCTGGCCGCGCATCTGCTTTTGCCGTGGATCGCGGCCGCCGTACAGAGTCTTCGCGCCGCGGGTTTCTCGCGCGCGGAAGCGATACAACTGGCGCACTCACTGGGCGCTCGTGCGCTGCGAACCTACGGGAAAGCGGGGCCTAAGGCATGGACCCACGCCGCCGCGTCCCACCTGCTTGGAACGGTAGAACACGACTTGGAAACGGTGCGGGCCGCCGATTCGCGCCTGGCATCGCTGTACGCCGACGGTGTCACTCGAGCACTCGACTACTTCGAGCGCGATTCTCGTCCTGAAGTCCATAGACCGCGCTGACACGTGCTATTTCGGCTTCGCTCCAGGCTTGCGCGGGGCAACCGCGGGGAAGCCTCGGTTCGTCCCCGTCGTAAATCTCCGCGATCGACCCGAGGCAACCGGCGCGCGCTGCTTCGGCTTCGAGCCGCTCCACCAAGCCGCGGCAGTAGGCGAGCGTCCGCTGCGTTTCACCGAACGCTTTGAGATACGCGTCGATAAACGGTCCGAGCAGCCACGGCCATACCGTGCCCTGATGGTAGGCTCCATCGCGCGCGGCCGGCGAGCCTTCGTAGCGGGGCTGATAGTCGGGGTCGCCGCGCTCGAGTGTGCGCAGGCCGACCGGCGTCAACAGTTCCTGTTCGATGATGCGAACAACCTGTTGTTCCTGCTCCTGGCCGAGCAGGCCGTGACGCAGGCTGACCGCGAAAATCTGGTTCGGCCGGAGTTTCTTCACAGGTCCTTGATCCGTGAGCACATCATAGAGACAATTGCGCTCCGGATTCCAGAATCTTGCGCGAAAACTATCCTGTACTCGCTGCGCTTCGGCGCGAAGCTCCCCGGCTGCCGGATTGCCGAGTTCCGCCGCCCATTCCGACGCCAGCCAGAGCGCGCCGTGCCAGAGAGCGTTGATCTCCACCGGTTTGCCGGTTCGCGGCGTGACCACCCATTCGCCGATCTTGGCGTCCATCCAGGTCAGCTGCGGCGTGCCGGCTCGCAGGAGGCGATCCCCGGGATCGGCGGCGATGCCGAACCGTGTGCCTCCGCGGTGCCAGTCCAGGATCTCTTTCGCAGCCGGATAGAATACATCGCCCAAGAAGCTCCGGTCTCCGCCCGCCGCAAGCCACGCGCGCACCGCCTGGAACATCCAGAGTGTT
>QHXU01000152.1:0-3369 GCA_003223065.1 Acidobacteriota bacterium | reverse complement strand
CGGCTCACCCCCATCCGGAAAATAGTTCGGGATCATGCCCTGGTCCAAGTAGGCAAGAAAACCCTCGATGATTTCCCTCGCCTCATCCAGGCGCCCCTTGGTGATCAGCAGTCCGGGGATGGCGATCATCGCGTCGCGGCCCCAGTCGGTGAACCACGGATAACCTGCGAGAATGGTCGGTCTCCCATCCGCACGCCGAACCACGAAGTGGGACGAGCTTTCCCGCTTGTGGGCCCACGTGGGGGCCGGACCTGCCGACGCGCGGATCGTCGTCCACTCGCGGGGCGCCAGGCCGATCTCGATCACACCTGGCGTGTAGAGATCTTCACGGAAATCGAGTCCACGCTCCAGCTCCACGAAATACTCAATGTTGTAATACCAATGCGCGTCCGGCTCGAAGCGGCCGCTGTGATTGAATTCCAGTAGAGGTAAGTCGCCGTAGACGTCCGCCCGGGCGTGCGATAGCGAATGATAATCGCGATACGCCAGAAACGGCCGCACCCGCAACGTCGCGCCGCGATCCGCGCGGTAACTTATGACCACCGCCTGGCAGCCCTCTATCAAGTAGACCTGCTTTTCGAACACGGCACCGTCGAGTCCAAATCGCCAGGTGGCGCACGGATCGGTTGTGAATTCTTCGAGCCAGTCCAATCCTGAACGCCGGAGCACACCCGGATACTGGCTTACGCCAAGGTCGTAGGTTCGGCCCGCGAGCAAAACCGTTTCTTCAACGCGCGAAAGCAGAACGTAGCGCTCGACCGGCGGCCTTAGCGACGCGACCAACAGCGCGTGATAACGCCGCGTGTTGAGACCCGCCACCGTGCCCATTGCAAAAGCGCCGGTACCGTTGGTCTCCAGCCATTCGAGTCTTGAGGAGCGCGGGAAATCGCGGCAAACATCTCGCGGAACAATCATTTGCGGACGTCGCGATGCGTTTCCTTGACCCGAAAACCCGCGCTGGCGAGGCGCTTTTGGATTTCATTCGCGATCAGGACGCTGCGATGACGCCCGCCCGTGCAACCGAAAGAAATCGTGAGATAGCTCTTGCCTTCCTCGATGTAATGCGGGATCAGGTAGACCAGCAGCTCGGATATGCGCTCGATAAACTCCATCGTCTGGGGGAAGGAGCGGATGTAGCGCGCAACGCTGGGATGCTTGCCGCTGAGGTCCTTGAACGCGGGAATGTAATTCGGATTGGGAAGGAAGCGAACGTCGAATACAAGGTCGCTGTCGGCCGGAACGCCGTGGCGGTATCCAAAGCTGGTGATCTGGACCAGAATCTCCGGCTGGTGTTTCTGGCCGCGAAAGGTGTTGTGTATGGTTTCGCGCAGTTCGTGCACGTTGAACTTGCTGGTATTGATGATAGGGTCAGCCAGACGGCGAATCGGCTCCATGCGCTCCCGCTCGCTCTGGATGCTCGCGGCGACGCTCTGATCGATGCCGAGAGGGTGGGGGCGGCGTGTTTCACTGAACCGCCGGATCAGCGACGTCTCGTCCGCTTCGAGAAACAGGAGCCTTGTGGGCACTTCTCGCCGGATGCGCTTGAACATTGCCGGAAAGCGCTCGAGCGCCGCGCCTTCACGAATGTCCACCACCAGCGCCGCACGCCGGATGTTGGGAGCCTCCTTGGCGAGTTGGGCGAATTTCGGGATGAGGTCGATGGGAAGATTGTCGACGGAGTAATAGCCGACATCTTCGAAGGCCTTGAGCACAGTGCCCTTACCCGAGCCGCTCAGACCCGTGATGATCACCAGCTCAGTTTGCGTGGCAGGCGATCCGCGAAACTTCGGAACCACTCTCTTGCCGTCTCCTGAAGCGCGCACGCGGCTTTGCAGGGGGACCGCTGATTTGACGGAAGAGTTTTTCACAATCCGTCAGGATTCGATCAGATCGAAATGGCCATCGCGCCGTCGTACCAGCACCGAGACGCATTCCTTGTCCGCATCCCGATAGACGAGATAGTCGCGGTCCTCCTCCATTTCGAGCAGAGCCTCATCCAGGGTCATGGGCTTACGGCTTTCGTGGTGATTCACGCGGAAGACTCGCTGCCGGGTCCGGTCGTCACCGCTGTCGGCGGATGGGAAGATCTCTGCCGGCTCCGAGGCGGTGTTCTTGGAATCGGCGCGGCGCTTCTTCTCACGCCATTTGTCACGTAGCTTCACAGCCTGCTTTTCGAGCTTATCCAGCGCCATGCTGAGCGCCGTGAACAGGTCGCTGTCCGAACCGAAGCAGACCAGTTGATGGTCGTAAAACGGCAGTGTGATCTCGGCTTTATGGAGATGGCGCTCCGTAGTCACCACCACGTGCGCTTCCCTTTCTCCGCGCCGCTCCAGAAGTTTGGAGAGCTTTGAAAACTTCGCGTCCAGCTTCTCCTGAACTTTGGCAGGAAGTTCATTGTGGATTCCCGTGTAACTGACTTTCATCGGAACCTCCGTTAGTTGCGGACCCGTCGCTGGTGCGTGGACGGGATACGCATGTCCTCGCGATACTTGGCAACGGTACGGCGGGTTACCTGGATCCCCTCAGC
Source organism: Acidobacteriota bacterium (assembly GCA_003223065.1). GTDB lineage: Bacteria > Acidobacteriota > Terriglobia > Bryobacterales > Bryobacteraceae > Palsa-187. The sequence continues at coordinate 842 of QHXU01000152.1, read as the reverse complement.
CTGAAGGCGTTCGGTGATCTGTTCGTCGGTCATTGGGTGGGCGGGATCTTCCTCTTCGATCATCTTCTTCACCCTGCGCTTCAGGATCAGCAGCGGCGTTGCGCCGCCCGACGGCCCTTGCACGGCCTCCGAGAAGAAATAGCGCAGTTCGTAGACGCCCTGGGGTGTATGAGCGTACTTATTAGACACGGCACGGCTTACCGTCGAGGGGTGTACGCCGATCTCTTCGGCGATCTCCTTGATCATCATCGGTTTCAGGTAATCGATGCCGTACTCGAGAAAATCGATCTGGCGGCGCACCACGCTCTGGCACACCTTTAGGATGGTCTGCTTCCGCTGCTCGATGTTCTTCATGAGCTGGATGGCGGAAGCGTAACGCTCCTTCACGTAGTTGCGGACGTCCTTGCTCGGCTCCTGATCGCGGTCGAGCATCCGCCTGTATTGCGGATTCAAGCGCAACTGCGGGATGTCCTCGTCGTTCACCTGGATAAGGTAATCGTCGCCATCCTTCGAAATGTAAACGTCCGGCTCGACTTGGCGCGCTCCCGGCCCCGAGTAGCGCAGCCCCGGACGCGGATCGAGATGCCGGATCACGTCTATCGCGATGTGGATGTGCTCAATCGGCCGGTGGAGCAGCCGCGCGAGTTCCTTGATCTGGCGAAGTTCCACCAGCTTCAGGTGATCGGAAACAATCTGCCACGCGACCCCGCCCTTGCCGCCGCGGCTTTCGAGCTGCAGCAACAGGCATTCGCGCAGATCGGAGCTGCCTACGCCCGCCGGATCGAGCGTGTGCACCACCCGAAGCGCCTCGGTCACGTCGGCCGGCGAATGACCGCCGGAAG
>QHXU01000151.1:30727-31184 GCA_003223065.1 Acidobacteriota bacterium | reverse complement strand
CCGCGCCTTCGATCGATTCGAGCGTCCGCCGGACATGTCTCCGGTAAGCCAGGGCATAACTCAGCGCCGCCGCCAGCGATACCGCCGCCAGAGCTTTCTGCGCCCACCCCGCCAGCGCCAGAAACACCGCGTCGCGTGATCCCAGCAGCGTTTCATTCAAACCCAGGAACCACGCCGGCGGATACGCGTAGAGCGCGGACGCATTCGAGGCCTTCAGCTTCTCAAGCGAAGACGCGATGTTCGGAAACAGGAAGAACACCGAAAGCAGCGCGAACACCATGGCGCACTGCACGTACACCGACGCCTTCCGGAACCAGCGCTCATTCAGCACATTCAGCAGCACGCCTTCGAGCGCCACCAGGCACAGAAAAACGAATGCGCTCGAGGCCAGCACCGAAACTCCGTGCACCGCGATGGTGCTCAACAGCCCGCCGATGCTGCCGCGATGGGCGATCAC
>QHXU01000151.1:26501-30616 GCA_003223065.1 Acidobacteriota bacterium | reverse complement strand
CGAATCGGCAGCGGCACCAGCGTGGTGTAGTCGCGCCGGTCTGGAAACAGGGCGTCCCATTCGAGCACGGTAACGCCGCCCATCACCAGCATCGAGAAGGACAGGAAGAAACAGCGATCGAACCACAGCACCGGCTCGCGAGCTTCGGGCGGCCACGCGTCCAGGCTCAAGTACGTCGTGTAGCGGAAAAATGGCAGCAACAGTCCTGGCGAGGCAAGGAGCGCCAGGATCTTCGTCACCGTCACCTGCATATCGGTGTTCTGGGCGACGAATTCGTTGTCGAAAAACCGCCCGAAAAAATGCCGGACCAGCGATGGGAATTGTCCCTTCACGGATGTTTCATCACATCGACGATGGCGTTGGCCGTCGTCTCAATATCCTGATCGAGCACCAGCTCCGAAAAAATATCTTCGAGCGACGGCATCTGCATCAGGTTGCGCAGGCCCTCTACGCTGTCGTTCGCCGCCACGCGTCCCTTGCGCAGGATCATGACGTGCGTGCAGACCTTCTCCACCACTTCCAGCACATGCGAGCTATAGAGGATGATCTTGCCCTCCCGCGCCAGCGTTTTTACAAGGTTGCGGAAAACCAGCGCGCTCGCGACGTCCAGGCCGGACAGCGGTTCGTCGAAAACAAGAATGTCCGGGTTGTGCAACAGAGCGGCCGAAATCAGGATCTTCTGGCGCATGCCTTTGGAGTACGACGCGATCGGCGAATGCCGGCTCGATCCCAGTGAGAACAGCTGAAGCAGGTCGTCGATTTTTGAATCGAGCGTGCGCCGCGCCATTCCGCGCAGGCGTCCTACCAATTGCAGGTACTCGCGCCCGGTGAGATACGGATAGAGATGAGGTGATTCCGGTACGTAGCCGAGCCGCCGCTTATAGTCGATCAGTTGCGCTTGGATGCTGCGGCCTTCAAACAGCACCTCGCCGCGAGTCGGCTCCAGCAGCCCCGTGATGATGTTCACCGTGGTGCTTTTGCCCGACCCGTTCGGGCCCAGATAGCCGAGCACCTCGTAGGGCTTGACCGCGAAACTGACGTCATCGATCGCGGTAACGGTCGTGTAACGCTTGGTCAGCCCGCGGACCTCGAGCATGCTTTATAGACACTGCCGGGCCGACGATTGTTCCTTCTATGCGCTCATTGACGGCCAAGGCTGCTCGCCAAATCGGCCGCCGGCTCCACCGGATAACCGCGCTCGCGCCAGCCGTCATAGCCGCCTTCGAGCGGGCGCACGCGCGTGATCCCGAGCCTTTTCAGCTGCAGCGCCGCACGGGCGCTGGTGGCTTCGTTTGGTCAAGTGCAATACAGTACCACGTCGCGATCGCGCGGGATCTCGTTATGGCGCTGCTCGAGCTCCTTCCGATCGATCCACAGCGCGCCGGGCAGCTTCATGCCGTCCCATTCGACCTCACCCGTACTGCGCAAATCCAGGACGACGACTTCGCCCAGCCGTTCCTTCAGTTCCTCCGGCGTCACGCGCGCCACCCGCAACTTTTTCATGAATCGCCGCCGCTGCCAGTACTTGTACGCGACCCAAAGCGCCACGAGCGCGCCTGCCAATACCATGAACGACCCGCCGAGCCGAAGCGCCAGCTCGGCGACTTCCTCGAGTTGCGCGCGAAAAATGTAACCGAGCCCCATAAAAGCGCACGTCCAAGCCGCGCTGCCGGCGGCATCGGCCGCAAGGAACTTCCACCAGGGCATCCGCGAGAGGCCCGCCATCGGCGGCGCCACCGTGCTGAGCCCCGGAACAAACTTTGCGACCACCAACGCCCATCCGCCAAGCTTCCGGAACCAGTAGCGCGTCGTGCTGACGCAAGAATCCGGCTCCAGGGAAACGCGGCACAACAGCTTGAGCACGGAGTGGCCTTTTCGACCGCCGAGGATGTACCATGCCGTATCGGCAATGAGCGCCGCCGCAACCGACAGGCTCGCGGCCAGGACAAAAGAATAGTTGTCCGTTCCCACCAGGGCGCCCATGGCAAGAAGCACCGGAATCGCCGGAATCGGCGCTCCCAACTGCTCTGCCAGCACCATCGCGAACAAGATCCAATAACCGTGCCGCACCAGAAACTCAAGCGTCTGACTCATTAAGTTAACCTATCCCGCGCGCTGTAAAAGAATCCTTCAACTGCTCCATGGTGTTCAGCTCTTTTCCGGATCCATGACAGCAATGTAGCCCAAGTTCCGGTAAAGCTGCTTATGATCCAGACCACAACCCACCACGAAGCGGTCGGGTAGCTCGAAGCAGCGGAAGTCCACCGGCACCTGAACGATCCGCCGCACGGTGCGGTCCAGCAGCGTACAGATTGCGATCGATCGCGGCGCGCGTCCAGCCAGCGTTTGCAACAGGTAGCGGGTCGTGAAACCCGTATCCACGATATCCTCCACCAGCAGCACGTCTTCGTCCTGAATCGGTTCGTCCAGGTCCTTGGCGATGCGGACCATCCCCGGAGGGCCGCCGGAATTGCCGCCGAAGCTGGAAATAGCCAGGAAATCGATCTTCACCGGAATCTCAATCGCGCGCGCCAATGCGGTGAGGAAAAACACCGAGCCTTTCAGAACTCCGATGAGCTTCAGGTCGCGGCCGCGGAACTTCGCGGTGATCTCCGCCGCCACTTCCTCGATACGCGCGGACACCTGCTCTTCCGTGAACAACACTCGCTCGATTCCGGGAGGGGTGGTCGTCACGGCGCCTCCACAACATAGGACGCCGTCATGACGCGGCCATCCGCAGGCCGTACTTGAACACGAGGTCTTGAAAATCCTTCTGATAAAACACCTGGATGTTGATGTGCGGATAGATCGCGCGCAGCAGCTTGATCTTTCGGTTCTTCCGTGTCACCAATGTCTGTTTCATGGTGGTCAGCTCGACGTAGAGATCGAATTCCGGCAGGTAGAAGTCCGGCGTAAACGCCTCCGTCACGTTGCCGTCCTTGTCCCACTGTAGCGGGAAACTGCGCGGCTCGTACTCCCATTGGATGCGATAGAAGTCGAGAAGGTTGGCGAACATCTGCTCGCTCGGATGGCCGAAGGCGACACGCTTCAGATTGGCGCGGCCCGCGGGCACGATGCCGTAGCGCGCAAGTTGCAGCCGCGTCTGGAACTGGATCTGCGCCTCGGACGCGGCGGTCAGCAGACCTTGATCCACCAGCCCGCGTGCCGCCACGGCGGCGCGCAGCACCTCCGCCATCTGACCCGCGTCCATGTGCTCGGCATTGAGCACCACGTCGAAAGCCTCGGCCGGCGCGTTCGATCGGCCGAACCGGTGCTTGCGGGTTCGCTTTGCGGCCGAATCGAGCTCGGAGAGCGCCTTGCGCGCCGCGGGTCTTTCCAGCCGCTGGTCCAGCATCACGTTTCCGACGCGGCGCGCCTCCGGCGCCACCACACCCGCGCGCAGCAGCATGGGAAGCGGACCGAACAGCGATTCGGACCCGGCCAGGGCCACGGCCAGATGATGCTCGGTGGCCATCCGAGCCAGAATCGAGACCACCGCCGGACGCCAGGCGCGGTCCGGAATGGACGCGTCGCCGAATTCTTCTCTGATCCACTGCGCTATGCGCGCCTCGGTGACCAACTCGAACCGCAGCAGTTGCGCTGCTCCGTGCGCCGCATCCTCCCACCGTGAGGCCGGCTCGCCAGAAATTGTCAACAAGGCCATCCGCTACTATGCCAGAATACCGTTTCATGGTCGTGCTGGGTGTTGACATCGGCGCCACCAAGATTGCCACTGGTCGCGTGAACGAAAACGCCGGGGTGACCGGCGCCCGCACCACGCCGACCAAGGCCGCCGAGGGCTACGCTATTTCACTGGCGCAGGTGTGGCGGGCCATCGAAGAGACGCTCACTCCGGAAGTGGAGGCGATCGGCATCTGCGCGCCCGGCCCGCTAAATCCTAAAACCGGCATCGTCCTGAACCCTCCGAATCTGCCTGGCTGGCGCGACGTGCCGTTGGCGCGCCTGGCCCGCGAAAAGTTCGGGCTGCGTACCGAGCTCGAGAATGACGGCAACGCCGCCGCACTCGCCGAAGCGTGTTACGGCGCCGCGCGCGGCTGCGCCAGCGTATTCTATGCCGCCATCGGGACGGGGATCGGCTCCGGCATCATCCTCGA
>QHXU01000151.1:23994-26482 GCA_003223065.1 Acidobacteriota bacterium | reverse complement strand
CACGTCACCATCGACTATCGCAGTTCCGTGATCTGCGGCTGCGGCACGCCCGGCTGCATCGAGGCCCTGGCGTCAGGCTATGCACTCGAACGCATGGGCGCCTACGATCCCGATGAAATCGCCACACGCCTGGGAGCCTGGCTGGGAGGCATCGTCAGCCTGCTCGATCCGGATATCATCGTCCTCGGCGGAGGCGTGACGCAAATCGGCGAGCCCTTGTTCGAGCGCCTCCGCGCAATCGTACCCTTGCGCACGATCAACCCTTACGCGAACCGGATTCCGATCATGCCGGCGCAGTTCGGAGCCGAGGCTGGAGTGGTGGGAGCCGCGGCCGTCGTTTTGAGCGGCGCCTCTCGATGAGGTTATAGTGAGTGATACCGAGGTGAACCACTTTTGGGCGAAAACGTGGCCGAAGTGAACGGAAAACTGTGTGGCGTGGTCGGGCTGGCGAAACTGCTTGCCATCGTGCGGGTGTCCGCCGGGTTCGCCTCAGCGTTCCGCCAGGACGTGCTGTATGCCTGCCGCACGTTGCTCCACTCGCCGGGATTTGCAACGGTGGGAGTGCTGTCGCTGGCGATNCGTATGCTCGATGTTTTTCAGCGAGCTGAATTCGTTTGTGTTCCGGCCGTTGCCGGCAGCTGTGGACCCGCAGGCGCTGGTGGCGCTCGAAGCGCCGGCGTCGTATCCCTATTTCGAGCGCTACCGCGACGAGCGGAGCGTGATCGCGAGCGCGGCTGCGTTTCTTGGCCCGGTGCCGTTCGCCATGGAGGTCGAAGGCGCAACCCGGAACAAGACGGAGCGCGTGTTCGGCGAGCTGGTTTCGCCCGAGTATTTTTCCGTCGTCGATGTCAAGCCGCAGGCAGGCCGCGCCTTCAGCCCGCAGATCGATAAGCCCGGTTCGGCGCCTGTGGTCGTGGTGAGCGAGCGCTTCTGGCGCACGCACCTGAATGCGGATCCCCGCGCCATCGGCCGCACACTGCGATTGAACGGCCAAACCGCGGCGATCGTGGGCGTCGCCCCGAGGGATTTTCTCGGCGTGTGGCCCATCAGCCCGTCCGACCTGTTTGTGCCGCTCACGTCCGGTTCGAAGCTGGCACCGGAGCTCGCTTCCGAGTCCGGTCATGACGCTCTTCAACGCCGCGAACTTAAGATTTTCACAGTCGTGGCGCGCCTGGCGCCGGGCGTGGCCCGGCCGGCCGCTGAATCCGCGCTCGACGCCGTGACGCGGCACCTGGATGAGGAGAGCCACGACCTCGAGCGTGACCGCAAAGGGCGCCGCATCCGCCTGCTGGCCGCCGGCACGGCGTGGCGTATGCCACCCGAGAGCTACTTCGTTATGTTCGGGTTCATGGGTGTGCTGATGACGCTGATCATGACGCTGGCCTGCACCAACCTGGCGAACCTGCTGCTCGCGCGCGCGAGCGAACGAAGGAAGGAGATCGCCATCCGCCTGGCGATCGGCGCCAGCCGGTTCCGCCTCGTCCGGCAGTTGCTCACCGAGAGCTTCATGTTGGCGGCCGGGGGTGGTGTGGCGGGACTCGGGCTTGCCTACTGGCTGACCAATTTTTTTTCGACCCTGAAAATACCATCGCCGATTCCCGTGGAGTTCAATATCCGTCCGGATCTGCACGTATTCCTGTTCGCGCTGGCGCTGTCCATGTTGGCGGCCCTCGGATTCGGTCTGGCGCCTGCCTTGGCGGCCACGCGCGCCGACGTTGCCCCGGCGCTGAAGGAAGGCGCGGTCACTCCCCTGCGCGCCTATCGCCGCTTCGGATTTCGCAATCTGCTGGTGGCTTATCAGGTCGCCGCGTCTCTGATGCTGTTGTTGATCACCGGATTCATCGTCCTGGGATACAGCCGGACCGCCCGGATCGACGCGGGCCTTAACTTGAAGGACCTGTACTTCCTATCGCTCGATCCGGTACGCGACGGTTACTCAGCCGCCGAGACCGCGGCTTTTTTTGAAAGGCTTCCGGAGCGCGTGGCGCGTGTGGCGGCCGTCCGTTCCATGAGTGTGTCTGAAGCGCCGCCCTTCGGCGGTCTCATCGCCATGCCAAACGCCCGCTTCGCGGCGCCCAAGCGCGATTCCGAAGTCAACCAGGTTATCCGCAGCGTGGTCCGTGAGCGGATCGGCGCGGGATATTTCGCGACGCTCGACGTGCCGGTGGTTCGGGGCCGCGAGTTCAGCGAGCGCGATCAGCGCGTGTCGGCGTCCGGCGGCGCGGCCCTTGCCGCCATCATCAACCAGACTGCGGCGCATGAGTTTTTTGGCGAAGACGACCCGATCGGGCGGCGCATCACCGCCGACCAGAGCTTTATCGTGGACGCCAACGGCCTCATGGGCAACCGCCCGATGGGAACCTTGAGCGAACATCAGAATTACACCGTGGTGGGGATCGTGCGCGACATCAAGGGAGGATTCATGATGGCCCGGCCCGTTGCGACAGTTTACGTGCCGCTCACCGTTGACGATTTCCGGCGTGCGCCC
>QHXU01000151.1:13355-23938 GCA_003223065.1 Acidobacteriota bacterium | reverse complement strand
CGGCGCTGTCGCCGCGGTTCGTGGTGAGGTGGCGGCCATCGATTCGAATCTCACCGTGTTCAACGTGCACCGCATGAGCGAACAGATCGACCAGATGTTTTCATTGATTGTCATCGGCGAGTTGACCTATGGTGGCATCGGTATCTTTGGGTTGATCCTGGCGTCAATCGGATTGGCCGGAATCACCGCCTATGCGGTGGCGCGGCGGCGCAAAGAGATTGGTATCCGGATGGCGCTCGGAGCGCGGCGCGGCCAGGTGTTGCGGCTGGTGCTACGGGAAGGTACTGCGCTCGTGGCGGCCGGTTCCGTGCTCGGTTTCGCTGGTGCATTTGCCGTTTCGCGCGCCCTTTCCGCGATTACCAACCAATTCGCGGAAGCCTTCGCCAGCACCACCGGCGATCCGACGCTGCTGATTGGCGCGCCGCTGCTGCTGGCAGGGTTGGCGATGCTCGCGTGCTATCTGCCGGCGCGCAAGTCCACGCAGATCGATCCCCTGACCGCCTTACGGGAAGAATAGCTGACCAACAATTTACGATCGCCGCAGTCTAGAATCCGCCTCTTGGCCGGTACCCGGGCCGGCACTGCACGCGATACTTCTTGCCGACGTCGGAAGCCACCTGCACGTCGATCTTCCGGAATCCTTCGTTCGGATTCGGCTGCGGATAATACGTGACGGTGTAAGAGTTGCCGAGGTCCTCGCGAATGCTCTCGAACGCTTCCACCTGCTTCTGCCACGTTTTGGCGAAATAGGATCTTCCACCGGTCCGTGTGGAGATGCGCTTGAACACACTGGACGAGATGGGGTCCTTATTCACCTCATTGGTCGAGATGACGTAGATCGGAATCCCCTCATCCTCGGCCACCGCGCGCACGTCGTCGGGCGCCACCATGCTGGCGTTGTCCGGTCCGTTTGAGAACACGATCACCACTTTACGTCCGGGGATATGAGCGGCATCGCGCAGCGTGAGCAGCAGCGCATTGTACAGCGCCGCATCGTCGCCGGCCACGGCCTTGCGCAGGCCGAAAATGGCATCGGTGCGCTCCTTGGTCAGCGGCGCGGCCCGGGACAGGTTTCGGCTGAACGTGTACACCGCCACTGAATCCGCCCGATCCAACCCGCGGATGAAATCCGCGATGGCATCTTCGGCATAGACGAACCCCCGGTACATGTAGTTGCTCGTGTCGAACAATACGAAAACATTAGTGCCCACGAATGCGTCCGAGCGCCCATCCACCATGCCGGCCGACGAAAGCGTGATCGGCTTCATACTTCCATCCTCGGCCAACTGTACCGGCGGCTTGTTGCCCTCCGCGAAAGTTGCGATTTTCTGGGAAATTCCGTCTTCCAGGACCTTGAGGTCCCTCGGTTTCAGCCCGTTGACGTATTTGCCCTTGTTGTCGGTGATGGTAAAACTCAACACCACCATGTCGACCTTCACGCGAAACACAGGCCGGTCTTGCGCCGCAGCCAGCCCAACCACCATGCAAATCAATCCTATTCTACGAATCAACGCAGTTACCCTCCCCCGTCAGTTATCGGCCATCAACTGCTTGCGGGCCTTCTGCCGCACATCATCTCCTACCAGCCGCAGCGAGCGCAACAGCGCCGGCCAGTCCTCGAGATGCGTAGCAAAAATCCTTTCCACCGTTTGCTGGGTCCAGGCTGGGATCAGCACGTTCAACTGTGCCGGCCGGACGTGCACCTCATCAGCAAGCGCCGCGTAATAGAGCAAATTCGATTCCCAGCTCTCGGCCAAAATGCGGCTCGAGTATCCCATCAGCGTGGGGAACGTGCGCAGATTGAGCAGCTCAGGCTGATAAGAGTTGGCCAGGGTCGGCTTGGGCGAACCGCATATGCGCGAGATCGAACGCGCGCTCACCGCATCCGGCGCCTGCGCGGCAAGCTTGCGGATATCGCCTGCGATGGGCGACTCCTGATCCTTCGCCGCCAGTTCGTCGGCGGCCAGGTACATCTCCGACGGCACGATATTCTCCGCGGCGCCGCGCACATCGCCCGCCGTCAGCAGCGAATCCAGCTTCTTCAATCGTGCCGGCGGAGCGTATTTGTCCAGCACGGCGATCATCTGCTTGCGCCGCTCGGCGCTCAACGCGCTCTCGGCCAGCAGCGTGTCGGCATACGCCATGTGCATACCCACCCAGTGAAGTTGCACAGGCGTGACGCTCCACCAGCGCGGAATCACAGCCGTGAGGATCATTTGCGGCACCAGGTCTCCCCAGATCAGTGCCTGCTCTCGCGATGGAATCAGGAAGTTCTGTTCGGCCTCCGCCAGCGCGTATGGCAGCGATGCGAGCGACCCCACCAGCCGTCCGCCGGCATTGGCCGGCCATCCCGTGCCGAACAGCTCGGTGTGCTTCCAGGTTTGCTGCGCGCCCTGTATGCCGATGAAATCGTGACTGCGCACGAACAACGGATTGGTGTGCAACACCTGCGCCCCCGGCGGCGCGTAATGGATATAGTTAAGACCTACCAGCGTGTCCCGCAGGAACGGCGCGAGCGACCCGCGCAACTCCTTCAGTTTCGACGGCTCGTTGGCCGCCTTCTCGATGGCCGCGCGCAGGTTCAACTTCCGCTGCGCTTCGATGTGTCTCTCCGTCCAGTAGCCGAAGGAAAGCGAATTCTTCTCGAGTGTGGTCAGGGCGCTGCGAGGCAATTGGATCTCCGAGATCCTGGCTGCCAGCTTGCCCGCGAGCGCGGTATTCAGCTTTTCCCCGCGGGCCACGCTTTCCAGATTGTCGGCCAGCTCAAACAGGGTGGCGAGCGACACCAGCCTCTGGGACTCGAAAACGCGAATCATGTCCTCGACCACCGTCTGATGGGCTTCCGAACCGTCGGACGTACCCGTGCCGGCCAGAAGGTCGATCATGCGGTCCTGCGGTGACACGTTTTCCGGCGAATGCGTCGCTTTCAACAACACGCGAACACCCGCCCGCACGCCGTCGAAAAGATCGCGGGCGCCCTGGACTTTCGCGAGCGGCGCCAGTATCTCGGCCAGCGCTCCATCGGAATCGGCTTGCGAAATCGTCTCCTGGCGCAAGAAAATCTGCCACAATCCCACCAGGGCTTGCAAGGTCCCGGCCGCATCGGCGCGCAATCCCGCATCGTGGATCTGGTTGATTGCATGCACCGTATCGAGAAACGCAATGATCGTGGCGTCTGACACCGCCGGCGCCTCGGAGAACAGCGGATACTGCGCGCTCAACTGCCGGTACTCGCGCGCCAGGCGATCAACGGTGGCGACTTCGAGCGGTTTCGTGCGGTTGCGCTCCACGTCGCTCAACGCCATGAAGATTTTCAGCGGCTCGTTCTCCACCGCCTTGCGGCACAGACCGAACAGCGCCTCGAGAACGTCGTCGGCGTCCTTCCAGTTGGCTGCCGATCTGGTGAGCTTGGCATCGTATTTCCCATGGGGGTGATTGGCGAACAGGTTTTTCCATACATCAATGCTGCCCGGCAGGTGTGGCTTGCCGTTGGCGTCCAGGCGCAGCCTGGTGGTCAGCAGCAGCATATCGGTGTTCGACCGGAACACCGGCCGCGCCGGACCCGGGCTGGTGACGCGCCCGCGAATCGCCGCGTAAAAGCGCTTCATTCGCTCCGGCTCCGTGAGATAATCCTTCACCGGACCGTTGATGCGCGCCAGCGCGTCGAAGTAACTGGCCATCCAACCGTCATCCCGTGAAATCAGCCTTTCGAAGAACGCTGCGCCTTTTTCGGGTGGCACGCCGGCCATTTCAGCCCAGGTCTTTTCCGTGCGCGCGCCTCCCGGCACCAGAGCTTTGCCGTCGGAGATCTGGAACATCGCTCCGAAAAAGTCGAGCACGTGGGCGTAAACCTTGAGACGCGCGGCGGGAATTTCCTCGCGCAAAGCCTTGGCCGTCTGTGGATCCAGCTTCGACATGCCCAGATACAGCCGGCATAGGGACGGATCCGAAATGAAGGCATCGATAAACTCGCCGCTGGTCTTCTCCTTGGCGGAGAGCCAGTAGTCGGCATTGTAGAGAATCGGGACGCGCGTGCGATGATAATCCAGCACAAACGGCCGGTTGGTGCGCAAAGCCTGCTCCAGTTCCGCCAGCGGGAATCCCGAATCAATGGTCAGAAACGCGCGCGTGGCGTTCACGGTCTCGAGCACGACGTCCGAACCGCACCCGCCGCGCATGCGATAGCCCAGCACACGCAGCAAGTCGCCGGTCTCGTTCGATTCGCAGGTTTCGATGCGAATGTTCTTGTCCTGCGTCGCCAACCGCTCCAATTCACGCGCCTGGGAAAGGTAGCGCACCACCAGCTTCAGGTACTCGGTTTGCTCTAGAGCTTCATTGGAATTGGCAGCTTGGTAGCCGTTGGTTACGACGTTGCGCGCCAGAGCGGGTAGCAGATCGTCGGGTTTCAGGTCGGGAGAAAGCGCCGCCATCCGCGCAAATGAGCGCAGGGGTCCGGGAATCTCGATGAAATTCGGTTTCGCCGCGTCGGGTGCCGCGGACTGCGGCAGCGCCAGGCCGTTCCCGCCCGCTGTTCGATACGCCTCGACGTGGCGGACCGCGGCTTCGCGGTCGCCGGCCAACAAATCTAAGATCGCCTGGCGCCGGGCCACGGCCGCGCGCTCCTGGTTGCTGGCGCCGCTCCGCGCCAACGCTTGCTCCAACCTGGTGTATATTTCGCGAGCCGCGGGATCACGGTGCCGGTCGAGAAACTCGGCATAAGCGCGCAACACGCCTGCGTCGTTGGGGGATGCTTCCGCGGCTTTTTGCAGCCGTTCGCGAGCCTGGAGGGCCTCACCCTTGCTTTCAAGTTGCCAGGCCTCTGCGCTGAGGTCTTGCGCAACGGCCCCCGCAGCCATTGCATAGAGGGTGCCCAGAACCAATGAGAGCCGTATCATTCAGGGACTCCTTCACCTTGGCTTTTTACTCTATCACTCCGCCATCGGAGATTGGAGGGCCCAGCCCTCCGTTTGTCCCGGCCATAATCTCATGAACAGCAGCCGCTGTCTATGAAAAAGACGCCAGGAAGAGGGTCATTGTTAAAAAACATTTCTTGAGACACTCGCGCTCGCGCTGCACTGGAGCGCGTTTCATGCGTTCCATGTGAGCCGGGCGATCTCAAGTATTCTGGGCTTTCCTGCTAAGCTGGTCCTAAGGATGATTCGAAATGCTCGTTCGCATCAGGCTTCCGCGGGGACGCAGTTTGCAACGCAAAGATCGGAAGAATCGTCGTTTGGCGCTCGCGCTTGGAGCTCTGCTTATTCCCGCCGCCCTCATGGCGTACGTGCTAGGGTTCTGGCGTCTTGCCTCGGATATGGGTTTGTCGGGCGAATTCGCGATTGCCGGCCTGTTCTCTCATTGGCAGGTCTGGATCGCTATCGGGGTGGTAGTGCAAGTGGCCGCTTCCGTATTGAACCGCTACGGGCGAGGTAGCGAGTTGAACATCCGCCGTACCCTCATATTCAAGATGTTCTCCGCGCGTCCGCCTGAAAGCGTCCCGGAACGCAAAGTAGGCACGCGCTAAAGCCGCGGGACCAGCAGGATTCGGATGTCCATTACGTTCGTTCCCGTCGGGCCGGTCTTCACCAGCGCATTTAGCCGTTCGAAGAAATGATAAGAGTCGTTGTTCTCGAGAAAACCGCGCGCGTCTAATTGAAACGCGCGGGCGCGTCGCAATGTTTCGGAATCGGCAATTGCTCCGGCGGCGTCCGTCGGGCCGTCGGTCCCATCGGTTCCGGCGCTGAAGATCGTGGCCGGACCGAATCCGTCGAGCGCCAGCGCCGCCGCGAGCACAAACTCCTGATTTCTTCCGCCGAGGCCCTTCCCCCGCACGGTCACGGTCGTCTCACCACCCGAAAGAATGCAAGCCGGGGGGCGCACGGGACTGCCGCTGGCGAAAATTTCCTTCACGATCGCTGCGTGCATCGACGCAATATCGCGCGTCTCGCCTTCGATGCACGCCGAGAGCACCAGGGTTCGATAGCCCAGTGAGCGGGCCTCCCGGGCTGCGGCGTGGATCGCCTGGCGATTGCTGCCGATCATAATGTTCTGGGTAAGCGAGAGCGCGGCATCGCCTGGCTTCGGCGTCTCTTGAAAAGGCGTCGAAGGCCTAGCGATTGAATATTTTTTCAGAACCCGGATCGCATCCTCAACCCTCGACCGGTCCGCCACAGTGGGACCGGAACCGATCACGTCAAGATCGTCGCCGATCACGTCGGAAAGGATCAGCGCGATCATCGTCGCCGGGAATGCAAGCTGCGCCAGCCGTCCTCCTTTGATCGCGGACATGTGCTTGCGGACCGTGTTGATCTCGTGGATGGAGGCGCCGCTGGCGAGAAGCCGCCGCGTGATGTCCTGCTTTTCGGCCAGCGTCATGGGCGGAACCGGCAGCGGCAAAAGCGCCGAAGCGCCCCCGGAGATCAGGCAGATCAGAAGATCGCGCGGACCCGCGGCGCGGGCGATTTCGGAGATGCGCCTGGCGCCTTCGACGCCCCTCTCATCCGGCACGGGGTGGCCGCACTCGTTGAGCAGGACGCGGCCGGGCGGAGCCGTGTGGCCGTATTTAACGTTGATCAACCCTCCTGAAACCCGGCGTCCGAGCAAGCGTGCCACTGCCCGCGCCATCACCGCGCTTGCCTTGCCCGCCCCGATCAACTGAATCCGGTCGGACCGCGAGAGAGAATAGCGGCGGCGTCCTGCCACAAGCGTTGCGCCGTCAAGCCGCAAGTAGCGAAAAACAGCTTCCTGAGGATCCGCTGCTCGAAGCGCGGCGCGAAAAATTCGGAGAGCGTGCTTTCGGCTCACGGTAATGCTTAAAACAAGGGCAACGCCAGGATCCTCGCCACCGCGGCGCGCGTATCGTCATCAAGCACTTCAACTCGATAATCGGCGCGGCCGTAGGCCCCGCGGCGCGAGTTGTAAAGCTCGTGGAGCTGATTGAGGTCGCGCGCCAGGGGCCGGTGCGCTTGGGCGGCGACGCGGCGCTCCACCATCGAGAACGGGCAATCAAGCCAGACGGTGACGCCGTTATTCGAAACCAGATCGAAGTTCTGCTCGCTAACGAAGGCGCCGCCGCCGAGAGCAATCACCTGCGGCCGGCCGCTTTGCACTGCGTGCACGCGCTCCCGCAGCATTGCGGTCTCGATTTCACGGAACGCGGCCTCGCCGCGGGTGTCGAAAATTTCGGTGATGGTGGCCCTCTCGCGCAGTTCGATCTCTTCGTCCAAGCCGAAAAAACTCCAGCCCAGCTCTTCGGCGAGGGCCCGCCCGACGGTCGATTTCCCACATCCCATGAATCCGACCAGGTAGATTCCGGGAGCGCGTTTCAGCTTTAGAATCATGCTTGTCGCGATAGGGCCCGCGCGAAAGCCATAATAGTAGCATGCAGCCGGGTATGTTGCCGCTGTTTCCGCTTCAGGTCGTCCTTCTGCCGGGCTCGCAGCTGCCTCTGCATATTTTCGAAGATCGCTATAAAGAGATGATTGGCGAGGTGATTCGCGACCAGCAGGAGTTCGGCGTGGTGTTGGCGAACGAGAAGGGCATCGTCAACACCGGCTGCACTGCAATCGTGGACAAGGTCCTGCGCCAGTATCCCGACGGCCGGATGGACATCCTGGCCTACGGCAGGCGCAGGTTCGAGATCGTCCTTTTGAACGACGAGCGGTCCTACCTGCGCGGCTCGGTCGAATTCTTCGATGATGAGGAGTTCGAGCCTGTCCCGCCCGATATCCAGAAACGCGCCATCGATGGCTACAACCAATTGCAAGCGCTTTCGTCCAGTGAGCCGCTCGAAAGCTCGGAGACGGAAGGCCAGCAATTGAGCTTTCGTTTGGCCCAGCCCGTCCCGGACCTCACGTTCCGTCAGGTGTTGCTCGCTACGCGCAGCGAAGCAGAGCGTTTGCGCCAACTGGCCGATTTCTTTCCTACCTACCTGATCCGGCAGCGGAGGATCCAGCATGTGAAGGAGGTGGCGCCGCGCAACGGCTACGGCCGCGGCATAGCCGGCATTGAATGAAACAGCAGCTGATCTTCGACGCCGATGACACGCTTTGGGAAAATAACATCTACTTTGAGCGCGCCTTCGATGACTTCGTCGACTTTCTCGGCCATTCGACGCTCAGCCCGGCGCAGGTGCGCGAAGTCCTGAATGAGATCGAATTGGCCAGCGCGAAGGTCCACGGCTACGGCTGCAAGAATTTCGGGCGCAACCTGCAGGAGGCCTATCAACACCTGGCCGAGCACGAGATCCGGACGGACGATCTCGAGCACGTAATGTCGCTCGCCGAGCGAATTCTGGAGCAACCTCTCGAACTGATCGAGGGCGTCGAGCAGACCCTGGACTACCTGGTCTCGCGCCACCATCTCATGCTGTTCACCAAGGGTCATCCGGAAGAACAGCGGATGAAGGTGGACCGCTCGGGGTTGGGCCGGTATTTCGCGCTCACGGCGATCGTAAAGGAAAAGGACGCTCCCGCGTACCGGCGCCTGATCGAAGAGCACGGCTTCCTTCCGGAGCAGACGTGGATGATCGGCAACTCGCCGAACTCCGACATCAATCCGGCGCTCGCGGCCGGACTGAACGCGGTGCTCGTGCCGCACCCGCACACCTGGGTGCTCGAACATCAGGAACTGCGCGGCGGCCAGAACGGCCGATTCCTGATGGTCGAAAAGTTCTCCGACCTTCGCTCGCACTTTTAGGAAGCGCCTATTTTAGAGCCGCTTTGCTCGCGAAATCGAGCACCAGCGAGGGGAAGATGCCGAGCACCAGCGTCGCCACCGCGGAGCCGTAGACCGCAATCTTCATCGCCCCGTCCACAGGCGGTAGATCGGCTACCGACGCGCCCGGTTCGTTCATGTACATCACCACAAGGATGCGCAAATAGTAGAAAGCCGCGACGGCGCTGTTCAAAAGGCCCAGCACCGTGAGCCAGACCAGGTCCGCATCGAGCGCCGCCTTGAAAATGTAGAACTTGCCGAAGAAGCCGCCCGTGAGGGGCACGCCGATCAGAGACATTAGAAAGATGGCCAGCATCGCGGCCATCGCCGGCTGGCGTTGCGCGAGGCCGGCGAAGTCGTCAATGCTCACGTACTTCTCGCCCTTCCGGGAAAAGTACGTCACCACCGCGAAGGCGCCGAAATTGGTGAACGCGTACGCCGCCAGATAGAACATGGCCGCGGCGCCGCCGACATCGGAATGCGCCGTCACGGCGACCAGAACATAGCCTGCATGCGCGATCGAGCTGTAGGCAAGCATGCGCTTGATGTTCGATTGCTGCAGAGCCGCGAAGTTCCCGACGATCATCGTCGCCAGGGCGCATCCCCACACGAACGGCTCCCAGCGGACCGCGATTGAGCCGAACGCCGTGGTGAACACGCGCAACAGGATCGCGAACGCCGCCGCCTTCGGACCTACGGAAAGAAACGCGGCCACCGGAGCCGGCGCGCCTTGATACACATCCGGCGCCCAGATCTGAAACGGGGCCACTGAGATCTTGAATCCGAAGCCGACGAACATCAACGCCGCGGATGTGCCGGTGAGTACCAGGGGCGGAGCCGCGGCCGAGATCAGCACGCGGCGGATCTCCACCAGATTGGTCGAGCCGGTGATGCCGTAGATCCAGGCGATTCCGTAGAGCAGAAACGCCGTGGCGAAGGAGCCGAGCAGGAAATACTTGAGCGCCGATTCGTTATTGCGCGGATCGTCGCGCAGATAGCCTGCCAGGATATAGGTGGCGATCGACGAGATCTCGAGGCCGATGAAAATCATGATCAGCTCGTTTGCCGTCGACATTACGCACTGTCCCACCACGCTGAACAGGATCAAGGCATAGAACTCACCGCCCGTGGACTGCTCCCGCCTGAGGTATTCAGTGGAGCCGAAAACGGCCAGCAACCCCACCGCTATCACCAGGACCCGGAAGAAGGTGGCGAAACCGTCGATCACGAGCATGTTCTGGAACGCCGGACCGGGATTGTTGTTGGCGGCGAGCGCCGCACAGAGCGCTGCAGCGAGCCCCGCCACCGACAGGGGTCCCAACATTCGCTTCGCGCTCTCGGGCAGCACCGCCTCGAAAAACATGATGAGCGTTCCGGCCACGGTGAGGATCATTTCCGGAAGAATCCGGAAGTATTCCGCGCCTGTAGGGAAAAAGTTATCGCCCACGCCGCGCCTCCGCTAGCGGGACACCGGGTCCCTGCTTATGCACCCGCTCCACGCCCAGCTGCTTTGTCTGGTCGAGAATGCGGGCATTCTGAGCGCTAATGGGCGGCATGAAGCTCTGCGTGAACGTACCCATCCAGAGCATCAACGTTAGCAGGGGAAGAATCGCCACCCATTCCCGCGCCGTAAGGTCGGTGAGGTGGTGGCTGACGGAACCCGAAGCTTTTCCGAAAAACACGCGCTGGTACATCCATAGCATGTAGCATGCGGAAAGAATCACGCCGGTGGCGGCGAATGTGGTCCAGGTGAAGTTCGCCTGCGCGGTTCCTTGCAGCACGAGATACTCGCCAATGAAGTTATTGAGCATCGGCAGGCCGATCGACGCGAGCGTCGTGAACATGAATACGGCGGAGAGGTTCGGCGCGGG
>QHXU01000151.1:6107-13295 GCA_003223065.1 Acidobacteriota bacterium | reverse complement strand
GCCGCTCATAGAGATAACCGACCAACATGAATAGCGCCCCGGTGGAAACGCCGTGATTGAGCATCTGGTACACGGCTCCATCCAGGCCTTGCTGAGTAAAGGAAAAGATCCCAAGCACGACAAAGCCCAGGTGGGTGACCGAAGAGTATGCAACCAGCTTCTTCAGATTGGGCTGCACCATCGCCACCAGCGCTCCGTAAATGATCCCGATGATCGCCAACGCCGCGATCCATGGCGCCGAATTATGCGCGGCGTTTGGAAAGAGCGGAAGGCAGTAACGCACCAACCCGTAGGTGCCCATCTTCAGCATCACGGAAGCGAGCATGACGGAGCCGGCGGTCGGCGCCTCGACGTGCGCGTCCGGAAGCCAGGTATGGAGCGGGAACAGAGGAACCTTAATCGCGAACGAGAAAAAGAACGCTAGAAACAGCAGCAACTGCTGCTGCCCGTCGAACGCCAGGCGGCCGGTCTGGATCTGGCTGAGGATCTCAAGATAATCGAATGAGCCGGATTTATTGTAAAGATAGATGATCGCCGCCAGCATCAGCACGGACCCGGCCATTGTGTAAAGGAAGAACTTGACGGCTGCGTAGATGCGGCGCTCGTGACCCCAGATCCCGACCAGGAAGTACATAGGCACAAGCGACACCTCCCAGAACACATAGAAGAGGAACAGGTCGAGCGCGACGAATACCCCGATCAAGCCGAATTCGAGCAAGATCAGAAACGCGAAAAACTCCTTTACGCGATGGTCGATGTGTTTCCAGGAAACCAGCACCGCGATCGGCGTGAGCAGGGTCGTGAGCAGCACGAGCCACAGGCTCAATCCATCCAGCCCGACGTGATACCGGATCGGCGGTGAACCGATCCAGGGGACGTTGGTCGAGAAAGTGTAGCCTGCAGGATTCGCGAACCAGTACGGCCCCACCAGTCCCAATGACACAACGAATACGGCGACGGAGATGAGCAATGCCGCCCATCGCGTCATCTGCGGGTTATTCCTGGGCACGGCCAAAAACACGAAAAATCCAGCCAGCGGCAACAAGATGACGATGTCGAGCAGCGTCATCGCGCGCCTCCCGCGAGGCCGATCATGGCTATCACGAGGATCGCGCCGGCCACCATCCATGCCGCGTAGTTTCGAATGTAGCCGGACTGCGCCAGGCGCAACACGCCGCCGATGCCGCGGGCCCGATGACCGATGCCGTTCACAGCGCCGTCGATCACGCCCACATCCACTCCGCGCCAGAGCAGCGTGCGCGAGCCGTCGACCACGGGACGCACCACGGTAGCGTCGTAAAGCTCGTCGACAAAGTATTTGTTGTAGATCAGGCTATAGAGCGCGTGGAAGGCGTTGGCGAAAGAATCAGCGAGCTTGGGTGACGCCACATAGAACAGATATGCGAGCGCAATGCCGCCGAGGCCCGCGGCCACCGAAACGTACACCAGCCACTGGTCGCCTCCGCCTTCTGCCAGAGGGAACATCGGCTCCAGGAACCTCGGGACGTTGATGTAGCCTCCCGCAAGACTCAGAGCCGCAAGCACCGCCAAGGGCCCCCACATCACCACCGGAGATTCGTGTGGATGATGCTCGCCCCGGTACTCTCCGAAGAAACACAGGAACAACGCGCGGAACACGTAGAACGCGGTCATGAACGCCGTCAGGACTCCAACCCAGTACATCCAGGGCGCGTGATGGTACGCCGCGGCGAGGATTTCGTCCTTGCTATGAAACCCGGAAAAAGGAGGCACTCCGGCGATCGCTACGCCCGCGCACATCAGCGTCCAGAAAGTAATGGGGATCTGTTTGCGCAGACCGCCCATGTGACGCAGGTCCTGTTCGCCGGAGAGCGCGTGAATCACGCTGCCCGCTCCCAGGAACAAAAGCGCCTTGAAGAAGGCGTGGGTCATCAGGTGGAAGATGCCTGCGGAAAAGGCACCCGTGCCCAGCCCCACAAACATGTATCCCAACTGCGAGACCGTGGAGTAGGCGAAAACCTTCTTGATATCGTTCTGAGCGAGGCCGATTGTGGCGGCAAAGAACGCAGTGGTCAGGCCGACAATGGCGACGATGTCGAGCGCGAATGTGGAGTGAAGGTAAATCTGCGAGCTGCGGGCGACCATGTAGACCCCCGCCGTAACCATGGTCGCGGCGTGGATCAGCGCGCTGACCGGCGTGGGGCCGGCCATGGCGTCGGGCAGCCAGACATAAAGAGGAATCTGCGCCGATTTGCCGATCGCCCCGACCAGCAGCAGCAACGAGATTGCCGTGATCCAGCCCGGACTCGCCTCAACCGGCATGTCCCTGATCTGGCCGAAGACCCTGCCGAAATCGAGCGAACCGAAGTGGATCCCGACCAGGAATATCGCCAGTGAGAAGCCGAAGTCGCCGATGCGATTTACGATGAACGCCTTATTGCCGGCGTCGGTGGCGAACTTTTCGAGGAAGTAGAAGCCGATCAAAAGGTAGCTGCACAGGCCCACACCTTCCCATCCGACGAACAGCAACAGGAAGTTAGCGCCCAGCACCAGAACCAGCATGAAAAACATGAACAAATTCAGGTAGGAAAAGAAGCGGTAGTAGCCGCCTTCATCCGCCATGTAGCCGACCGAGTAGACGTGGATCAGAAAGCCGACGCCCGTGACCACCATCAGCATCACCGCCGTAAGACGGTCAACCGACAGGTCAATGCTGACGTTGAGCGTGCCGGATTGGATCCAGGTGAAGTAGTGCTCGACGTACGCCGTTTCGAGAGCGTTGCCCCCGGCGAACACGCCCAGAGCGTTCAGCGTTTTCAAGACCCATAAAAACGACAGCAGCACCGAGCCCACGGCGATGACATCGATCGCCCGCTTCGGGAGTTTCCGGCCGAAGAGACCGTTCAGCGCGAAGCCCACGAACGGAAAAACGGGGATGAGCCAAAGTTGCATCGTTTTAGTTCCGGAGCGAACTGACTTCGTCGATTTCGAGCGTCTGGCGATTCTTGAAGACGGTCAGGATGATCGCCAGTCCGACGGCCGCTTCAGCAGCAGCCACAACCATTACGAAGAAGCTGAAGATGTGACCGTCGACCTGTTTCAGCTTGTAGGAAAACGTCACAAAACTCAGGTTCACCGCGTTCAACATCAACTCGATCGACATGAACACGGTGATAATGTTGCGCCGGTACAGGAAACCGGCCACGCCCAGCCCGAACAGGATGGCGCTGAGGGTCAGGTACCAGGAAATGGGAACGCTCTGCGGAAGGGGCGGCATCAATCGATCTCCTTTCGGGCGAGGATCACCGCGCCAAGGATCGCCACCAGGATCAGGACGCTGGTCACTTCAAACGGAAGTAAGTAGATCGTGAACAGGCTGCGGCCGACGTCCTGCGCCGTGCCGTGACGGAAAGCGCCGAACTTCACTCCTTCGCTTGGAAGCAAAGCGTTCTGAAGAACGTACCCAACCAGGCCGAGAAGCACGACCAGCAAAGGAATGCCGAGGACTTTCGCAGCCAGACGTTTCCGGCTTTCCTGTTCCGCGCCCGCGTTGAGCAGCATGATGACGAACACGAACAGCACCATGATGGCGCCGGCGTAGACAATGAGCTGCGCCGCGGCAATGAATTCTCCGCCCAGCAGAAGGTACAGCGCGGCAAGCGCGCCCATGACGCCGATCAAGGACAGCGCGCTCGCGATCGGATGAGTCTGCAGCACCAGGTTGACGGCGCAGCCCAGCGCAATTGCCGCGAAGATCAGAAACAGAATTGCATCCATGGCTTATTTAGATACGATCGCCACCAGCAGTCCGGTGACGAACAGGTTCACTACCGCGACCGGGAACATGACCGTCCAGGCAAAGCTCATCAACTGGTCGTAACGGAAACGCGGCAGCGTGCCGCGGACCCATATATACAGGAACAGAATGACGCCGACCTTGGCGGCGAACCAGAACAACGGGAGCAGGATCGCGGCAACCACCGGCACCAGAAGCATCGCTGCGACGCCGAGGAATACAATCCCCGCCACCGGGAGCGTAATGCGATCGAACGGCCGCGCAGGATTGATGCCGTGATACAACGCGAGCCCGCCGCCAATCACGAAGATCAATGACGGCACGTAGTTCGATCCGTATTCGGGCGGAAACGGCGGCAGCCAGCCGCCGAGAAACAGCAGGGTAGCGACGCACGAAACGGTGACCATGTTGGCATACTCGGCCATGAAGAACGCCGCGAACTTCATGCTCGAGTATTCGGTGTGAAAGCCCGCCACCAACTCGTTCTCCGCTTCAGGAAGATCGAAGGGCACTCGGTTGGTTTCGGCGAAGGCGGCAACCACAAACAAAAGGAAGCTGACGACTTGCGGGAAGGGTCCCTGGAAGATGGTCCAACGCGGCAGGAATCCGAAGTAGTAGCCGCTCTGCCCGTTCACCACTTCCCGAAAGCTGAGCGTGTTCAGCATGAGAAGCGGCGCGGCGATCGCCATCGCCAGGGGCAGTTCATAGCTGATCATCTGGGCCGAGCTGCGCAGCCCTCCAAGCAGCGAATACTTGTTGTTCGATGCCCAGCCGGCCAGAGCAACGCCGTATACGCCGATCCCCGAGAGTCCCAGGATGAAGAGCACTCCGAAGTTCAGGTCGGTCAGCTGCATCGAGGTTCTAATGCCACCGATGTTGATTTCGGTGCCGAACGGGATGACCGAAATCGAAATGAGCGCGAACATGCCGGCGAGAAACGACGCCAGCAGATAAAAGACTTTGTTGACGTGGGAAGGAAGCATGTCTTCCTTGGTCAGCAGCTTGATAACGTCGGCCAGAGGTTGAAGGAGCCCGTGCGGGCCGACGCGTCTTGGACCAACGCGAAGCTGAATGTGGGCGATCACCTTGCGTTCAATCCACTGCAGATAGGCAAGCGTTGTCAGGAGAACGAACGCGACGATGGCGGCCTTGATGATCGAGAGGATGAAAAAGTTCATCTTAGCCCGCGGGGCAGGGGCCAGTGGGCGGGCGCCGGTCTTCGGTTAGCGTGCAACTGCGGCATGCTTTTCCAGTGAGGTCGTGAGGCCGTTGCTGATTCGGCCGGTTTCCGGACGATTTCAGGAAAGCGTAACTGGCAAACCATAGAGCTCGTGCCGTCGAAATCCTTTGGCGATTCCCTAAACCTCCTCTGCCAAATCCATCGCCTTCTGCCAGGCGAACGAATCCATATAAATCTTGACCGTCACTGCCCCCCGGCCCGCTTCTCCCCCGCGTACACTGCCCCCGGCGCCTCCATCACCGAGTTCAGAATGTTCGAGTAGCGCGAGAGTGAGCCGGAAGTAAAAAGCGTGTCGCACGCGGATTGAATGGCGCCGGGAAGCATCGCCACATGGCCGTTGAGCGGAGCCGTAGGCGCTGCCCCTCCTGTCGCGACTACCGGGAGCGGAACGTTGTAACCGTGCACGCTCTTGCGGATCTCCTCGAAAACCCGGTCCGGCAGCCAGATTCCGAGGTTCAAGCCCATTTCCTTGGCGATCAGGCCGAAGATCTCCAGGTCAGCCTTGGCGCCCATCACCTTGATCGCCGCCTTGAGTTTCTGCACTTCACCGCAGACGTTGGTCACAGTGCCGCTCTTTTCGTACGCCGAAGCCGCGGGCAGAAGCACGTCGGCGCGGCGCGCAGTCTCGGTCATAAAAAGGTCCTGCACGACGACGAAGGCGTCCTCCGAGGCGAGCGCCGCGTTCTTCAGAGGATTCGCGCCGATGACCCAGAGAACATCGAGATCAGCGGCGGCGAGCATCTGCTCGCGGGACATTCCGCCGTTGCGGGGGATCACGCCCATGTCAAAGGCGCCCCGAGAATTGGAATAGTCGACCAGGCAGACGTATTTTACCGGGATGCCGAGCGAATCGCCGAATGCGACCAGCTTTCGCAAACCGTCACCCTGTATCGCGTCGCCAAAGACGATAACCAGGCTGGTTTCGGCCTTGAGTTTTTCGCGCAGGGACCATGCGCCGGCGACTTCACCGCCTCTCTCGACGCGTACAGCGCCGGCTGACTGATGGTCTTCACGCACCGGCCCGATGGTCACCGTGTAGATATGGGCGTTGTGATGCCGGAAGTTGGCGCGGACTTGATAAGAGAGCAGAGGATGCTGCTGGGCGAGGTCGCTTCCGACTACCAGCACAGCCTTGGCGGTATAAAGGTCGCCGGTGGTGGCTAGAGCTTCTTTGCGGCCGGAGAGTGCGTCGAAAAACGTCGCGAGGTCTCCGGTGCGGTGGTGATCGACGTTTTGCGTGCCCAGGCCCTGGCGAGCCAGTTTCGCCAGGAAAAAATTCTCTTCATTCGTGGTGTGATTGGACCCGATGATGCCGAACTTGCCGCCGCGGGCCTTCACGTTCTGGAACCTTCCCGCGATCACCTCGAGCGCCTTTGACCAGGACACCGGCTCAAACCCGCCGGTTTGGCGAATCATCGGAGATTGCAGCCGGTCGGGATGAGCGGCGAAATCGAAGGCATACCGTCCCTTAATGCACAGGAACTCGCCGTTGATGCCGCTGCGGTCGCGGTTGTTTCCCCGGATGATCTTCTCATTGCGCACGCCAAGAGTAGTGCGGCAACCATCGGCGCAGTGCGTGCAAATGGTGCCGACGTGGTTCATTTCCCACGGCCGCGTCTGGTAGCGATAGATGCCGCTGGTGAGCGCTCCCACTGGACAGATATCGATGCAGGCGCCGCACTCGTCGCATTCAAGGTGATCGTAGTGGTTGGGAATGATTTCGGAAATAACGCCGCGGTCCGAAACCCCCAGCGCTCCCACTCCCATGCCTTCATTGCAGATGCGCACGCAGCGGTAGCACAGGATGCAGCGCGGCGCATCGAAATAGACCACGGGCGACCATTGCTTCTCGTCGACGTGCAGTTTGCGCTCCGTGAACCGGCTCTCGGCGGCGCCGTAGCGGAACACCATGTCCTGCAACTCGCACTCTCCTCCTTTGTCGCAAACAGGGCAATCGAGAGGATGATTGGTGAGCAGAAATTCGAGCGTGCCCTTGCGCGCTTCCTTCACCACCGCGGAATCTGTACGGACCACCATGCCCTCGGCCACCGGCAGCGTGCAGCCCACTTGCAGCTTGGGCGTTTTCTCTACTTCCACCAGGCACATGCGTCAGGCGGCCTGAAGCGTCAGGCCTTCGTAATAGCAGAACGACGGAATTTCGATGCCGGCTTGG
>QHXU01000151.1:2757-6051 GCA_003223065.1 Acidobacteriota bacterium | reverse complement strand
ATCAATCGTCAGCCTTACCAGTTCAGGCATGTCACACCAGCACGGCTTCCGGGACCAGATACTTTTCGAAATCTTCGGCAAATTTTTCGACGATCGACATAGTCGGCATCGCCGCGGCATCGCCCAGAGCGCAGAACGTTCGGCCCAGCATATTCTTCGACAATTCGCCAAGGAGTGCGACGTCCTCGCGCCGGCCGTTGCCTTCCACCATGCGCGAGAGGATTTTCCGCAGCCAGGCCGTGCCTTCCCGGCATGGGATACACCAACCGCAGCTCTCGTGCGCATAGAAGCGCATGATACGCAGCGCGACGCGCACCATGTCGGTGGTTTCGTCCATTACCACCATGCCGCCGGACCCTAGCATGCTTCCGGCCTTGGCGAGAGTATCGTAGTCCATAGCTATGTCGCATTCCTCGGCGCGCAGAAGCGGGCAGGACGAGCCGCCCGGGACCACGGCTTTCAATTTGCGGCCATGCGGAATGCCTCCCGCGACCTCATTGATCGCCTTCATCATCGGATAGCCAAGCGGGAGCTCGTACACGCCGGGTTTGTTGACGTGGCCGGATATACAGACCAGTCGCGTGCCGCCGTTTTTCGGCGTACCCAGATCAGCGAACGCTTTCCCGCCGTCGCGGATAATCGCAGGCACCGCGCTGAAGGTTTCGACGTTGTTCAAAAGCGTCGGGCAGCCCCAGGCCCCGGCCACCGCCGGGAACGGAGGCTTCATCCGCGGGATGCCCCGCTTGCCTTCGATCGAGTCGAGCAAAGCGGTCTCCTCGCCGCATTCGTAAGCTCCGGCGCCCGAGTGCGTGTAGAGATCGAAATCCCAACCTGTGCCCGCGATGTTTTTGCCCAGATAGCCCTTCGCATACGCCTCGGCGATGGCCCGGTCCATGAGCTCGATCAGGTAACGGTACTCGCCGCGAATATAAATGTAGCCGGCATGGGAATCGACCGCGAGGGCCGCGATCAGAATCCCCTCGATCAACTGATGCGGATCGTACTCCATCAGCAGGCGGTCTTTGCAAGTGCCGGGCTCGCTTTCGTCAGCGTTCACGATGATGTACTTCGGCTTGGGGGAGTTGCGAGGAACGAAGCTCCACTTGAGTCCGGTAGGGAAGCCGGCGCCGCCCCGGCCGCGCAAGGCCGAAACTTTCACTTCCTCGATGATCTGCTCGGGCTTCATCTCCCGCGCCTTGTGGAATGCTTCGAAACCGCCGGTGGCGAGGAAGGTGTCGAGGGAGGCCGAATTCGGCAGGCCGAAGCGCTTGCTCACGACTCGCGTTTCAAGCGGACTCGGTTCGTTGTAGAGCATCGTCACTTGTTTGCCGCTCCCTGATGGTCGGAGTCCGGCAGGTTGTCCAGCAACTGATCCAGCTTCTCCGCCGTGACCTGATGGTGGAAATCGTAGTTGATCTCGACGGCCGGCGCCCACGAGCAGGCGCCGATGCACTCGACCTCCTCCAGCGAAAACCGCCCGTCGCGTGTCACCTCCCTGTGGCCGATCCCAAGTTTCCTTTTGGCGTGCTCGTACAGTTCCTCGCCGCCCACGAGTTGGCAACTGATGTTGGTGCAGACTTGCACATGATATTTTCCGATCGGCTTCCGGTGGAGCATCGAGTAATAGCCGACTACCTCGTCCACCTGCAGGGGCGTGACGCCGCACCGCCGCGCCACTTCCTCGATCAGTTCCTTGGTGATGGAGCCCACCTCGTCCTGGGCGTAGATCAGCATCGGCACCACAGCCGAACGCTGGCGGCCGGGAGGATATTGGGCCAGCATTCTGGCGAACTTTTCTTCAAGCGGAGCAGAGAAGATCATCGTCTTAGCGGTCCACGTCTCCGAGCACGAAGTCCATGCTGCCCAGCGCCGCGATCGAGTCGGCGATCAGCGCGCCATCGAGCATTACGCCGAGCGCCTGCAGGTTTCCGAAACTCGGCGTGCGCATGAACACGCGGTATGGCTTGGACGTTCCGTCGCTCACGATGTAATAGCCGATTTCGCCCCGCGGGGATTCGATGCACTGGTATACGTCGCCGGCGGGAACCCTGAAACCCTCCGTCACAATCTTGAAATGATAGATGAGCGCCTCCATCTGGGTCTTCATCCTTTCCCGCTCCGGCAGGACCACGTGCGGCGCGTCCGCCTGCCAGGGCCCTTCCGGCATGCCTTCGAGAGCCTGCGTGATGATGCGCGCGCTCTGCCGCATTTCTCCTAGCCGCACCCGGTATCGCGCATACACGTCATTCTCGTTGCGCGTCGGAATCTCGAAATCGAATTTGTCGTAGCTCGAATAGGGTTCGGACTTTCGGATGTCCCATTTGAGCCCGGCGGCGCGGATCATCGGACCGGTCACGCCCAAATCCAGCATCTCCTCGAGCGGGATAAAGCCAACACCCTGCGTGCGCCGCTTCCAGATCGGATTCAAGTCGAGCAGTTCCTCATACTCGTCCACATTGCCCGGGAAGGCGCGGATGAATTTGTCCACGGCGCGTTCCCAGCCGCGCGGAGGCTCGAGCGCCAGGCCGCCGATGCGGATGTAGCTGGTCATCATCCGCTGGCCGGAGAACATCTCGAGAATCCTCAGGATGTTCTCGCGCTCGCGGAAGCAGTAGAAAAAGACGGTCATCGCGCCGATATCGAGAGCATGCGTTCCCAGCCACACCAGGTGGCTGTTGAGGCGCGAAAACTCCGTCATCATGACCCGCATCCACTGCGCGCGCGGCGGGATCTCGATCTGAAGGAGCTTTTCGACCGCCAGCGCGTAGACCAGATTGTTCGAAAGATTGGCCAGATAATCGACGCGATCGGTCAGCGTCACCACCTGTTGCCAGAACTTCGCCTCGCACTCCTTCTCGATGCCGGTGTGCAGGAAGCCGATATCGGGCTCCGCCTTCTTGATCGTCTCGCCTTCGAGCTCAAGCATCATGCGCAAGCCCCCATGCGTCGAGGGGTGCTGCGGCCCCATGTTGAGCGTCATGCGCCGCGGCGCGGCCGGAGTCTTCGGAAGTTCCTCGGCGGCTGAGATGGTAGCTACGTGTTCTTCAAATACCTTCTTCATGCTCTACTCATTCGTGTAGCCGTATTTGTAGCCGTGAACCGGATAATCTTTTCGTAGCGGATAGCCTTCCCAGTCGATCGGCATGAGGATACGGACCAGGTTCGGATGGTTCCGGAACACGATTCCGAACAGGTCGAAAACTTCGCGCTCATACCAGTTGGCGCCCCGCCATACGCCGGATACGGAATCGATCTCAGGATTGCTTCCCGTTGAGGCGCCATTGAGGCGGCATT
>QHXU01000151.1:0-2637 GCA_003223065.1 Acidobacteriota bacterium | reverse complement strand
CTTGAGATAACGGCAGAGATCCAGGATGCCGGCCGGGTCGGCAATAACCACATATTCGCCGCGAGACTCGAGAGTTTCGAGCATTGCCTCGTGCTTCATTTCAGTCCCTCCTTGATGGCCCAGTTGAGCACCCCCTTCTTCCAGATGTAGAAGTAGCCCACCAGGATCAGGGCGACGAACAGAAACATTTCGGCGAAGGCGAACAGTTTCAGCTCACGGTAAACCACGGCCCACGGATATAGGAACACGGCTTCGATATCGAACAGGATGAAAATCATCCCGACCAGGTAAAACTTGACGCTGAAACGTTCCCTGGCGGATCCGCTGGGTGCAATCCCGCATTCGTAAGGCGTATCTTTCTGGGGGCTGCGCGCCCGCTTGCCCAACAGAGAAGAGGCCGCAATCAGACCGGCGGCCACCGCCATTGCGATCACAACCTGCACTAGAACGGGAAAGTAGACCTGCGGGTAGGTGGTTGGCATGGGACGCTTGGGGCCGCGGTTCTAAGTATTGAATATAATGATGATCGAAACGGAGTGTCAAACGCGCGCGATGGAAACTGCTGAAACAAAGACGATTGAAGTTGTCTTGAACGGCGAGCCCCGGCGCGTTCCCCGCGGTCTTGATGTCACGCAATTGCTCGCCTGGCTGCAGATCGACGAGTCGCGCGTGGCGTTGGAACTGGATCGAAAGATCGTGCGCAGGTCGGATTGGAGCACGACGCCGGTCGAAGACGGCGCCCGGATCGAGATTGTGTGGTTCGTGGGCGGAGGCTAACACCACTTCGCACGCGGTGGGCCAAGGGGTACGGAGACCCTATTGACACCATCTGCCAGTCGAGTACAATCGGTAAGGTCGCAGGAAATCCACGAAAACGGAAAAACCCGGTTATGTTCAAAGCGCGCAAGAGCCGGCCTGAAGCCCAAATCCAGGAACGGACGTACTCGTCCAGCGAAGTCGCTCAGGTTGCCGCCGTTAGCCTGCGGCAACTGCAGTGGTGGGACGAGCGCAAGGTGGTCTCCCCGCGGCATGAGGGACATCGCCGCGTGTACTATCCCGCCGAGGTGATTGAGATCACCGTCATAGCAGAGCTGCGGCGTAAGGGGTTCTCGCTGCAAAAGATCCGGCGCGTGCTGAGGTTCTTGCAACGCGAGATGGGCAAGCGGCTGGCCGAGGTGCTGCAAGCGTCATCCCACCTGCACTTGGTTACCGACGGCAAGTCGATCTTTCTCGAGGATCAGCAAGAGCGCATCATCGATATCCTCAAGAATGCCCGCCAGCCGATGTTCCTGGTCTGCGTCAGCGATCAGGCGCGGCGGCTCACGGACGTGGAACGCAAGCCCGTGCGCGTCGAGCCTGGCTTGGCCGCCCGCCGCATGCGCGCCGGTTGAGCCGTACGGCCTGCGGGCCGGCCCTAACTGATATACTGAAGCTGAGGCTGGAGGCCTTCATGTCTTTTCGTCGCCGCAATTATCTGCTCGTTCCTCTCTTCATCGCACTGTGTTCCATCGCCGCGGGTGTTTTCAGCGGTGGCGGCGTCTCCGCGGCTACCTCTCCGGACGACCCGGTCAGCCAGAGCCTCAAGTCGTTCACCAAGGTGTACGACGCTGTGGAGCAGAACTTTGCAGACGCGGTGAAGCCCGACAAGGCGGTTTACAAAGGCGCGATTCCGGGGATGCTGCGGACGCTCGATCCGCACTCGACCTTCTTCGACCCGCGCGAGTACCAGCTCCTTCGTGAGGACCAGCGCGGGCATTACTTCGGCGTCGGGATGCAGGTTG
This sequence comes from Acidobacteriota bacterium, assembly GCA_003223065.1. Lineage (GTDB taxonomy): Bacteria > Acidobacteriota > Terriglobia > Bryobacterales > Bryobacteraceae > Palsa-187. The sequence continues at coordinate 856 of QHXU01000151.1, read as the reverse complement.
GACCTCGTGGCGGCAAGACCATCGTGATGATGCCTTTCGCCGGGTCTCCCGCATACAAAGCCGGGCTGCGTCCCGGCGACGTGATCCTCGAAGTCAATGATAAAAAGACCGACAGCCTGTCGACCACTGAAATCGCCGACCTGCTCAAAGGTCCGCGCGGTACGCACGTCCAGGTGGTGGTGGGCCGCGAAGGCGTCGACAAGCCGCTTGCCTTCAATATCGTCCGCGACGAGATTCCGCGTTTCAGCGTGCCCAACGCATTCTGGATCCGGCCGGGGATCGCCTATGTCGACATCCAGCAGTTCAATGAGAACACCAGTAAAGAGCTCAACGAAAAGCTGAAGAAACTTGGCGAGAAGGACATCCGGGGGCTGATTCTCGATCTCCGCGGCAATCCCGGCGGGTTGCTGAACGAGGGCGTCGAGGTGGCGGGGCATTTCCTGAAGCGGAATGAACTGGTGGTGAGTCATCGCGGCCGCGCCCAGCCGAACAAGAACTATTTCGCGCACAGCGACAACGGAGGCAAGGAGTATCCGGTGGTGGTCCTCGTGAACCGCCTGTCGGCTTCCGCGGCGGAGATTGTTTCGGGCGCCCTGCAGGATCACGACCGGGCCTGGGTTCTGGGTGAGAATACGTTCGGCAAGGGCTTGGTGCAGACCGTGTTTCCGCTCAGTGACAACACCGGTCTGGCGCTGACCACGGCCCATTACTACACTCCCAGCGTGCGCTTGATCCAGCGCGACTATTCGAACATTTCGTTTCTCGATTATTACTATCACACCAGCCTCGAATCGAAGAACACTGCCGACGTTAAAATGACTGACAGCGGGCGGACGGTTTATGGTGGCGGCGGAAT
>QHXU01000449.1 GCA_003223065.1 Acidobacteriota bacterium | reverse complement strand
CACCGTCCGGGCCTTGCGGTACACAGGAATCTGCGGCTGGCGCTGGTATCGGGCGAGAACTTCACGGGCATCCTGGACGACCCCGCGAATACGCTCTTCCGCACCCTATACGCAAGGACCGTGCACTTTCTGCTCGATGCCGAACCGCTCACCGGGGACGGCGAGGCGCTCACCGGGGACGGCACGCATTTCGCTTTACCTGCCCCCGCAACCGTCAGGGCGATTCGTTACCAGCTTCCGGAGTTCATCGATTTTTCTGATCCGTTCTGGTTTCGCAAACCGGCCCCGTTTGCGCACTATGTAATCGAAGGATCGATGGATGGCGCAACCTGGTCGGTTTTGGCCGACCGCACCCACGGTCCGTGGCGCGGAACCCAAACGGACCGGTTTCCGCCGGCCCGGGTTTCGAAGGTGCGCCTGCGCGGCTCGTTTTCGAACGCCAAACCATTCCGTGTGGACGATGTTCGCGTGTTTCGCAGCCGGTAATCGGGTGAGGATCGCCCGGGGTTCGCGCCAGCCCTTTTACACTTTTGCCACCGTCTCCACAATGGCGTCGCCGTTGCGGAAGATCTCCGGCTTGATTTTCGCCCCGATTCCCGGCAGTTCGGACGCTGTGACGTGCCCCTGCACCGGTCTGGGCGCGTTCTCCACGAATCGTGGGAACTGGTGTGCGTACTTCCAGTAGTTGCTCTCCATGATGAGGAAATTCGGCACCGCCGTCGAAAGATGGGTGGCGCAAATGTAGAGCAGCGGCCCGCCGCAGGTGTGCGGTGAGGTCGGAATCATGTAGGCATCGGCCATGTCGGCGATCTTCTTCGCTTCCGTTACACCGCCGCACCAGCTCACGTCGTACATGGCGACATTGCAGGCTTTCTGTTCGAAGAACTCGCGGTACTGGTATCGCGTGGCGAGCGTCTCACTCAGGCAGATGGGCACGCTCGTCGAGCGGGCAAGCTCCGCATAGCTCTGGGCGTTGATATTGGGCATCGCATCCTCGAGATACATGATGTTGTACGGCTCGAGAGCGTGTGCCAGCCGCTTGGCGCTGGCGAAATCGAAATTGGCCCAGCAATCGACCGCTATATCCATCTTGCCGCCGGCCGTGTCGTGGATATCTCTGATCCACTTCAGCCCTTGCTCCAGTGCATCGTTTGAAAGGTATTTTTCGGGACCGCGGAAAGGGTAGATCTTCATCGCGGTGACGCCGTAGTCGAGCAAAAAGCGAACGATTTTAGTCGTGTCCGGCCCCATCTTCATGTTGTCGATCGCCCAGTAATCGGTGGTGGTGTTGTACACTCGGACGCGCGGCCGCGTCTTGCCGCCGAGCAAGCGGTAAAGCGGCATGCCGGCTGCCTGGCCGAGGAGGTCCATCTGTGCCATGTTGATCGCGCTCAGAATCCGCATGTCGGCGCCACCCGCACCGCGCATCGCAATATTGAAGTAGAGAGTGCGCCACAGGCCATCGATGTCCCGCGGATCGCTTCCGAGGAGTTGGCGCGCGTGATCCTTGAGAGCGCCGATCTGTCCTTGATCCCAGGGGTAGGTTTCGCCGGTGCCGACCAGACCGGAATCGGTGTGCAGTTGGACCCAGCACCATTCGGGAGCCTCCTGGCGGCTGCCGGAACCGCCGCCGATTTGGAGGTCTTTGCGGAAGGTCACGGCATCGATGCGGGTGATCTTCATCGGCTCGGCTGCGTTTACCGCCGCCTGCATAGAGGCAAGCGGTGCGTTGACCGCGGCAGCCGCGAGTGAGCCCGCCCCGAGCTGCCTCAGAAACGCCCTGCGCTTGGTCATGTTGGTTTGCACTGTGTCGTCCTTCCTGCAACGAAGAGCCAGTCCGCCTGGCTCAGCTCCGCCTCGGATTATATATCCAGGCATCCGCGCTTGCGTCGAAAGCGGTCCCGAGCACGATTCGAGGTCGTGAGGCCGCTGTCTGTAGTCAGAACTTCGTCCGACCGTAAAATGCGCAGGTCTCGACCTGGACCCTCATTAATCATCGTCAATAGCCAGTCGTAAGGCAGCCGAGCGAACCTTTGGCTTATACGAGCACGGAAGCTCTGGGAAAGCACCTCACGCTGATCGTGCCGGAAAGATCATGCTCCAAGCGCCTCACGGTGTACTCTGTCCTTAATCGTTCCCTTAATTGACTTTTCGGTTCCACGGGAGCCAGCAGGGTCCGAGCTCGCCAAGACGCGAGATCAATGCTTGGACTTAAGCGAGCCATGAGAATCCGCTACCTGATCTTGTTGAGCGTGGCATCGATAGCGCTGATCGCATGGCTATACGTATTCGTGGTCGCTTTCGTGCGTGGCCGGCGCATTTCCGAGTGCCCACGTTGCCGCTCCGATAGGGTTCGTCCAGCGTGGCCTCGATTGGTCGATAAACTTCTGCGATTCTCTTTTGTCACGCCCTACCGTTGCGAGGCGTGCCGGCGACGTTTTTACGCCCGTCGCTAAAGACGAGGAATCGATGTGGAGCGCGGCGGCCGCCTGGCCTTTGGAGGTGCGCGCTTGCTCTCTGCAGGCCTGTTGCTGGCGCGCCGATCGTCACGCCCCACACCTGGCGCACGTTCCGGTTGCTATCATCACCTCCTCTCCAGCGGCGAAAGATAAGGCCCGCACCAGCGGTAAACTTGGTGGCAACTCCCCTGAGGAGGGGGGGAAGCTATGTGTGATTATTCGTTGGCCAGTGTTCCAAACCGACTGGCCGTAGTCGGCGAACAGTTGGTGGCCTGCCGTTTTTCTACGGGTTCGATGGGGCTGACATCGGCGGA
>QHXU01000441.1 GCA_003223065.1 Acidobacteriota bacterium | reverse complement strand
GAATGAAGGGAATTGTGTACATCGTGTCGCGTGCTTCCGGAGGTGCGGTGATCGGCGCGGCCGTTTCGCAACTTTTGCGATTAGTGCAGCACCAGGCTCACAGAGTGGTGGATGACGCCATTGCCAGAGCACATCAGGCAGGGATTCACGAACTCCTTGCTTCCACTTCGCCCGCTGGCCCTGGAGCGCCATCAAGGCTTCGTGTTCCGGCTCCGGTGCTGGACGCCGAGATTCCGGGTATCGACTCGCTGGACATTGAGGCAGCTCTCGGCGTCCTGAATCGCGCTGGCATCGCAGCAGCCCCAGCGATGGGCTGTACGGGCCCAATTCTTCAGGTCGCAGCCACCGATAAGCACGCCGCGCGCCGAGCATTAATTGCCGGCGGGTACCTTGCGGCCATAGAAGAGTGACGGACCAGAATGAGGTCGCCCCGCTCAGGTGAGGTCAGCTTGAACTCGCGGCGCAACCGTCAAGGCCCTCGCTCGCTTGGGATAACAAGGTCAACTTCGACAACCTCACTGGAGTCGAATTGGCTCACTGTCTTCGTTGGACTTGATCGTCCTCGATATCGGGCGAAGATTTCATAATCAAGGTCAGGATTGAGACCGACGAAGTGAAAGGCGCCATCCTTCTGTGTAATGTACGACCGAATCTGCAGAGTACGCGTGTTTTTGATCTGCACAACCGCGCCACTCAGCGTTTCTCCATCCGGGGTGCGCACTTTGCCGGTCACGGTGCGCGTTTTGTCGGCTGCTTCGCCAGGCGACAGCAACGTCATGCAGAGCGCTGTTGCCAGCGTGAAGCCGATTTTCCCGCATCCAAATCTCATCCCTGTTGCCATGTTAGCTCCCTTGGACACGACTTCTGGATCCCGAAGGGCCAGTAAATTCGAGGCCAAAACTCAGTCCATAGTCGGCTTCAGGATAAGTGCATTAGAATCAACGACGCGGGAATGAAGTGGACGAAATTCGCCAGAATCCTCTCGACCGATCCCGGTTCGCCGTGAATAACACTGCAACGCACCCGGCTGGTAGCGTTGAGAAGGGGGTGGAAAATGAGAAAGCTGTCCGCGGTCCTGGCGGCACTTCTGGCGATCGCCATGCTATGTTCGCCCGCGCTGGCGCAGGCGATCGCTCGGACTCCTACCGGCGCTTCCGACACCGGGCCGGCGGTCCGGACCGACGAACTTTTGACCCAACTCAAGGAGATTCAGACCCGGACACTGGCAATCCTTCAGAAGGCTCAGTTTTCGGGCGACCTGCAGACCGCGCTGGGCGCTGCTGCCGAAGCGCGGGCCAATGCGGAACTCTTGGCGATCCTCACGGGCCGCCTGACTCCACGCGAAGCCACGCAGGCAGAGGCATCGCCAACCGGGCCACTCTATCTGCTGGCTTTCAAGGACCGACGCATAGTGGCGGCAATCGCGTATTGGGTGGATGGGGACATGCTGCATTATGTTGCCCGGAATGGTACGCGTGAACGTGCATCGCTGAACACGATCGATCGGGATTTCACCGAACTAATCAACCGCGACCGGCATGTCGAAATCCGGCTGCCGGCTGCGAAGTAGCTCTGCCTTGAGTCGTGCGCAAACCATCGCCTCGCCTGTCTGGCTTTTTGGCAAGCCCCCGACCACCGTGAAGACGCCGAACAACCAGTATCGTTAGGACAGGAGACAGTTCCCGTGATATCGAATCGCTCCGTACCCACCGACACTATCCTGCCGCACATCGTCTATCCGGACGTGGCCGAAGCCGTCACTTGGCTGAGCAAAACGTTCGGGTTCGCTGAACACTACCGCTATGGCCAGCCCGGCGGCCCACTCAACGGAGCACAGATGTTTCTCGGTAACGCGTGGATCATGCTTAAGAGAGCTGGTCCTGGGTGGGCCACTCCGGCGCAACTGGGATTCGGAACTCAAAGCCTGACTGTGTTCCTTGAAGACGTGGATACCCATTTCCAAAGGGCGAAATCCGCTGGCGCTCGGATTGTCGAAGATTTGCATGTAACTGAGTATGGCGACCGTCAGTACGGAGCCGAGGACCTCGCCGGCCACCATTGGCTCTTCTCGCGGCATGTCAGCGACGTGAGCCCGGATCAATGGGGAGCCACCGTTTCGCGGCCCGCGATGATAACTCCGCGGATTTCCCCTATGATCGCGGTCGGCGACGGGAACGCCGCCATTGAGTTCTACAAGGCCGCATTCGACGCCACCGTCCTGTGGCGCCTCGGGAGAAGTGAACACGTCGTCGCCGGGCTTTCGGTCCACGGCGCGCCATTCTTCCTCGCCAGCGAAGCGCCCGATTACGGAACTCGAGGTCCGGCCGCCGCGGGTTTCACGACTGTTAGGATCGAGCTCTTCGTGAACGACCCTGTCGCGGTCCATAGTCGCGCTCTTGCCGCTGGAGCAGCCGAGCGAAGCCCCGTAATCGAACACAAGCACTCGGTGACCGGGCCCAGCCCCATCACGAAGATGCTACAGGGCGCCCTGGTCGACCCGTTCGGGCACATGTGGCTCATCGGAAAGGTCCTCGAATAGAATGTCTTCAGCCTTATGGTGGGCGCTGTGGGACGGGTCGTCGATCCGTCGGCCACCATTGGGGATCGGAAGAACGCCCGCTCCCGGTGACCATCATCGGCTGCCTATATATAGTGATGGGTGCGATTGGCTTCGCTTATCACCTCACCGAGTTCAAGGCGCAGCATCCGTTTCAATACGACATCATATGGGTCGGACTCGTCCGTCTCATAGCGATTGTGTGTGGAGTATACATGCTCCGCGGTCACAACTGGGCGCGCTGGCTTGCGCTCGCCTGGATCGTCTACCACGTGATCCTGAGCGCGTTCCACATGCTATCCGAGCTGGCAATTCACATTTTGTTTTGCGCAATCCTGGCTTATTTTCTCTTCCGCCCCACCGCGACCCGCTACTTCCGGGCTGCCGGAGCATAGGCGAAATAGCTGCCTTTTACCCTGGGTATGCAGACCTGAAATCGCTGACCGGTGTCTCCTTCGACACCAAGGCGTACGGCCAAGTGTCGCAGTACCTCTAGATGGGATATCTGGACTGGAACGACACGCTTCCATTCAGCGACGCGTGGGACGACGACGAGAGACCCGCGAGAAAACCTTCGAGCAGATTCACCTTCTGATTGGTTCGCATTCTTGG
>QHXU01000434.1:553-3152 GCA_003223065.1 Acidobacteriota bacterium | reverse complement strand
CCGGACTTACAGTGAGTGATGCAGAACGAAGACAGTTGATGGCGCTCAGTCGGCATCGTAGTTCTCCGCGGGGCATCGTGCTGCGCATCAATATTGTGCTCGGTGCTGCCGAAGGACTGGCCAACCGGGTGCTGGCACGGAGACTGTCCACGTCGGTTCCAACGGTGCTGTTGTGGCGGAAGCGATTTGAAAATGACGGCATCGCGGGCATTCTCGAAGACCGTCCGCGGAGCGGGCGCCCCAAACGGATTTCCGTCGAGCGGGAAGCCGCCATCGTCGAGGCCACGATGAAGACCACTCCCAAGGACGCCACGCACTGGAGCGTGCGTGCCATGGCGGCGGTGCAGAAGGTCAGTTCGGCGACCGTGCAGCGCATCTGGAAGAAACACAAACTGCAACCGCATCGCCTGGAATCGTTCAAGTTCAGCAATGATCCACAGTTTGCGCGAAAGGTTCGGGACATTGTGGGGCTTTACCTGAATCCGCCGGATAAAGCGATCGTTTTGAGCGTGGATGAGAAGAGCCAGATTCAAGCGCTGGATCGGACGCAGCCGATTCTTCCTTTGCGTCCCGGCCTGCCCGCGCGGCAAACGCACGACTACCAGCGCCACGGAACGACGACGCTGTTCGCGGCGTTGAACGTGCTCGAAGGCACGGTGATTGGCGAGTGCCAGTCGCGGCATAGGCACCAGGAGTTCCTGCGGTTTCTCGACCGGATCGACGAGTCCGTGGAGGCCGGCCTCGAAATCCATCTGGTTCTGGATAACTACGGAACCCACAAGCATCCGCAAGTGAAGAAGTGGCTGGCCGCACGACCGCGCTACCACGTCCATTTCACCCCAACCAGTTCTTCCTGGCTCAATCAGATCGAACGCTGGTTTGCCGAAATCACACGCAAGCGAATCCGCCGCGGAACCTTCCGTAGCGTTCGGGACCTGATCAGAACCATCCACGACTACATCCGGCTTTACAATAAGAATCCTCGACCCTTTCAGTGGGTGGCCAGCGCAAGCCGAATTATCCGGAAGGTCAACAAGTATAAAGGAACTTCAGAAACAGCAGACTAGGAGGAATTCTTCCGGGTGTGGTCATGCTGATTGCCACGGCTCTATGGGGAATCATGAGCCAGGGGCGCACGCAGGTTGAGTCTGAGCCGGAATTCGATTGGAAGTTAGCGAAGCAAGCTCTCTGGGAAGCGAAGTGGGAACTGCTCATGCCGCTTGTCTCGCTGGGCGCGCTGTTTGGAGGCTTTGCGACACCCGTGGAAGCCGCGGCTCTCACGGCCCTTTACGCCCTGTGCATCGAAACGCTGATCTACCAGGATTTGACGCTGACCAAAGGCTTGCCGGGCGTGATGAAAGAATGCGGGCTGGTAGTCGGCGGAGTTCTTCTGATCCAGGGTGTGGCTCTTGGATTCACGAATTACCTGGTGGACGCCGAGGTGATGTCGCGTGCCGCCGGTTGGGCAACCAGCGTCATCCACTCTCCGTCGGTGTTTCTTCTGGCTTTGAACATCTTTCTGCTGGTGGTGGGCTGCCTGATGGAGATCTATGCCGCGATCGTGATTCAGGCGCCGCTGCTGGTCGTCATTGGAAACGCCTTCGGCATCGACCCGGTACACCTGGGGATCGTCTTCCTCGCCAATCTGGAGCTCGGCTATCTCACGCCGCCCATTGGCTTGAATCTGCTGTTGGCGTCCTTTCGATTTCACAAGTCCGTTCCCGAGGTGCTCAGGGCCGTTTTGCCGCTGACGCTGGTGCTAGGGGCGGGAGTGCTCCTGATCACGTATGTGCCGGCGTTGACGACGACGCTGCCAAGATTGTTCGGTCGATGACCATGAGGAAAGCACCCTGGGTCGATGTTTCAGACAGGAGGCAGAGGATGAAAACACGCAATAAGGTTCGGGTAATGTGGAAGTTCTCGGCCTTATTGATGGTCTTCCTCGGTGCGGCGTATGGATCCGCTGCCGAGGACTTGGATGAGGCGCGCCTGGCGAGAGGGGCGGTGGTCGGGGACAACCGGGACACCCACTCCTTGAAAGCTACCTTCTTCTATTGGTCCTGGAGGTCGAAGCCAGCCCGCGTGCTCATTGGCAATAATCTCGGGAAGGTGAACGGCTGGGTAGAGGCCAATGGCATCCTCGGCAAAGTTGTCGCGGCTCGCCTGAAGTCTTATCTGCTTGACGCGCACCGTTTCATGCTATAAGGACTTAATTCATGTTGATTTTGGAAGCCCGATGACGGACTTGCAGAAAATCCAGGATCTTTACGATCGCAACCTGTTCCTGCAAGCCTACCGGCAAAGCGCAGCTTACTGGAGCCCCTCCATCGATTTGAAATGCCTGTCGCCGAATGAGCTTGTTCTCGGAGGCAGGCTCGCTGCACGGCTCGGCGGGTCGCGCCTTTCGCGATGGCTCTTCCGCGAGGCATACCGGCGGGATCCCTCCAACCTGATTCTGAGGTTCTACACCCATTGGAATCGCCGGCGAGGGTGGCACCTGATCGACGCACTGCGGGCTTTCGAAGAGAATCCGGATCTGGGTGGCGACGATCCTAAGCTGCAAGCCGGCTGGCTCGCATCCCACGCCGTTACCTGGGCG
>QHXU01000434.1:0-479 GCA_003223065.1 Acidobacteriota bacterium | reverse complement strand
GAGGATCGGTGGCAGGACGCGCTGAAATCTGCCGAGCGAGCTGGTGAAATCGACCCATGCGCTCCGTACGTCTTGAGCAGCCTGTGCAGCGCTCTGGCCGCCCTGCGCCGGTTGGAAGAAGCGGCGGAACGTGCGACGATCGCCGCCGAAGAAGGAGAGTCTTACGAAGTAGCGCGCCTGGCGATCTTTTACATGTGCGAGATGGCGGAGACGCTGGATCGGGGGGAGCGCCTGGCGGTTCTGGAGCGAGCTCGGAGGCTGGCTGAGAAGCTTCCGACCCTGGCGCCTCTCGCCGATCGCGAAACACAGTCGTCATTTGCCCATGCCAAACTCAATATTGCGCAACTGCTTGACGATCACGGCGAAATGGAGAAATGGGCCAAGGAAGTCCGCTCTCCTTTTTACCGGCGGGTGTTGGAGAATCTCCGAAAGAACCCCACGGGGGTCCGGATCCGCCTGCCCTTTCGTCGCGTGCGGCA
>QHXU01000436.1:2991-3488 GCA_003223065.1 Acidobacteriota bacterium | reverse complement strand
ACGTGGCTCCGGAGTATGCCTTGGCGATCGCCACAAGCTCCACGCGCATGCGCGCGATTTTTCCCTGGCTGCTGCCCTGCCAATCTTACCGACCTGGCCGCGCTTGAGGGCGATCCGCTGGCTGATATTGATAAAGTTCGGGCAGTGATGAAGGGTGCGGACGTGCTGCAATCGCCGACGCACATAGCAAACCCATCGGTTCGTAAGGGAAAAGCGGCAAGGCTTCGATCTTGGCCCGGCCTTCCGGCGTACTCATGCGCCGGAGCGTCGTCGTCGCCAGCCAGGCGGTTCATCCCGGCGTATGCCTCGGCGACCGCCGCGTTCTCGGCGCGCATTCGTGCAATTTCGTCGCGCTGACGCTCGCGAACAAACTCGTCAACCTCGCGATCCCACGCTGCTGCCCGAGACACCCAGTTGTGCCTTACAGACCAACGGTTTATCTTTCCCCAAGCCTTGTTTCGCCGCCCTTTGGCTGCCCCCTTGCCGCCCTGGCTTCC
>QHXU01000436.1:0-2920 GCA_003223065.1 Acidobacteriota bacterium | reverse complement strand
GACTGCCCCGGCCGCGAGCCTGTCTGCTAGCCCCTTGTACGTACTCGGGGCGGCCAGCGGCGCGCCGATTTTACCAAAAACCGGGGTCTCAGGCCTGAGCTGTTGGACGAGGGAGTCCGGCAGTTCGAGGTTTGGGCTGAAGTGGATATGAGGCCCCTCAACCCAACGATATCCGCTCTCAACATATTCGAAATTCGGGACGAGCGTCACGGTCGCGATTTCGACAGGTGCCGTCCACTCTATTAGCGAGTAGAGCGTAACGCCGCTATGCCGAGCCTACGATTCCGCGATCCGTGATCCCAGGCATGTCGCGTAATTTGGCGCAGAGCTGCTCAACATGGGTAACGTCTAGAGGCCGGGCGTGGTCCTTGACCTCCAGTCCTTCAAAGACGGATACCGCTCCATCGTCGCCGACGGCGCGGACCGTGACATCTACATCGCGGTGCTCCTCGGCGGCGGCATCAAAGACCATGCTGCCGAGTTCGAGCTCAACCCCTTCGGGCCGCGAAATGAGCGTAAGAAGCCCCACCAGAAAATGTATATCTGTCGGTGTCAGCATACTGTTTCCGTCCGCATGAACGAATCCAAGCTTCACCCCGAGGCATCGATTAAGCCACGCGATGAGCCGCGACACCTGTTAACCTGCGTACTCGCATGAAATTGTTTCTCGCGCGAGGAGCCGGGGCCGTACCCCGTTTCGCCCGGCTCACCTTCCAAGTTGAGGTGGGATCGTCGACACATCAGCGTTTCAGAGGATCTATCCGTTTTCCCGGGGCTGAAGAAGCGGCACTTCGCCGGCGACCTCGATGGATTCGCTCACTTCCCCGACCTGCATTGCCAGATCGTCCGCAGCCTCCTGCTGCAGTTCCACGGTAATGTGAGGGGGTACGAATTTCTTAAATCCATGGGCCTCGCCTTCGAGCCGATAGAGGCCGGGCGCCACTTGCGGGAACGTGTACGTCCCTAGGTCGCTGGTGGGCTGAGTGCGGCTTTCCCCGGTGCTCTCGTTGATCAGCGTGACTTTCACATTCGGCAGAATCGCGCCGCTCGAGTCGGTGGCCGTTCCGCGAACTGTGCCGGAAAAGGACTGTGCGTAAACGCCCGCGCCGGGGATCAACGCCATGATCAGGATAATTGGAAGACTTGGCGGACGGACTCTCATGGACCGACTCCTTCGCTGTCGAACATCAGGCGGGCGGAGGCGCGCATACTTCTTCATAGGCGTGCCGCCTCGCGATCTCGCCCGCCCACTCGAACACGTTCAGCGCCTGCTCATATAAGTTGCGCGGAATCTCGATACCGCCGTCCCAGCAGCCGAGAGCCTGATAACTCCTCACGGCGGCCGCGAGAACCGCGATGTCAATTTCCGGAAAGAATGATGCCTCCTTCGCCGCAACCTCCTCCGGCGACGCCCTTCCGACCCACTCCTTCGCGCTCGCAAACGCGCGCAACAACTCCTGGCAAGCTTACGTCTGAAGAAACTTCCGCGAGGTGCACACACTGCTGAAAGCCACGGGCGGCATTGCTTGTCCCACGGAGGCGACGATATACCCGGTTCGATCGTGGTCGAGTTGGTGCGAACCTGGCCCCTGAAGATGCACGTAGTCTCCAGCGCCTGCGCGGAACGCCGCCGACATCTGTTCTGGCGTCCCAACGTCGATGACACCGATCCGGCTCCAGCGCACGCCGTTGTAGCTTGCGGCGTAGCGTAGCATGACCATCGGCTGGACCCCGTGGTCGGCCAGCAACGTCTTACCCTCCAGGTGCTTCCACTGGAAGGATGCATCTGGAGCCCTGGCGACAAGGAAGAATCCGTCCCGCTGGTTGATCTGCGCAAAGTGCACCGGAAGCGTCGACTCAGCTCGTTCCATCGGCTTCCAGTTCGAAGAGACAGCGGATTGCATCACGTCGACGACGCCATCCCGGATCAGCGACTGCGAGCGCTGAGCCGGGCCGAGAATGCTGTACGCCGCATCCAGGCCCTGCTCCTTGAGAAACCCCGCCGCGATCGTCGCGATCAGCGGACTGTAGAATGCCGAGTGGCGGGATACCATGATGCGAAGGGTCATAACTCAAACCGTAGCGTTCAATTTGGGTCCCGCACGCAAGGCCCGCATTGATTCTTTCATTGTACCGGCACCGTGGCGTGGCCTCCTGTTCTGCTCCGCGTGCCCTCAAGCTTGAATCGAGCAGCCTCTCTTCTCGGTTTCCGTACCCAAGCTAGCAGTGCACCCGCTCTCACCGAACCGGCGCCTTCGCCCGTCTATCCTTGCTATCCTCGAGAGCGGAAATGGCGACGCAGACCAGCGTCGCGGTTGTCGCCGAAAAGCCTTCGGTGGCGCGCGACATTGCTCGAGTGCTGAGCGCCACCAAACGCGGCGGAGGCTATTTGTACGGCGACGGCTATATCGTCACCTGGGCGATCGGCCACCTGGTGGGGCTCGCACAAGTGCCCGCACTTTTGTCAAAATACACGCCCACCGGGAAACGGATCGAAAAATACGAGCGAAATTGACAGGGCAGGCTCATAGTACTTCGCGATCGGCCGGATACAAAGTTTCGATTGGAATCGAACGGCGAAAGCCGATACAATACGACTAACTCGGAAGGTTTGGTGCCGCCGCAAGGGTAGGGCGGCTCCGGCTACATGGAGTTACGACATGTGCGACGAACGGGAAAGGCTATTGGAGGATTTTCGATCCACGATCGAGAAACTTACCACATTAGTCTTCGCGTCGAGGGCGTCAAACTGTATGGAATCGAACGAGACGCAGAATGGGATAGCGGGTGCTACAGCGGACGGAGCGAAGGCCCGTACGAACTTGCACCAGCACATGGAGCAGCATGCTTGCTGGACGCACTCGGCTTGTTCTGCGCTCCTTCTCTGGCACGCCCCATCTATTTGGACGCCGGCAAGGAG
>QHXU01000447.1:6973-8014 GCA_003223065.1 Acidobacteriota bacterium | reverse complement strand
GATGGTTCTTCAAGAGGTCGGCCAGGACTACCTGCTTCCCCTCCGCATCCGCAAGAGTGAAGGCCGGCGCCGGCTGTCCAGCGCTGAGCGCGCTGGCCGAAGAGGGAATTTGTTTCGCAGCGTAGAAGGTGCCATAGCAAAACACGCCAAGCATGAGCAGGCTCAAGGCTCTAAGAATCGAGCCGCTGATCTTGCCCCGATAGCGGGTTGATTCGCCAAATGCGCGTTTCAGCCCGAGAGTCAGCAAACACCCACCGGCAAAGAAGAGGAGAAAATTGACCCACGGCACGTCGCGAGTCACGGGAAACGGGACGAACAACGGGATGTAGCTCAAGAGGGCCAGGAGCACGATCGCGAACCCGGCCCACACAAGGATGTTCCGGCGTCGTGGCATGCGACAAGTTCAGTCCTCGATGTATTTTATCTAAGATCCCGGATGACGCGCGAGGGCAACCATCAAACCATCACTCACTGCGGGAAAAATTTAACGCTGTGCCCGTCGCGGGCGGCACTTCGACATCACCGGACTCCCATGTCGTGACATACGGTGGATGACTGGGGTTAACCTGTATATCGTCCTGCAGGCGTATTGGTAAAGATATAGTACCCGTCTTCATTGGTTTTCACGGAGCGATGAATGCCATTGCCCGCCACAGTTACCGTCACATCGCGAAGACCCGGTACCGGATCGAACCCAAAAATGCCGAAATGAGCATCTTCAGTTACACGTCCTCGAACAGATGGTGTTGCGGTACCCGCCTTGTACTGGCGGAGGTGCTCAATGTCGGCATTCAAAGTTCGGTCATCCAGTCGCATTAAAACGGGTGCCAGAACACTCTGGTGCGGAGTAGGCGACGGGCGGGTGTTCTCGATTGAACCCAACAGGTAGGGGCTTCGGTTTCAGTTGGCCCGGAATGACGGACATCACGGAAGTGTCTGGAGGGATTGTTCGACTGCCGCCATAGGCGAAGACAAGTAGGCGCTCACCGACGGAGTACTCCGCATAGCAGGAAGTAAAGCTGCCCGGATCAACCCAGATCT
>QHXU01000447.1:3262-6960 GCA_003223065.1 Acidobacteriota bacterium | reverse complement strand
CCCTTGAATGCTTCTTCCACATTGAACTTGACGAGCGTCCGCTGGCGGAGTCCGAGCGCGGGATCGTTATCACTGAAGGCCACGGTGCCGACAAAGATGGCTGCCGCGCGAGTCGCATAAGCGCAAGCGGGCCCAGACGGGCCGCAATCACATGCCAAGGAGGGCAACGAACCGACCACCACCAGCCCTAGCGCTACTCTGTAAAGCGAAGCTCGCATTTTCCCGCAGAGTATCACTTTTCACTTGTTGATAACCTATGCCCTCTCGCTGACCCATTGCTGTTCGAGTTTGGCAACCCGACCGGCGAGGTGCTGCCAGTACTCCTCCGAAACCTGGACGGAAAGAACCTCTTTGATAGCCGGACTGAAGTAGCTCCAACGGCATCTATGACCGTGCCATTCAGGAGCGCAACGTACCGTCGCGCGCAAGCCAGCAGAACCGCATGCTCGATCTGCTTTACTTCAACGTGTTCCCTGAACAGTTGCGCGGCCAGTTTCTTGTCGGCGGGATTGAAAACCGGTTTCACGCACTTGCGCACGGCAAGCAACTGACGGATGGCTTCCACGTAGGATCGTGCTCGACGGAGAGATTGTGGCACTCGACACCGCCGGTCGGTCGCAGTTTTACGAATCCTTGCGGCGTCGGGCTGAGCCGGTATTTTACGCCTTCGATTGCCTATCGCTCGACGGTCACGATCTGCGGTCCCTGCCGCTTATCTAGCGCAAGAAGAAGCTGGAAGGGCTCGTCAAGGGCCACTCGCGGATTCTGTATGTTGACAGCGACGCCGCAGCCTTCTTCCGGCTCGTGTGCGAGCAGGACCTGGAGGGCGTCGTTGCCAGGCTAAAGCACGGCGCTTATGGCGAAGGTTGGTTCAAGATCCGCAATCCCGGCTATTCTCAGTACGACGAGCGACACGAGCTGTTCGAGAAGCGTCTCGGTCGTGGGCCGGCATGAACGCTATGGAGAGCACGGGCAGACTTGGCTCACCAAAGCGTTATAAGCTCCCGGTTTTCTTCCTTGCGTCGGCTATCGCCCAGTTAACTGAACTTAGAATCGCCGTGCGTTCCGCAATTTCGACCAACATCGGAAGCAGCCACGAAGCCGAGCCTCCGTTTGGCGTCGCTAGGTGTGAGCAAATCCGATGAAGCATCTCGTTGTATGCTCGGAGCTTACCGGGTTCGGCGACCTCCTCTGTTTGGGGCACATAGGTTTCTCGTGCCGCAATCGTCAGGTTCAACGCCAAGTTGGCCCAGAACTTTTCGTTCTCATTTCTCATGGCTCTATTCTCGCCCACGATTTGGTGAGCCAACGATCTTGAACTCGGCGGCGCTGCTAAACTCTGCCGGGAAGCGCGGCTGAAGCCAGCGGATTTGGGGCAGCGGCAGGGGAAGCCGCCGCCGGCGGACAGAAGCGCGGCCGGTTTCCGCACAACAAAATGTCTTCATTAAGACTTCTTGAGGAGCAGATTCTCGGCTGCTCAGCCATCTTGCATCTCCGGGACGGTGGCGACTGGCCGGTTCACGGTTTCCACAGAGCACGGCTGCAAAAGGGGCCTGCCAGTACGACGGCGTACCCTTTGGCACCAGCCAATCATCCTGTGCTGCTTCGGGCATCGCCAGTGCCGCGTCGGGCCGTCGAAGCAATATCTCTTCAGGGTCCGACCGCCGCTTCAGTTGGGGTCCCCACAAATTCCCCCACAGTCGCCGCCGGTGCTAGTTCGATACGTCTGGTATGATGCTGATTACATGCCTCCGGGCGGCTAGCTCAGCTGGTTAGAGCGCCTGCCTTACAAGCAGGAGGTCCGCAGTTCGAGTCTGCGGCCGCCCACCATTGTTTTCAATGTTTTACAGCCCACATTGCCCCGTCGCCGCTGGCCTGTCCACACGGATGTCCACATAGAGGTTTCAGCGGAGCTACCCGCCCCAGGGACGCGGCACAGGTTGCACGGAAGGGGAAACGCCCCCTGCTCGAAGCCCCTGAGCGTGCGTTAGAAAAGAGCAGCGTAGTGGTTAGGTCGATAGGACGGCTAATAAAGTGGTGGCAACAACCTCACATCTTGATGACCGGGCTCTCAATAGGCGTTGCCGTTGGAACCGCGATGTCTGTCTACACTGGAAGGATAGATTTCATCGGCGGTCCGTTTGTTTGGGCGGGCTGCTTCATCGTTCTACGGCGTGCTTGGCAGAAACAATCGGGCTGGCCAGAAATGCTTCGTTCGACTCCGTTCTGGGTTGGTCTTGCATTGGCGGTTGCCGGAAATATTATAGAGTCGGCCAGATCAAAGTAGCACACTGCCGCTAGGCTGCTTGAAGCGGAAATGAAAGTCGGTTCTAGAGTCCATGTGATCGGTGTCGCTGGCGGCCATGAAGACCACCCGACCTCCCTACAAAATCTTCGCGCTCACACAGCCGTCAGTCATGGCTCGCAATCGCTCACAAACGCTTTAAAGAGCCATCTTCCAAGTTCCCAGATACCAATGAAGCACCCCGCAATCACGAACACCAAGCCAAGCGCCATCAGCTCAACTTTCCAACCGGGCTGTGCCGCCATCCACGCCTCCAGCCGGTAAAGTTGGAGCCAGCGTTCGTATCGAGTCGGGAATCGCATCCAGGCCGTCTTTTTCAGAGAGCGCCGATTGCGTCATTCGGCAACGTGAAGCTATCGTATCCGGTCTGGCAAATGAGTGTCCAAGAGTGCTGCGGGCCCTCCACAAGTGATTAAATTAAGGAATCCCTCTGGGAGGTGGTATGAAGGGAGCTTCTTCCGTCGCGTTTAGCCTCTTGATAGTGTCAATCATGCCCGCGTCGCTGTCCGCGAAGGGGCCAACGGTGAAGATCGTGATCAAAGGCGCCGCTCTGACAACACCACTCGAAATCACTGACTCGAAAGTAGGAGCGTTTGGTGTATGGGAGGGCCTGGGAGTTTTCAAGAATCGCGTTGAGCAGACCGAGGGGTTCATCATCGATTGGTCGAAGGGCATTGTTGCAGACCGGCCGATCGGACTTCAGCATTATGAAGTGTCGTTTTACTCGGGCTGCCAGATTGGCGAGTATAACTGCCGGACGAGTGAGCCATCTCTAACCTATGTCGTGTTCTATGACTATGATCCTTCGATGGAGCAGGGTTATATTTACTTGCCTGGAAAGGCCGACGAATTGTCTAAATTCAACACGCGTATGTGGCATGGACATGGCTTCGAGGGGAACTGGTCTTGCGCAACGAAAGCGTGGGAGAGCTTTGTCAGGCCGCTGATCGCAAAAGCGAGGGCCACAGACCCGAGCCGTTAGAGTTCTGGCCGTGTTCCCAGAGCCCTATTAGGGACGCTGTTGCGCATCGAGTCCCCGCGCATTTTCCGCCCGCCACTCTTTCAAGAACATAAGGCTCTCTACCAACAATGGAGGCAGACCTCCAGCTCATCCCACCGAACTAACTGTCCTCGGGAGGTTGGAGGCGCACGAAAGCTCCGTAGAGTAGCAGGTCGTAGATGATCTTCAGTGTTCCCGCAATGAAGAATGGCAGGTTGATCAGCGAGGGCCGTGCAAACAGAAGCCCCGCAAACACCGGCGCCATCGCGGCACCGGTTGTTCGTGCGACTCCAGTGATGCCGGCCGCGGAGGACCGCTCGTCCGCGTGAACAATTGCCATGGTGTAGGACTGCCTGGTCGGCACATCCATCTGGCTGACACTGAAGCGCAGCA
>QHXU01000447.1:0-3221 GCA_003223065.1 Acidobacteriota bacterium | reverse complement strand
GAAAGGTTTGGCATCAGCGGCACCAGGATGAGCAGAATGTTGGAGGGAAGATGCGTGTAGACCATGGTCCTAATTAACCCGAATCGCGATGCCAGCCGCGATGCTACCAAGGCCGAAAACCCGCCAAGCACATTCGCTCCGAAGAAAATGCCACCCAGCGTCGCGGGGTTCACGCCGAAGCGAAGATAAAACCAGTATGCGGCGAAGCTTTGGACCACGAAGCCGCCGCCAAATGCGTCGAGAGCAAACAAGCCCGACAACTTGAGGACGACAGCGCGTGAAGGCCCGATGCCAAGCAAGCTCTTCGCGTTTGTCCGGCCGCCGTCAGCTCGGCGTACTTCTGCGGCAGACGATAGGCGCCTGAAAAGTAATGCTAGGAGGAGCCCCAGAACTGCATAGACGAGGATGATTGCCCGTTCGCTTCCCACGGGAGTGATCGCGGCCCGCTGGAGTTTTTGAGAGGACAACCCGGCAAACAGGGAGCCAACCGCGGTTGCGATGGCTCCAATAAGCGTGTACCACGCAAATACCGCTGTACGAGCCTGAGCAGGAATGACCTGAGACAGCGCCGCTTGCTCGATAGATAAGAAAGGCCCCACCTCATTTCCGCTAGGACTGATGACGCCGATCGTGCCCGCCACCACCAGGAACAGGAAGTTGTTGGTGCAGGCGAACGTCAGGCCGGCGCCCGCCATCAGAACGGCGACGATGATCAGCATCCGCCGCCGCCCGATCCGGTCAGCCTGCGTCGTGAGGACGAGCGATATCAGCGTGTCGCCAAGCAGCGTCAGAGTCAGGAGCATTCCGGTCTGCGATTCGCTGAGGCCGCAGCCAGTCAAGTAGAGGACCAGCACTACCGAGAGTGCGCCGTAAGAGAACATCCGGACGAATCGTGTGAGGAACAAAAGTGCACCGTCATGGGCCAGATGCTGAAGGGCACTTCGGTTCAAAGCGCGAGCCAACGTGTTGATCGGCACACCTGCAGGTCTCTTCCGGATCGAGCGTACCATGAGGTGTTCAAGCACGGTCACGCTTGCCTGATCGGACACATTTTTCGATTAGAGCCGCTATAATCCGTGCAGGTGTTGAACACCCGCATTTTCAGCCCTTTCGCTGGGTACATACGAGAACGTGCGTCTTTTATCCGGGCGCGCGCATCTAAAAGCGCACGATGCCCGGTGCACCGGCTTACAGGAGGCAAGCTTTCTACCGATTCAGGGATCTCTCTTCGCCCGGCGCTGTTGGATGCCAACTGCAAAGAATAAGGTCGAATCAGAATGCGTAAGCCAGTCATATTGACGGTGGATGACGATCCGGACGTCCTCCGCGCGATCGAACGCGACCTGAAGAAGCACTACGAAGATCGCTACCGCATCCTGCGAGCCGATTCCGGGCGCGCCGCTCTGGATCTCTTGCGCCGGGTGCAGCTCCGGAATGATGCTGTGGCGCTTCTCCTTGTGGATCATCGCATGCCGGAAATGAATGGCGTGGAAACGCTCCAGGAGGCGATCAAACTCTATCCAAACGCCAAGCGGACGCTCCTCACAGCCTACGCGGACACCGATGCCGCCATTAAAGCCATCAATGACGTTCAGCTCAATTACTATTTGTTGAAACCGTGGGATCCACCCGAACAACAGCTGTTTCCGGTTTTGGACGACTTGCTCAACGACTGGTATGCCGATTTCCATCCGCCCTTCGAAGGTCTTCGAGTGCTCGGCACGCGCTGGTCGTCAAAGTCCTACGACATCCGCGATTTTCTCGCGCGGAATCAGGTCCCTTATCAGTGGCTTGATGCCGATGCCGCTGACCGGGACGTGGAGGTCGGGCGTCTCCTGAAGAGCCTCTCTCGGGAGGATCTTAAATTGCCGCTCGTGTTGTTCCCGGACGGAAGTTGCGTGTCGGAACCTCAGACCCTGGAACTCGCGGAGAGACTCGGGCTTAGAACCCGTGCAGGGCTGGAGTTTTACGACCTGGCGATTGTCGGTGGTGGACCCGCCGGACTTGCCGCCGCGGTCTATGGTGCGTCGGAGGGATTGAAAACCGTGATGGTCGAGCGGGAAGCGCCGGGAGGACAGGCGGGACTTAGTTCCCGAATTGAGAACTACCTGGGCTTCCGCGCAGGGCTGTCGCGCAGGCTCGCCGCTTCGGTGTGGAGATCGTCTCTCCCCGGGAGGCCACCGCTTTGCGGATCGATGGGCCGTACCGTTACCTACGCCTCAATGATGGGACGGAGCTGTCCTGTCATGCGATGCTGTTAGCGACCGGCGTTCAGTGGCGTAGGCTCGATGTTCCTGGAATGGATCGTTTGCAGGGAGCGGGCGTTTATTATGGAGGCACCGCCACCGAGGCCATCTCCTGCCGGGATGAGGATGTCTACATCATCGGCGGAGCGAACTCCGCGGGACAAGCGGCCATGTTCTTCTCTCAATATGCGAAGCGCGTGGTCATGCTGGTGCGCGGCGATTCACTGGCCGCCACGATGTCCCAATACCTGATCGAGCAGATTCAAACCGCGCATAACATTCACATTGAATACCGGACGCGTGTGGTGGAGGTGCACGGCGAAAATCGTTTGGAATCCGTTTCCATAACTTGTGATCTCACCGGCGACATTATTCGCGTGCCTGCGAATTCGCTTTTCGTATTTATCGGGGCGGAACCGCGCACTGCCTGGTTGGACGGAACGGTCGAGCGAAATGAGCGAGGGTTCATTTTGACGGGTCCGGATCTGCTCAAGTCGGGCAAGCGACCAATAGGCTGGATGCTGGAGCGCGATCCTAGCCTGTTGGAGACAAGCATCCCCGGCGTCTTCGCTGTCGGCGACGTCCGATACGGTTCGGTCAAGCGGGTCGCGTCAGGCGTGGGCGAAGGCTCTGTCGCAATCCAGTTCGTTCATCAATATTTGAGTAACGTATCGTGATCTCACCGCGCTCACCTGAACAAAAGCCTCCTGAAGCCGCGTTGCGGCAGATCGCGATCTTCTCGGATCTTCGGGAGAATCAGCTGCAATGGTTCGCCTCGCGCGCGGAGGAACTCCGGCTCTCTCCTGGGGACTATCTCTTGCACGAGGGCGATCCGGCCGACGCACTGTTCGTCTTACTCGAAGGGGAAATCCGTGGGCGGCGTGAAAACGGAGGACCGGATGCTCCCGGCTTTGTGGGACGGGCCGGCCAGGTGGTCGGCATGCTGCCCTTCTCGCGGATGACCCATTTCCCCTT
>QHXU01000446.1 GCA_003223065.1 Acidobacteriota bacterium | reverse complement strand
CACTAGCAACCGGACGTCACGCGTTGTCGCGCCCAGCGCCATGCGAATCCCGATTTCCCGCGTGCGGCCGGCAACCGCGTACGCCATCACGCCATAGATGCCCACGATCGCCAGCAGCAGGGAAACGGCGGCAAAGGCGCCCAGGACGCGCGATTGAAACTGTGGCTCCGCGGTAGAAAGGTTGAGGAGTTCCTCCATGGGGGCCACCGTCTGGATCGGCTGGTTGGGATCCAACTCATGCAGCCTGTCGCGCAGCAGCGGCTCCAGCTTGCGGTAATCGCCGTTCGTACGCACAACATAGTTCATGTTGGCCAGGAAGAAGGAGCGCTTCACCTGCGACAGCGGTTGTAGACTGCCGGCGGCGACTGTGCGGCGAGACTGTCCTGCTTGACGTCGTCCACCACACCCACCACGGTCAGCCAGTCTTCCGGCTGCGGATGATCTTCGAGGGTAATGCGCCGGCCGATCGGATCCTGGCCGGGCCAACTGCGATTCGCCGTGGACTGGCCGATGATGGCCACGCCAGGCGAATGCTCGTCGTCTTGCGCGGTGAAGAAACGGCCGCGCAGGAGGCGAATGCCCATGGCGCGGAAATAGTCCATGCTGACGCCGGGCTTGGTGACTGAAAAGTGCACGGCCGTGCCAAGCGGGCTCCCGGCGTAATAGTCCCCGCCGACCCTCATGCCGCTGAATGGCAGCCAATTTACAGCGCCCACAGCCACGACGCCGGGCAGCGGAGCGATTCGGGAAAGCATCTCGGCGTGGAATGTCTTAAGCTGCTGCGCGGTGCGATAGACATCGGGCGAGAGTGTCACGCTCATGGTCAAGACGTTTTGCGACTCAAAGCCGGTGGGAACCGAACGCAGGCGAACAAAGCTGCTGATCAGCAGACCGGCGCCCGCAAGCAGCACCATCGCCAGCGCGATCTCAGCGGTGACCAGCATGCCGCGGACTCTCGCGCCGGCCGGGCGCGCGGCGGCGCGCTTCAGCGAGTCATTCAGATCCGTTCTCGAAATCTGCAGAGCCGGCGCAAGGCCGAACAGCACGCCTGTAGCCAGCGACACCAACACCGTGAAGGCCAGCACCCACACGTCGATGCTTACTTCAGGCAAACGTGGAATGAGTTTCGGTGGAGCGACAGACACCAGCACCGTTTCTCCCCAAACGGCGACCAGCAGTCCGCTGGTGCCGCCCGCGAGTGAAAGCAGCACGCTTTCGGTTACCAGCTGGCGTATCAACCGGAAGCGGCCGGCGCCAAGTGCCGCACGCGTGGCGAACTCTTCTGTCCTTCGCGCTCCGCGCGCCACCACAAGATTGGCGACATTAACGCACGCGATCAGCAGCAGGAACCCTACCGCGCCCAAAAAGATTTGTAACGACTTCCTCACGTTGCCCACGATGGACTCGTGGAGAGAGATCAGGCGTGCGGTTCGCGGCCCGCCCCAATCGAATCGACTTGAGATTGCCGATAGCTCTGCGTCGGCTTGCGCCGGCGCGACACCGGGCTTAGTGCGTCCGATCACCTGCAAACTCACCATGTGATGATTGCCCGGATCGGGCGCTGCCGGAATCCAAAGGTCGGAGCCGGCAGGAAAATCGAATCCGGGCGGCATCACGCCGGCGATGGTGAAATTCGCGCCATCCAACTGGACGGTCTTGCCGAGCGCCGCGCGGTCCGCATTGAAGCGGCTGCGCCACAAGCGATCGCTGAGCACCACGGTGTTGCGCTCGTCGGTACGAAAGACGCGGCCCAGGGAAGGCTGGACCCCGAGCGTAGGCCAGAAACTGGACGTCACCGATCTCGCCAGAACGCCAACGGGCTCGCCTGCGCCGAGCATTGTCATGCGCCCGCCGGTGAAGGCCGCGACGTTTTCGAGCGTGCGGGCCCCGGTCTGATAGGCGAGGAAATCCGGGTCCGGAATGCTGGTGATTCGCGTATTAATCGATCCGTCAGGACGCGCTCCGGCGACCACGTAGAGGCGCGCCGGGTCGCGGAACGGAAGCGGACGCAGCAACACGGAATACACCACGGTGAAGATAGCGGAGGTCGCGCCGATTCCAAGCGACAACGTCAGCAGCGCGACGATCGTGAACCCGGGCGATCTCCGCAAAGTACGCACAGCGTAACGAAGGTCCTGTATCATCTTGAATTCTCCGGACTTCCATGCTCCCTGCCTGCTTCATTCATGCCTCAGCGCCGCCATCGGATCGACCTTCGAGGCCCTTCGCGCCGGAAGGTAACTAGCCAGGAACGCAACCGCGCTCAGAACCGCCGCCACGCCGGCGAACGTCGCCGGGTCGGTTGGAGTCACTCCAAACAGCAGAGTCTGGAGCAGCCGGGTCACGCCGAACGCGCCCACTACGCCGATCGCTACACCGATCGCGGTGAGCCCCATGCCTTGGCCGAGAACCAGGCGCATCACGCCCCACGTGTCCGCCCCAAG
>QHXU01000445.1 GCA_003223065.1 Acidobacteriota bacterium | reverse complement strand
GGACCTGACGGTGACCAAGGGTTCGGCGTCAGCAACCGCAGGATTCCAGCCCGACGCCGGATTCATCCTGGCGTTCGGCGAACAGCTTTACGGCCGGGTGTCGGGCGAGCTTCGATACTCGCTTCTGCTCAACAATCTGAAAGTATCCAACAGTAGCCAGGAAGTCACGCGCGATGGCCATAGCCATGCCTTGCATTACGACCTACTGGTATTCATGACATCGAAGGAATCGGCGATCCGTCCCTTCCTGGCGGGCGGAGCAGGGATTAAAATCTTCAGCGGGACGGGAGTCGAGACAGCGGCCCAGCCTCTGAACCAGTTTGTCTCGCTGACTCACACCTACCAGACGAGGCCGCTGGTCAGCGCCGGCGGCGGCTTGAAATTCCGGCTCTCCCAGCATCTAGTCTTCCGTGCGGATTTCCGCGACTACATATCGCCCATTCCGCGGCAGGTGATCACGCCCGGGCCGGGCACGCGTATGAAAGGCTTGCTGCACGACTTCATTGGAATGGGCGGCATCAGCTATGTATTCTGAAGCTACGGTCCCTGAAAGAATGAAGGACGGATTCGTTGATTACTACGAGCTGCTGCAAATCAGCCCCAACGCTGAGTTCGAGACGATCCAGCGCGTGTTCAAGATGCTGGCTGCGCGGCATCATCCCGACAACGCCGACAGCGGCGACATACAGAAGTTTATTCTGCTCAACGAAGCCTTCCGGGTGCTCTCCGACCCGGGGGAGCGCGGCGCCTACGACTCGCGGTATCACGCCCGCACGACCCAGCCCCTACCGGTTTTCGAGCTCAAGGAGTTCGCCGCCGGGATCGATGGCGAGGCCAACCGTCGCATGGGCATCCTTTGTCTGCTCTATAAGAGCCGCCGCGGCAATCCTGACGATCCTGGCCTCTCAGTATTGGAGTTCGAGACCATGATGTCCATGCCGCGCGAACATCTGATGTTCACGCTTGCCTATTTGCGCGAGAAAGTATACGTGCGCCTGGATGACCGGAGCGATTACATCATCACCGCCGACGGTATGGACTACGTCGAGGAGCACCTTCCGCGCTATCGCCCGCTATACCGTTTGCTGAAGGCCGCAGAGACGGGTGCAAGCCACGACGCCAGGCCAGATCAGTGGACCGACGAGAGCGGTCCCAAACCTTAATGAACTATTTACCACCGGTTCTCCAGGCAGTTCTAGCGGTGGTGGTTTTCATCGCGGCGTATTTCGACTTTCGATGGCGCCGGATTCCAAACTGGCTGGTGCTATCCGGACTGCTGGTGGGCATCGCATTGAACGCGTTTTTGTATGAATGGGCCGGATTGCGGGGGTCTTTAGAGGGTCTCGGCCTGGGATTGCTGATTTACCTGCCTCTATATGCCCTCCGGGGTATGGGCGCTGGCGACGTGAAACTGATGGCCGCCGTGGGCGCGCTAGTCGGCTGGCGTAACTGGATCGGCGTGTTCATGCTCACTGCGATCACCGGCGGGCTGGTGGCGCTGCTATTGGTCGTTCTGCGTGGACGCGCGCGAAGCACCATGGCAAACGTCGGGTCAATGTTCCAACAAATGGCCCATCTCCAGGCACCTTACGCAGGGAATCCGGAGTTGGACGTCAAGAACCCTAAAGCCGTCACGTTGCCTCACGGCGTCATGATTGCTGTGGGTTCGATCGAATTTCTGATCGCAGCAGCCCTCTGGGCGCCAAGATGAGCCTAAAGTCAATTATCGCGCTTGCCGAATCTAAGACTAGAGGAGCAGCGCGAATGCTCGCTATTCAAGTATTTCTTTACCTCCAATTGCTCGACTTCTTGACGACAATGGTTGGTTTTCGGATCGGCGCGGGCGAATTGAGCCCGTTCACCCGCTGGCTCATGCTCTGGGGCCCGATTGCGGGTGTCGCGTTATCGAAATTGATCGCGATCCTTCTTGGCGGCCTGTGCATATGGCGGCGGCGAGGCCGCGTCATTTCCTGGGCGAACTATTACTTCGCCGGCGTCGTGGCCTGGAATCTGTGTATCATCCTCAACTCGCCGGGCATGATCCCCTAAGGAACTTGTCTGTGAGAGATCGCGGTTAGCGGCATCATGGAATACGCCGTCGGCGCATTTCTCTTTCATCTATGGTCGCGGCCGCGCCGGACCGAATGGATCTCGGCCGTCGTTCTGGGATTGGTGCTGCGTGTTCTCTACGAACTGGCGCCTGGAACGCCCCACAGCGAGTTCAGCTCCTCGCTCATGGGCATCGGACCCTTCCTTGGTGCGGGAAGCCTGTTGGTAATGACCGTCACGCTCTTCCAGCTAAAGGGCGAGCAGGCAGACGCCAGGATGCGAATGCTGATCACCTGCGCAGGAATTGCCTTTATTGCTCCGGTTGTGCAGCTTCTGCTGGCTATCAGCATGCGCCTGACGCCATACAGGTACGATCCGATTCTGTGCGCGATCGACGGCAGTTTCGGATTTCAACCCAGTTTTCTTTTCGGACAGCTGGCGGCGCATTCCCGCGTCTTAAAGGAGTTGCAGCTGGATGTCTACTATTGCCTGGTCCTAGCGGTTGGAATGAACTATGCAGCACACGAGCATCGTGCGGCTTCCTGGCCCGTCGATGTGCTCCGGGCGTATGCGACGTGCACCGTCCTCGCATTCTTTCTCTATATCTGGCTTCCTGCCGCGGGACCAGGATTCGCATTTCATGACGCCTTTCCCAACCATCCGCCGGCCCTGTTTCAGATCCCGGTGCGGCGGATGCTGCTGGC
>QHXU01000444.1 GCA_003223065.1 Acidobacteriota bacterium | reverse complement strand
GGTCGCCGTCGCGCAGAAGGACTTATCTGGTGCATTTCAAGTGGTCAAAGAGGCGGCAACGGTCGAACTCTCGGCTGAGGAACGGCAAAAAGCAGAATCTCTGCATCTGGAAATGCTGGAAGCCAAGCGTGCGCTCGACCAGGCTGAAAAGAGCTGGTCGGACTACTGGCATCAACTCGTGCTCGACCATTTCCCACCGAGCCCGAACGCGAACGGGGTGATCGTCACGCTACCCAGCGGTAAGTCCGTGACGATTCCGTATCCGTGGGGTAACGGACTCGTATTCACACCGGACTTCCGGGTCGCATTTCCGGGGTGAAAATGGCGAAGTTGACCACAAGCGCTAAGCTCAGGGGGATACGGAGCTCATCTTGCGGGCTACTGCGCCTACGTTGAGAATGCCGTCGTGCTCCGATTTCCCGTATGGGATGGCGGTACAGTCTGGTTTCTGGTCGGACCTCTGGAACCGGTGATTCAATCCTGCCGTGCATTGCAACCTGAATAATCCTGCCTTCGTAGTTACCAATGGCGAATCTTAACGAGGATTGTGGTGCGAAAGGTACAGCACGCGGTAGTTTTGCATAAGTCGGGTGAGGCAATAGACGTTGCCGGCCTCCACGTAGTCAACAGCGCACAACCGGCGGAAAGCTGGAAGGTTTTCAATCGAAGTTCCCTACAAAGGCCCGTCCGGGGAGGCCGGATCAAAAGTTGAGCTTCGCTCCGAGCTGGATGACTCGCGTTGTGATGCCTTGAACGCCGCCGCCGACCGAGCCGAATGTCGCCGAACGGATGTTCAGGTCGACGGTTTGTGGATCGGGGTTGAAGTGGTTCAGAAGGTTGAAGAACTCCGTCCGGAATTCGAATGCCCGATTTTCTTTGAAGCGGACGGATTTGTGTACAGAGAAATCCACGATTTCGGTGCCCGGCAGCCGGACCGCGTTGGTGCGCGGTGCAGTACCGAATCGCCCGAAGGGTCCCGGCGTGAAGGCTGCGGTGTTAAACCATCGCTTCCAGGTACGCTGGTCGGCCGGGAGGTTTCCATTCTGCCCTGCGACGACGTCCGGGCGTGAGCCAATCCCGGTGCCAGTGGTATCAAAAGTCGTACCGTAAGTGACCCCGGCCGGGAATCCGCTTTGGTAGGTCATGATGGTCGAGATCTGCCAGCCGTCGAGCAACAGTTTGGAAGCGCCGTGCAGGCCGCGCGCGAAGGGAATATCGTACAGAATCGTCTGCACAAAGCGGTGCGTCAAGTCGAAGCCGGAGACCGAACGGTCGGACCGCATGTTGTAGTAATCCTGAGGCGAGCCGATATAGAATCCGCCCCCCACCTGCCCGCCGATGTCGGACGGACCGGAGATCGATTTCGAGAAGGTATACGCGGTGAGGAACGTCAGTCCCGAACCGAGCCGCCGCTCCGCCTTCACCTGCAGCGAATGATAGATGGAATTACCAACCGACTTATCCGCCCTTACTGCCCGCTGGTAGGCTTGGTTGGGGCGCCTCGCGTTGAGCGATGGTAAGCCGGGCGTGCGCGGATCCACGACCTGCAGTGGCCGGTTCAGATCGTCATAAGTCACGATCAGGTCAGTGCCCTTGGAGCCAACGTAGCCGACATCCAATACTACGTTGGCCGGAAGCTTCCGTTGGATATTGAAGTTCCACTGCTGGATGTAGCTGTCCTTCATGTTCTGGTCGTTGCTGACAGCGAAGTTGAGCGCGCCGGTGGTCTGCGCCAGGGCAAACGGGTCGTTGAAGAACGCGTTCGGTGCGCCTACAATGTTGCCCACCACGGTGGCGCCGCTGGTGGCTTGCGCGCCTTCCGCCATCGCAAAGATCGCATTCGAGATCTGCGGTGTGTAGTAGATTCCGTAGCCGCCCCGAATGACACTCTCGCCGGACAGCGGCGGGCGCCAGGCAAATCCGAAGCGTGGGCCAAAATTGTTACGGTCTGGCGCGAGCAGTTCCCGACCATAGGCCGAAGTCTTGGTGGTAACAGTGTCGGCTACGACGAACCCCTTCAACTGGATATTGACGAAGCGGTCGTCCTTCTGCTTATACCGCTGGAAGTAGTCGTAGCGCAGGCCGAGCGTTAGCGTCAGCCGCGAAGTGATCTTCCAGTCGTCGTTGACGAAGCCGGCGTACCAGTAATCGTATAGGTCCGTATTGGTGTGGGACGGGTTGATGTTGTCGCTGCGGACGTAGCCGAGCAGGAAATCGGCTACCGCCGAGCCTGTGTAAGTGCCGTCGAAGGTGAACTGGCCGCGCGGGGCGCGCGCTTGGCCGAAAGTCACGCCGCGATAGTCGAGCTCGCCACCGAACTTAAGGAAGTGGCGCCCCTTCTGCCACGAGAGAGTATTGGTGAACGGAGAAATGGAGTTGGAGCGTATGCGCGGGCCGATCTGGCGTTGCAGATCGTACATGTTGTACACGCCGTCGGGTCCACTAACAGTGATTGAAGGCGGCCCGTACTCCTCGGGCAGCCGGGAAACCAGGGGCAGACCCATCTTACCGACCACGTCGTAGGCCGCGTCGTTGGTGGTGCCAAATACTTCAGCTTCGTTGAATCGATGCCAGCCACCGCGGGCTTCGTTAACCAACGTGGGCCGCAGCGTCCGCGTCCAGGAGGCCGAGACATTCTGGGTGCGCCCCAGGTTGTTGCGCTCGTCATGGCCCCAGATGGGGGTGCCGGACTCGTAGGTGTCGTTGAAGACGTAGCGTCCGGAGATCAGATCCTTGCTCGAAAGCGTGTGGTCGACCCGCCCCGTGAAATTTTTCTGCCAGGAAACAGCGCTCGCCGCGGCGGTCACGTAATTGAACACTCCGTTGCTTGTATTGGGCAAGGGCTCGAACTGGAGGAAAGCGAGCGTCTGCGGGCTTAGGAGCGATTTCGGAACCTGGTTGTTTGCGATCCCAACGTTGAGAGGATCCTTGAGTGTGATTGGGTTCCCCTTGGAGTCCTTCAGCCCGCTGAAATCACCGTCGCGTTGCGCCTGTGTGGGCACGATTTTGTATTGGGGCGAGGCGCCCTGGGCGGCATAGCCAGACTCCCAGTTGAAGAAGAAGAAGGTCTTGTCCTTCCCGTGGTAGACCTTCGGAAGGAACACGGGGCCGCCAAAATTGGCGCCGAACTGGTTGCGGTTCAAGCGCGGCGAAGTGACGCTTCGTTGAGCGATGGCGTCGTAGCTTTGGGTGAATTCGTCGTTCCGATTAAACTCCCACAAGGTGCCGTGATACGCATTCGTGCCGCCCTTGGTGATCATGTTGACCTGGCCGCCCGGCGCTCCGCCGTACTCGGCCGAATAGGTACTAGTTTGGACCTTGAACTCGGCCAGCGAGTCGACCGAGGGCGAAAACGCGTAGGTCATGGCATCATAGTCCATCTGCTCGATGCCATCCAGGTAGAAGCGGTTGGCAGTGTCGCGTGAGCCGTTGGCGGAAGCGGCGGTGGAGCCGTAGGCTGGGTCCGATTGGCCCACCGACCCGCGTCCGCGACGCACAGTAATGGAACCCGGCGTCCCCGCCTGTACGCCCGGAATCAACTGGGCGAGCTGGATGAAGTTGCGCCCGTTGAGCGGCAAGTCGACGATCTTGCCCGAGTCGATCACGGTGCCCACGCTGGCGTTTTCGGTTTGCAGCAGCGCCGCCGCGGCGCTGACGTTAATGGTCTCGGTGACATTGCCGACTCGCATGGTGAAATCGACGCGTGCCGTCTGGTCGACCTGCAGCGTCACGTTATCGAACTGCTGTGCCTGGAAGCCATCCCTCGACACCGTGACCTGGTAGTTGCCGGAGGGAAGGTACGGAAGCGAGTAGTTCCCCTCCACACCCGTCTCGGCTTCGCGCTTAACGTTGGTAGCGGTGTTCGCAACGCGCACCTTGGCTCCCGGCACAGCGGCGCCGGAAGAATCTGTTACTGTGCCCAACAGCGTAGCCGTGGTCTGTTGTGCATGGCACGGTGCAAGAGCCGAGCACATAAGAAGAGCAAAGGTAACGAGAATCCGTTCACCTGCTCGATCAATCGCCAGTACCGCTGATTCGTTCGGCACCATAGTATTCTCCTCCAGGGGGATATTCGCTACGGCTCACGCGCGGTATCGCCGTCTTGCAACCTGCTGAACCAAGCCGAGATCTGGAATCTGGCCAAATAAAGTCCCGACTCTCCATGTTACGCCTGAGGAGCTTAGCGTGCAGTGTTCTGAATTCCGAACAAGACCGGGCAGAACGCTTCTGATACGATCAGTCGAACAAGTGGGAACGGTGCTGCCGGACAGGATTTTCCAGTCATCATAGCTAGTGGGAATCCCCGTATCCTCACCGCTTGTGACACGATCTTCGGAACCATCGGCGGCATTTGTGACCCGTTCGTGACCCATGCAGATGGCAGTCTCGTTGGCTCCGGGTGTGCCAATCCAGTGAAACCGGGTGAAGCAATCGTCATCTATGCAGTCGGGCTTGGCGGCGCGACAAATCGCTTTGTAAGGACTGGGGGCGTCCTTTGCCCTTCGAGAGTCTGTGAGCCACTTTGGTCCCGCGGATTCTGCCCCTTTTGCGGGCACGCCGGTTCGATGGTCCAGCTTCAGCGGAATGCTTACTGATTGAGCGTGAACGGAACATCTACCTGCGTCGTAATCGCAATTGGCTCCGACCCATCTACCCGACACGGAGCATAGCGCCATTGTTTGACAGCCGCAATCGCAGCAGGAACGAGCACCGGTTCACCCGATACGATGTGGAGTTCGCCAACTTCGCCGGTCTTGGTGATTACGATGTTAAGTTTCACCACCCCCTGAATGTGTGCCCTTTTCGCTTCCTTCGGATAAACAGGTCGAGCGCCGTGGATCATGCCGCAGTTTTCCGGTGAGCCAAGCGTTTCTACAACTCTGATTCGCCCTTCGTTCGACCGTTTCGTCTGGTCCACAGTCGAGGTCCGATGCGGTACCGGGGCAGAACGACACGCCGCCAGCAACAACCCGACGAATGCGGATATCGCCACTCCGATGAACAGCATGAATCGGACAGTCATAGTTGAGCACTCGCCCCGGGGAGCCTTGTGTCCATAGC
>QHXU01000039.1:18961-23181 GCA_003223065.1 Acidobacteriota bacterium | reverse complement strand
GCGCCGGCCACCAACCAGCTCGAGCGCGTTTTGACCGATCGGCTGATGCAGCAGGATTCGGGCCTGATGAACGATATGCTGCAGCTCTTCCTGCAACTCGCGCCGGAGCGGCTGGAAAAGCTCGAGATGGCGGCTGCGCGCTCTGATGCCGTAACCCTCACGCAGGAGGCCAGAATGATCCGCGCCGCCGCCGGGCAGCTCGCGTCGCGCAGCCTCGGCGAGTGCGCCGCGAGCATCGAACGGTCGGCCGCGCGGCGTGATTTCGACCATGTGAAGCGGGACCTCGAGACGCTCAGGCTCGAGATCCGGTCGATCGAGGCACTGACGATCTGATCAGTTCCCACGTGTCACCTATGTCGTCCTGCGTGGTCGCGATATTGCCGATCGCCAGCCGCAGCACGAAATTTCCATTGAGCACGGTGCTCGAAAGGTACGTGCGGCCCGTGGCGTTCACGCGGTCGAGCAGCGCGCGGTTTTCGCCATTAGAGCCGCGGTAGCGGAAACAAACCAGCGAAAACGGCACAGGCGCGGAGAGTTCGAAATCGGGGTCGCGGCGGATCTTTCCCGCCAGATCCTGCGCCATCCGAAGGTGGCCGCGCAGGACTTGGGCGATGCCTTCCCGGCCGAAGTAGCGCAGCACGAACCAGAGCTTCAGCGCACGGAAGCGGCGGCCGAGGGCGAGGCTGTAATCGGAATAATTGAGAGCGCGCTCTTGCTGCGCCGCAGCCAGGTACGCCGGCGTTTCCTCCAGGGAGACCGAACGCCGCATCACATCCGGGTGACGCGTGTAGAAGGCACTCAGATCCATCGGTGTGAACAGCCACTTGTGCGGGTTGATGACGATTGAGTCGGCGCGCTGTGCGCCGTCGAGAATGTGGCCGTACTCTTCCAGGATCGCCGCCGGCCCGGCGTAGGCGGCATCGACGTGCAGCCACAGGCTATGCCGCTCAGCGAGATCCGCAATCGCAACGAGGGGATCGGCGCTCGTGGACGAGGTGGTGCCGAGCGTCGCCACCACGCAGAACGGTTTCTTGCCTGCCGCCACATCTTCCTCGATGAGCGCCGCCAGCGCGTCCGGCCGCATCCGGAATTCCGAGTCGGCGGGCACATGCCGGACGTTTTCGGAGCCGATCCCGACCGCCACCGCGCCCTTGTCAATGGAGGAGTGCGCATGTTCGGAGGTATAGAGAATGAGGCTACGCCGCTCGCCCGTCCGGCGCGCTTCAGGCGAGGCCCACTCGCGCGCCGCCAGAATCGCGTGCAGGCTCGCGATGGATGCCGTATCGTGAATCAACCCGAAGAAGGTGTCCGGAAGGCCGAGCCACTGCCGCAACCAGCCCAGCGTGACTTGTTCGAGCTCGGTGGCCGCCGGCGACGTCTTCTACAGCATGTGCTGGACGTTCAGGGTCGCGGCCAGCATTTCGCCCAGAATGCCGGGACCGGAAGCGGAGGTCGAAAAATACGCGTGGAAGCGGGGATGATTCCAGTGTGTGATTCCAGGCACAATCAGCTTCTTGAAATCCTCGAGAATCGCGCTCATCGGTTCGCCATGCTCGGGACCGGCGGCAGGCAGGCGATCTACGAGCGCGCCCGGCTCCACGTCGGGGAACACCGGATACTGCCGGATATCGCGCAGGTAGTCGGCCATCCAATCGACCACCTGGTGTGCAGCGGCCCGGAATTCTTCGGGAGACATGGAGAAAGGCATGCATCTGATTTTAGTGATGTGTGGAGCAAGCCGTCGGAATCGATACTTGATCGTCGGGCGGTTTACTGCGAGAGCTTTTGCTCCGCCCCCAGATATTTCTCGATCCAGGCGATCGTGCGCGAGTACCGGTCGATGATGTGTTTCTGTTCCCGCAAGCCGTGGGGTTCTCTTGGATACACGACGAATTCAGAGGGCACGTTATATCTCTTCAGGCCGCGGTAGAGGATCTGGCTCTGCGAAATCGGATCGGTCGTATCAACCTCGCCCTGAAGGATCAAGGTGGGGGTCTTCGCGTTCTTGATATACGTGATCGGCGAAGACTTCTGAAAGACGGCGAGATTCTCGTAGGGGACTCCGAAGTACCACTCGTCGCCCTCCGGCCTCGCTTCGGTTCCATACTCGGCCGCAAGATCCGCCATTCCGGCACCGGAAACAGCCACCTTGAAGCGGTTCGTTTGGGTGATCGTCCATTCCGCCATGTAGCCGCCGTATGACCAGCCGGCGATTGCGATCCGCTCAGGATCGGCGATTTTGCGATTAATTAAGGTATCCACGCCCGCCATGACATCCTTGAAATCGCCGCCGCCCCAATCGGCGCGGTTCGATTCGAGGAACTTCTGTCCGTATCCCACGGAACCACGAATATTCGGCTGCATCACTGTGTATCCGCGCGCGACCAGGAGCTGTGTGAGCGGATCGAAACGAAGCCGCCAAGCACCCGCGGGACCACCGTGCACCAGAACAACAAGCGGCTGCAGCCGGCCGGGGCTTGCATTGACGCCCCGAAACAGGGCGGCTTCGATAGGCGTTCCGTCGAAGCTCTGATACCGGAACAGCTCAGGCCGTTCAAGCGGCACTTCCCGAAACGCATCGTTGAAATGGCTCACGGCCTTGCCGTTCGCCCACAATTCCGGCAGCACAGCCGCGGACTCAGCGACATACACGACCGACCCCGCCGGGCTCACGGCAAAGCTTGAGATGTTAAGCGAATCGTCGGAAACCAGCTTTCGCGCCTTCGCGCCCACGGCATTCAATTCGGTATGTAACCCATTCGCAAAAACCGCGGCGATTTCCAATTCGTTCAGCCACTGAAAGCCGAGTACGGGACGATCCTGAACGGGACCGCTCACATTCTTAGGAACCCGCCGGTCCAAACGGCAGGTGAACAGATCGTGAGCGGTGGGGCCGTCGCCCGCGGATGCGACGAAGGCGAACGCGTCGCCTCCGGGCGACACCTGGATTTTTTGGAACGGGCCCTTCGGCGCCAGGATCTCCTCCATCGCGCCGCTATCGAGGGAAACTAAGTAAATCCGCTCGGTGCGCCGTTCCTCGGCCGCGCGGTCGGTCGCCACCGCGAGGAGATGCTTGCCATCGGGCATCCAATCCAGATCGCGCAGCATCCACGGACCGTTTGTCTCTCTTTTCACGGCCTTGGTTGCGACGTCAACGGTCCACGCTCGGACCGGCTTTCTATCGGCATCAATCACTTTCGCGTCTTCCTGGTCTTTCTCTTTCTTCTCCTCCGCTTCAGTCTTAGGGTCCGTCGCAAGGTACGCGATGCGCTTTCCGTCTCGCGACCAATGGAACGACTCAATCGAATTCTTTGCGCTCGTGAGCTTCCTGGATTCGCCGCCGCTCACCGGCATCAGCCAGATCTGTGAGCTGTCTTCGCGATCTGACAAGAACGCGAGCATTTCTCCGTGGGGGGACCAGCGCGGCATGTGTTCCGATTTGGCCGAATAGGTCCATTGCCGGAGTTCGTCGACGGCGAGATCGTACACCCAAATGTGCCGCTGCGACGTTTTGCCGGAGGGCGGCTCCTGGACCGTGAACGCGACCCGCTTGCCGTCGGGAGAGAACTGGAGATCGGTTAACCCCCGCACCTCGAGCGCTTTTTCAATGGTGAGTCTCTCCGCCGCGCAAACAAGTCCCGGAGACGCCAGAAGAGCAAGTGCAGTCAGACGCAGCCTCATATATGACCCTCAGGGCTCACTAGATTCTCTCGTACCGGAGATCCTGCCGGGCATATCGGCGAGGACATAGCTCATCACCGCGAGCGCAGCGATGTTTTTTCGAAAATCGTCCAGATCGACCTTGTCGAGAGTGTCAGTTTCCGTGTGGTGCCAGTCGAAGTAGTGCAGGCCGGCAGTCCGCACAGCGAGAGCCGGCACTCCCTCGCGCGTAATGGGAGAAATGTCCGATCCTCCTCCGCCAGGCGTGACTTCTACGGCGCCAACCCGCTCCAGCAGGTTTGCGATCTGCTTGAGTGTGGCAAAGGACGCCAGATCCGCACCCGAAGGAGCCGGCGGGGATGCCGCTTCGCCCCGGCGGCCGCCGCCCCCAAATGGGCCAAATCCAAATCCGCGCGGGGCTTCCGCCCCGCCGTCCATTTCAATGGCCGCGACGTGATTCGCGATGCTGTTCCCAATCCATTCGCGGTACGCCTGGCCGCCGCGGCCTCCATTCTCCTCATTCACCCAGAACACCACTCGAATGGTCCGCCGCGGCTGAA
>QHXU01000039.1:16467-18919 GCA_003223065.1 Acidobacteriota bacterium | reverse complement strand
CCCTGTCCGACGTCCCACGAATCGGAATGGCCTCCGAGCACGACGATCTCCTCAGGACGTTCCCGTCCGGGGATTTCCCCCATTACGTCCGCGCTGTCCACGTCCGGCTCGAGATGGGCGCTCATCTCCAGGTGAACCTTCACGGAAACTCCCTCGGAATACAAGCGGGCCATCATCATGGCATCCTCGATGGATACAGCCGCGGCCGGAATCCTGGGTTGATTGTCGTCATAGCGCAAGGTGCCCGTATGGGGTTGTTGCATCGCCAGCGGAGTTATCGATCGAACCAGGACCGCCGCCGCGCCGAGCGCTGCCGCTTTCGATGCGCCGGAAGTTCGATAAATCACGGTGGTCCCGTAGCCGTGGAAAGGTTCGTTGTAGACCACGATCTTCCCCTGGACGCGCTCCCGGCCCAGTTGTGTAAGTTCGGTAAAATCGGAAACCGCCACAACGTCCGCCGTGATCCCTCCCGCAGGAGTGCCCACGCTCATCCCAATTCCCAGGATGTGAAGAGCTTTGTTCTCAGGCGCGACCATACGGGCAGACTCGCTGCCACGCACCCAATGCGGCACTTTCACCGGAATTGTCCGCACGTTGCTGAGCCCGTCTCGCTTCATCTGTTGCTCTGACCAGGAGACGGCGCGCTGCAGGGCCTCCGACCCGCTGAGGCGATTGCCGATGCGGTAACAGAGATACTCGAGTTTCGCGTAGCCCTCTGTGTCGGACAGTGCCGCGTTGATGAGGCGATCCGCTACCGCGCGGTACTGCCCGGTCAGGTTCGGGTCAGCTGCGAAGGCGGGCAGCAGAGTGAAAAGCCAAAAAAGTTGGACTGGTCGCATGCTGTTCAGCATGCTATTAAACCGTCCGCTCGAAAAGCAAACGCCGCCAGGTGGTAGGATTCGCTGGAGAGGGAATATGGATACAACACGTCGCGGATGCTTGCGAGCCGCTCTCGCGCTGGCGGCGGCGCAAGAGTGTGCCGGTCCTTCGGAGCGCACGGACTCCTCGTTCGATCCTTGGATCGAGATTCATCCCGACAACCTGCGCCACAATGTGAAGGAAGTCAGCCGTAGGGCCGGCTCGCGCCCGATCCTGGCAGTCATCAAGAACAACGGCTACGGCCTGGGGGTGTCGAATGCCGCGCGCGTTTTTGAGCCGATGCCGGAGGTGGCCGGCTTTGCCGTGGTGAAGCTAGACGAAGCCTTCACGCTACGCGAAAGCGGTATCAAGAAACCGGTTTTGCTGATGGGGCCGTTCGATGAGAGGAATCTCGAAGATGTGGCCGCGAAGAATATTCTGCCGATGGTGTACACGGCGCTCGGCCCGGCTCTCGAGCGCGTGGCGCAACGCCTCCAGCGGCCGGTTGACTTGCATGTGTGCGTTGACACCGG
This sequence comes from Acidobacteriota bacterium, assembly GCA_003223065.1. Classification (GTDB taxonomy): domain Bacteria; phylum Acidobacteriota; class Terriglobia; order Bryobacterales; family Bryobacteraceae; genus Palsa-187. The sequence goes on along the minus strand of QHXU01000039.1, from coordinate 17,528 downwards.
GCTCGGACGCGTCGGTGTTCCCTACCGCGAGGCAGCCGTTTTGATCCGCGATCTCGCCGGGCACAAGGGCGTCCGAGTCGCCGGAACGATGATGACGTTCACAGAAGATCCGGACTTTGATCAGGAGCAATTGCACCGCTTCCGGACGCTTTCGAGCTCGCTTGAAGCGGAGGGAGTGCGGTTGGGCCGGAAGCACGCGGCTTCGAGCTTCACCTTGTTTCAACATCCCGATGCTTTCCTGGATATGGTCCGGCCCGGGATGGCTCTGTTCGGCGTCTACTCCGAGCCGCAGTTCCGCGGCCGGCGGATTCTCGATTTGCGGCCGGGCGTCGCGCTGAAAACGCGCGTGGTCTACGTCAAGCAACTTCCGAAGAATGAGAGCGCAGGATACGAGCGCGTTTATATGGCCCAGCGCGACACGTGGATGGCGACGCTACCGGTAGGACACGCAGACGGCGCGCCGCGCGCCCTCGCCAAGGGCGCGCGGGTTCGAATCCGCGAAGAGCTGTTTCCGGTGGTGGCGGTGTCCGCCAGTCATCTGATCGTCGAGATCGGGAATGAGCCCAAGGTAAAAGTCGGCGACCTGGCCACAGTGTTCGACTGGACCGAAGGATCCCGCCCGGAAGACGTCGGAGCAGCCTGCGGCGCTTCCGTCTACGATCTCACGATGCATCTGAATCCGCTTCTTCCTCGCCGATTCGTGTCCAACTGACTTCAGCTTCCTTGCCGCTCACTAGCGGCGCCAGTATCCGCCGTAATAGTGATGCCCGTGGTAACGAGGCGCGATCCAGTACGCGCCGCGATAAGGCGGCCGAGCCCAGTAGCCGGTATGCCAGACGTATCGGGGACCCACAGGGTACCAGTAGCCGTTGACCCAGGCATATCCGGGGCCAGGGCTAGGCGGAGGTGCATAATAGACGGCCGGCGGAGGCGGCGGTTCATAGACCACAACCGGCGGAGGCGGAGCATAGTATCCGTAACCGCCCAGTCCGACGCCGATGCCAATGGAAACGTGGGTCTTGGCAAACAGGGAGCTTCCCGCCATTAGCAAAAGTACGAGT
>QHXU01000039.1:5611-16415 GCA_003223065.1 Acidobacteriota bacterium | reverse complement strand
TTTCATTTCTTCCTCCGGTGTGCCGCCCTTTACGGGCGGCTCTACCCGATAATTGGCACGTATTTTGCCAGTTCTAAGTAATTGTAAACATGAGGCCAAGCTCGTTTCCGCGCCGGCCGTGATCCACCGCGGTGGTGGATTTCGGCCAAGAGTCAGCCCGCCGGCGTGGTTTTCACATATTTGGCGACATCCTCATGGGTAGCGAACCACACGCCCGGCTTCGACTTCATATAGGCAATCAGTTTGTCGAGCCACAGCGCGCGTGATCGGTGTCCCGTATAGAACGGATGCATCGTGAGCACATACAACCCGCCTTCCTGATAGGCAACGTCGAACTCGTCCCGATAGATCTTGTCCACCAGGTCGGGAGCCGGCAGCGAGCCGTTGGCGGCGCCGAAGTAAGGCGCGTCATCGAGAATACGCTCGATCGGGAGCTCCACCAGCCCGGTGGGTTGACCGTCGAGTGAAATCTCGTAGGCATCGTCGCTCGCCATGAGGCTGCTGTCATACAGGAAGCCGGCTTCCTTGACCTGCTTGATCGTGTACTGGCTCATCGCCCAGGACGGGGCGCGGTAGCCGACCGGCTTCTTCCCCATGGATTTCGTAAGCAGATCGATCGACTTGTTCAGAAGCTCCTGTTCCTTGGCCTCGTCATTCAACTCCGTGAGATTTTCGTGAATCCAGCCGTGAATGCCGATCTCGTGGCGCTTCTTGGATTGAATCGCCGGAATCATCTCCGGATTGAGCGCCGCGCTTACCGCGGGGATGAAGAACGAGGCAGGCACGTTCTCTTTGTCGAGGACGGACAGAATTCGCGGAAGCCCGTCGATGGCGCCATATTGGCCGCGTGACATCGGTTCCGATCCGGGAGTCCCCCGGGCCAGTGTAGTCGAAGCGTTGTCGATGTCGAAGCTTAGTGCGACGGCGACGCGAGCGCCGTTTGGCCATTTCTTGGGCTTGAGACGCCTGGCGACGTAGAGATGCTGGTATTTGGCTTTCAGTTCATCAAGGCCCATGCTGATGCCCGGGAACGGATTCGCCGGCGGCCGCGTTTGCGCCGTGGTTGTGTTGGATGTACAGCCAGTCAAGAGGCAGGCGCCCAAGAGAGCTGCCACGCCCGATATCGAACAAGCAATCTTTTTCATCTTTAGCCTCCTGATAATTCCTTCATCCGAAGACCGGCCCGTCATCTTGGGGAAAGCGAGCCGTAATGAGTACGGGCCAGTTCTGCTTCTTCCGCAAGATTCTGGACCGCGAGTCGTGTTTCGTTCACCATCATGGCGCAGCCGGAAACCAGCCCGATGACTCCGGCCGCACCGATCGCAAGTCCGATCACAGCGGCTGCGTGAAATGCGAACTGCTGCTGGTAAAACGCCAGCGCCGATCCGACCACCGAAATCAGAGCCGCGGCAGCGAACGAACCCAGGGAGGCGTAAAAGACGCGCAGAGCCCCGAGCAGCAATTTTGCGCGCTCCTTCTGCCGCTCGAGTTGGCTGATGTACCCCTGGTACCCGGGAGTCCCGGGTTCGAGGGACGCGATCTGCGCCGTTATGACCCGCGTCCGGTCCACCACGCGGGCGAGACGGTTGGCGGTGCCCAGTCCGAGAACGGAACAGGCGTTTGTAAGGATCGCCGGGGCTACGACCGCTGTCAGTATCGCGAATGGGTTGTCGTTCAGAGACGTCATCGCAGGATCTGGCCGATCACAGCATATCGCGAAACCGCAGCCACTCTTTCGGCGCCGGCGATAAAATCGAAGCGGCATGCTGTGGTTCTTGCTGGCAAGTGTTCTGGCGCCGGTCATCGCGAAAGAACCCGTTTACGAGCTTTCCGGGCAGGTTGAGACGGACGCTCCAGCCTCGGTCTCGATCTACGGCGCGACAACGCCGTTTTCAGAGGCGACGCTAAGCGACCATGCAGGCCATTTCCGTTTCCGCAAGCTCATGGCGGGCGCTTATACGCTAGCGGTTTTCGTTCCTGGCCGCGGCGAGGCCCGCACCACGGTCGAAGTGGGCCCGGGCACCGCGGATTCTGCGCGGCGCGTGACGGTTGTGCTCAAGCTCAAAGACTCGGATTTCGTATTCAGCGATCTGGTGCGGCGCCATGCCGTTTCGACGCGGGAACTAGCGATTCCCGATCAGGCGCAGCGCGAGTACGAACGAGCCCGGAAAGAACTGGCACGGCGGGATGTGGAGGCTGCAAAGGCACATCTCGAGAAAGCGGTTGAGATCGCACCCCACTTCGAAACGGCTTGGAACAACCTCGGGACCATCGCTTACCAGACGCAGAAGTTCGATCGGGCGGAGGAATGCTTTCGCCGCGCGCTTCGAGAAAAACCGGACGCCTATGAGCCGCTGGTCAACCTCGGAGGCGTTCTGGTCACGGTGCACAAGCTGGACGAAGCCAAAGAGTACAACCAACATGCGGTCCTGAGACGGCCGAACGACGCGTTGGCGAATTCGCAGCTCGGAATGACTTATTTCGAACTGGGGCAGCTAGAACTGGGCCAAAAGTATCTGGAGCGGGCCAGGCAGATTGACCCGGCGCATTTCTCGCATCCGCAATTGATTCTCGCTGAGATCCACATGCGCAAGAACGAACACGGCCGCGCGGCGGACGATCTTGAAGATTTCCTCGCTCATCACCCTGACTGGCCTGGAGCGCCGCAAATGCGGGAGAGAATCGCTAAGCTGCGCAGCTAGATGCCAGGATTTGCCGCGCGACTCTCCGGCTCGACGCGATGGCGCCGTGCACCGTAGCGCTGTGGCCGGTGACATCCGTAGCTTCACCCGCAAAATAGAGCGTGCCGGCGACCGGTTCCGCCAGCGTTCTTCGCGCCGTGAGCGCGCCCGCCGGCACGTAGCTGTAGGCTCCTCTCGAAAACGAGTCGCCGCACCAGTTGTGAAAATAGGCTGCTTCAAGCCGGCATGGCTGGAGGCCTGTAATTCGCCCAAGAGCCGCAAGCGCCTGGGCAATAATGTCCGGGTCGGACTTGCCGAGGAGGCTGTCTGCGTGCGGGCCCGCGCTCCACCCTGTGATTACGGGCACACGGACGGGCAGAGGCGTCCACCACGTCGGGAAAACCGGATCGTCTGAAAAAATGAAGCCGGCATCCGATAGTTCGGAGTTGCTCTGCCAAAAAGGTTGCTCGAAACGCAAGACGACGCGCATGGCCTGGCCGACCTGAAGCGCACGCGCCGCGCTCAGTGTCTCGCGCGGTTCAGGGTCGAACCGGATGGCGCCGTTTCCAGTCTCCCCGGCTTTCAGCACGCCGAGCGGAACGGTGATGACGACGCGGCGACTTCGAACCACTTCGCGATGACCGTCGAGCGCCCTGCGGACGTGAACCGCGGCGGCTCCCGGCTTCCACTCGATGGCTTCCGCAATCGAGTTCAGCCGCAATCCGGTTCCCGGAACAAGCGGAAGCAGCACAGACTCATAGCCGGCCAGAACGCGAAAGGAATGATCACCATCGATTGCTTCGGCGGCTCGGGCATCTTCAGCGAGCGACGCGACGCTGATGATCTCTTTGCGCGCGGCATTGAAGCCTTCGACGTACGCGGTCGCCCAGCGCTTCGTTACTTCGGAGTAGGGCGATCGATCGAGAAAATGCAGAAAGCTTTCGTCATTTGACTCGCTGGCCGAGAGTTGAAGGTCATCCATCACCCTCCCCAGGTGTTCGCCCATCTGTTTTGCTTCGTGAAGCTTGCCGCCTTCCGAGAGAGTCGCGTGATCCTCGCAATCGTAAACCGCAAGGCGGGCGCTCCGAACGATCTCCCAAATTTCAGGCGGGCGGCCGTGAATGAACTCGGCGCCAAGCTCGATGGGAATTGGCGAGAGTGGATCGTGCGCCGTCAGAACGCGGCCGCCGATGCGGTCCCGCGCTTCGAGGCACAGCACCCGAAGTCCTGCGCGATCGAGCACATTCGCGGCGGCCAGGCCTGCGGCTCCCGCTCCGATGACGACTACATCGAGCTGCACTTTTTGCTGTCCGGACCGGGGAATTGAAACAGGATTCCCACGACGCCCGGATTGAGCTTACGCATAGGCTCAACACTCGAGGAAATCGGGCGATCGCCCGAGATGGCGTGCACTTCATCAGGCGTCATCGCGATGGAGTATTCACCGGGTCTCGATCGCTCGCCATCGAGCGTCAGCACCAGCCTTCCGCCGCAATCGAGCCTGGCAAGATCGCCTCCATCCCAGGAGAGCACGTTGCCGCCGTAATTCCATCCAAAGCCCGACACGGTGAAAGGCCTGCCATTCATGGCTTCGAGCTCAGCCATCCGCGTACCGATTTTTATCCCGCCGGAAACCTGCCAGCGGCAGGGTCCGCGCCGCCGCCCGTAGCAGACGAAAATTTCCTTAGGATGCGCCTGCGGCCCCTTGCCTTTCCAGACAATCGCCAGCGCCTCGGAAGGGTTTTTTCGGTACACGAAGGTGCCCGGCTGGAGCATGCCTTCATCCAACTCGATCTCTTCTTCCTCCAACGCCTCCTTCGGGAAAAGGCGGCGCAGGTCGCCGGGCAGGGTGTCGATGGTAATCGCGCCCACTCGCACGCCGGGAACAATGGTCCAATCGTTGGGCGGTGGCGTTTGCGCGGCGAGCGAGAGAGGCACCAGCGCGGTCAGGATTGCGATGCAGCGCATCAGACTGAATATCGCGGCGGCACGATGTTTTTCTCGCGCAAGTAAACTTCCGAGTATCCCCGGTGATGCGCTGTGTGGATGAAAGCGTGGAGCACCCAGTCCCAACCTGTTTGCGGAGGCGCGTTCGGCCGGCCCGGATACGATTTGTCGAGATCTTCTTCCGTCACATCCTTCAAAACTCCCGCACAGTAATCGAAGCTTGCTGCAAGGTACTTCTTCGTGGTCTCCTTGTCGGACTCCTTGGGCGGCTTCATCGAATCCGGGAAATCCCCTTTGAACCGCGAGATGTAAAAAGCGTTGTTGGTGGCGAGATGCTGGAGCAGCTCACCGTACTTTCGCATCTCCGGCCTGGGCTTGAAGTCATAGCCGTCAGCGGGCATTGCGTCGGCAACTTGAAGGGTGAACGTCTTGGCCTTTTCCCATCGCTGGCGGAAGATTTCGAGGTCTTTTCCGGCCGCGCGGGCCCCGGGCGTCACCGCGGCTGCAGCCGCGGTCCCCATAACGACAGACTTGATCGCTTTGCGTCGATTCATGGTTTGCGCCTCCGGAATCCATTCTGGCAGAAGCTGTGCATGAATTGTTCCCGCCCGCTGAGAAGCCGCTCAGTCCGTTCCAGGACCGTCGCGCCTCGGTTGGCACTACTTCACGATGGGCAGAATCACATGCGACGGGTGCGCCGCGTCGTGGTAGATGGTGTTGGTTGCGACCATCATCCTGCGGTTCCCGTTCAACGGCTCGCCGGTATTCGGATTTACATCAAAGCGCGGAAAATTGCTGCTCGAAATGTCGATACGAATCCGGTGCCCGGCCTTGAACAGGTTGGACGTGGGATACATGTGGATGGTGAATTCATAGACTTCGCCCGGCTTCATCAACTCCGCCTTTTCAATCGAATTCCGAAACCGCGCGCGGATGATGCCGTCTTCGATATTCATGTCGATGCCAGCAGGAAAGTCAGCAGTGGGAGGGTGGACATCAATCAGCTTTGCAGTGAAGTCGGTGTCCAGCGCCGACGAGGAAGCCCATAGCTTTACGTCAATCGGGCCGGTGACCTCGACGTCAGCGGTAAGCGGCGGCGTCTCGAACACCAGCACATCACGGCGGGCCGAAAGCGGCAACGAGTTCTTGCAGTTCCAAACGTGCTCGCCGCATTTCTGATCCCAGGCGCCCTGGAGCAAGATCCCGTTCGCGGAGGAAATGTTGCCGCCGACGGCCGGCACCGGGTCTTGCGGATCGAAATCGTAGCTCGTGCGGCTGCTCGCCTCTAGCGGTTTTTCGCTGGTCAAAGAGCCATCGGCTTGAAGGTAGTACGGGGTGAAACGCGTGCGGGCGAGCGGCCATTCGCGCTCATCGCGCCACACGCCGCCGTGGAGGTGCCGGCCCTCCGCCGCTTTTGCCTCGCTGCCGCCGCCCATCACGAAAAGCTTGACCGGAGCGTCGTTTTCCGCTCCATTGGCGGCGTTCTTGAGCCACCGGTCATACCAGCGCAATCGGAATTCGAGCCCATCGATGGCGGCAGCCGGGCCGAAGTCCACCTGGCCGTGCGCAGACCTGGTGTGCTGTCCGTGAATCCACGGACCCAGGATCATCTTGACGGGACCCTTCTTGTTCTTGGCGAGCGCCATGTAACTCATGGTGGTCTGGAGTCCCCAAGAGTCGTACCAGCCGCCGACCAAATAGACCGGCACGTCCTTGTACTTTTCGACATTGTCGACGACGTTCAACCCCGGCTGTTTCCAATACGAGTCGTTCTCGGCATGGCTCATGACGAAGACCAGCCAGTCCTCGTATTCCGGCGCCAGACGGATCGGCGTCAGGCCCTTCCGCAGCGGAAGATTTTGGATGTACTCGCGTACATGTTTCGCGGCCTCCTCGAGCACCGCCCGCGTGACCGGGTCGCGGGCGGCGCGACTTCCCGAAGGAGCAGCCAGAGTGAAAATCCAGTTGAACTGGCGCAGCTCGAAAGCGCCGCCGTTGCGAGTGCCGAAATAGCCTGCATTGGCGAGCGCATCCACCGGAACCATCGCTTTCAAGCCGGGCGGATCGGCCAGCGCTAATGCGTGCTGCGTCCCGCCGGTGTACGAGGTGCCGATCGTGCCGATGCTCGCGTCGCTCCACGGCTGCTTAACGATCCAGGCCGCGGTGTCGTAGCCGTCACGAGGATCGTCCGTCATCATGTGCCAGATTCCCTCGGAGGCGTAGCGGCCCCGGGTGTCCTGCGCAACGCACACATAGCCGTGACTAGCGTAGAACGCCGCCCAACTGCGCCCGGCGCCCGCCTTGTTGTACGGGGTGCGTTCCAGAATGGCTGGAAACTTCCCCTCGAGCCGCACGCCGTTCTTGGTTGGGAAATAAACGTCGGTCGCAAGGCGCACGCCGTCACGCATCGGGACCATGAAAGTTTCCTGTGCAGCCGCCGGCAGCGCCGCGATGAGGGTAGCAGCGAGAAGGCGAATCATGACCGAAAGTATAGTCCAGCCTTGATATAGAATCGTCGGAGCATGAAGGAGCCCGCGCCCCCCAAGCTGGTTCGCGCAGTTGGACTGTTCAGCCTGACGGCCATCGCGGTCAACGGCATGGTGGGCTCGGGGATTTTCGTGCTGCCGGCGGAAGTAGCCAGGATTCTCGGGCCGGCGGGATTATGGGCGTATGTGGTCGCAGCGCTGGCAGCCGGGCTGATCGTGCTGTGCTTCGCTGAGGTCGGAGGCTTGTTCGACCGCTCCGGTGGACCGTACCTTTACGCGCGCACCGCTTTCGGAGACTGGATCGGCTTTGAGATCGGCTGGATGACCCTGCTGGCGCGGCTCACGGCCGTGGCGGCGATCAGCAACGCCTTTGCACGGTATCTCGGATTTTTTTGGCCGGCGGCCGCGACGGGCCCAGGGCGCGTCATCGTGATTTCAGCCTCCATCGCGGCGCTGGCGGCGATCAATCTTCGGGGCGTGCAACAAGGCACGTGGGTGAACAACCTGCTCACGATTTCGAAACTCGCGCCGTTGTTGGTGTTCGTCGCAGCGGGCGCTTTCTTTCTGGACCCGGGCCGCCCGCAAGCGTGGAGCGTTCCCAACTCAGCCGGCCTGCAACAGGCCGCTCTGTTGTTGATCTTCGCTTTCGGCGGGTTCGAGTTTGCGGTGATCCCGGGAGAGGAAGTGATTTATCCAAGGCGCAACGTACCGATCGGATTGCTGACGGCAGTCTGTCTTGTAGCCGTGCTTTACCTTCTGATCCAGTTCGTGGCGCAAGGCACTCTCCCCGGGCTCGCGGCGTCGGAAACACCGCTGGCATCGGCGAGCCGCCGCTTTCTCGGCCCACTCGGCGGAATCTTGTTGACTGCCGGCGCGGTGCTCTCAACCAGCGGAACGAATAGCGCCATCATGCTCGTCGGTCCGCGGCTTGTTTATGCAATGGCGGAAGGCCGGCAGCTTCCCTCCGTGTTCGCACGGGTTCATTCGCGCTACCGGACGCCTTACGTCGCCATAGTTGCCGTGGCGCTGGTGGGATGGGCATTCGCGATGTACAACCAGTTCGCGTCGCTAGTGGCGATCAGCGCCATCGCGCGTATTCTTTCGTACGTGGCGACATGCCTGGCGCTGCCGGTGCTTCGCCGCAAGATGGCCCATGTCGAGCGGGTGTTTTCGGTGCCCGGCGGCGCGACGATTCCCATCGCCGCCACGGCGATTTCTATATGGCTCCTCATGGGCAGCACGCGCAACCAGATCATCCTGAGCGCGGCAGCCGTAGTGTCGGGCGCTATAGTGTGCGGCGCGTACCGGTGGCACACGCGCAACGCCGTGAAGTAATCAAAGCCGCGAAATAATCAAGGTTTAAGGTACTGGCGCCACCACAAAAGCTCGTTGTAATAGCGATGCACCATGTCCCATGGCGGCCAGCCACCGTGGTAGTTGCCGGGATAGCGGATGAACCTGGCCGGCACATGAAGCTTCTTCAGAGCCGTGTACATTTGCTCGGCTTCCTCGATCGGCACTCGCCGGTCCGCTTCTCCGTGCACGAACAGCGTGGGCGTCTTGACGTTCGCAGCGTGAGTGATGGGTGACAGCGCGCGCATCCGCTCGCCGGCCTCCTGATCCCACGGTGCGCCGTAGAACTCAGTTTCCTTGGTGCGAGGGATATCGGCGGTGCCGTAATCGCTCAGCCAGTTGGAAATTCCCGCGCCGGTGACTGCCGCGGCGAAGCGCGTGGTTTGGGTGATAACCCAGTCGGTCAAAAATCCGCCGTACGAATATCCGGTGACACCCAGGCGATTCCGGTCAAGCGGGTAGTGCGCCAGCGCGTAGTCGACGCCGGCCATGACGTCCTGATAATCGAGTTTGCCCCATCCTCCCCACGTCGCCCAGAGAAACTTTTCGCCGTAGCCGGTGGAACCGCGAGGGTTCGTGTAAAGCACAGCGTAGCCATTGGCCGCCAACCACTGGAATTCATAATCGAAGTGATTTCCGTAGGCGCCGTGCGGCCCGCCGTGGATGCTGAGGATCAGCGGATACGGCGCCTTCGCCGCGCGTGGCAAGGTGATCCAGCCCTCGATTTCGGTACCATCCTGGCTGGGATAGCGGATACGCTCGGGTCGGCTAAGCTCCACATCTTTCAGCCACGCCTCGTTCAGAGCGCTGAGCTTGATTTCGCCGCCCGAATCCATCCGCGACGCGAACACTTCGGCGGGGTGGACGGCATCCATCGCGGTGTACGCCATGCGGTCGAATCCCTGGGAAAAGCTGAAGCCGCCGAGGGCTCGCTCACCCTGTGTGATTTGTTGGACTCGCCCTCCGCCGGACGGAATTCGGAACAGCTGTCCGTCGCCGCCGGCCGCCCCGGCAAAGTAAACGAATTCGCCGGTCGCGCTCCAGACGGGAGGGTCGGGGATCAGATCCCAATCCGCTGTAAGGTTCGTCATCTTGCCGCCTTCGGCGGCCATCCGGTAGATATCGACCGGCGAGCCATGGTTCTGCCTGGCCTGAATCACTTGATTCAGCCCCTGCCGGCGACGGAAGGCCAAATAATGGCCGTCCGGCGACCAAACGGGCGAGTCGTGCTCGTAACCGTCGTCGGTCAATCGCCGGATCTGGCCTTCGAGATCCACGATCCAAAGATCGGCGCGCTCGTAGGAGTATTCGTCACGTTGATGAGAATCGGCGATCAGCGCCAGCGCCCCGCTGTCCGGGCGCCAGACCGCCGCCCGCACGTCGACTCCGAGATGGGTCACCTGCTTCGGCGTTCCGCCATCGCGCGCCACAACGTACAACTCCGATGGCGGCGCTGCGGCGGGATCGCGCGGATCCGGCAGATAGCCTCGTTGGTCGAAACGGATGTTCATCCAATCATAAATGCGGCCTTTGAAGCGTTGTGCGAGTTGCTTCTCGAGCGGCGACAATTCGGGCGGCTTCGGTGCGGCAGTTGTTTTCCTGGTGAACGCGATCCAGCGGTTATCGGGGCTGAAGATCGGAGTTTCGCCGACACCGGGGATCTGAAATGCCTCGCCGCCCGGCCGGTCCATTCGCAGAAACCAGATCTCGCCTTCGGCTCCTGGCGCCTTGCGGTTCGAACGGAAGGCCAGGAGCTTTCCGTCGGGGCTCCATCGCGGAGCGGAGGCGCTGAAGGCAGGACTGGTCAGTCGAACCGGAAGTGCGGATCCATCCGTAGGGCTGATCCAGAGTTCGGTGTGGCGCTGATTCTCGGCCTCTACGATGTTGTTCCGCACGAAGACCACCCAGCGCCCATCCGGCGAGATGGCGGGGGTGGCGGCGCTCTCAATACGGTAATAGTCGTCAAGCGTAATTGGCCGGGCGCCCACGCAAAGCGCGATGGAGAGGCTGGGAAGAAGGAGCAGGCCCAATCGTTTCATCAGCGGAATTATACCCGAAGCGTCGACGCCCCACCTTTGGAATCGCAGGCGGCATAATGGTTGCGCGAGAGGTCCCCAAGAAGTGTGGATTGTCAATATCGCGCTCAAGCGGCCGTATACCTTCATCGTGTTGGCCCTGTTAATCCTCTTGATCAGCCCGCTCGTGATTTTGCGTACGCCTACGGACATCTTTCCGAACGTCAACATCCCCGTGATCAGCGTCCTGTGGAATTACATGGGGCTCAATGCCGAGGAGATGGAGCAGCGGATGACGTCGGGATTCGAGCGGTCGCTAACC
>QHXU01000039.1:4979-5469 GCA_003223065.1 Acidobacteriota bacterium | reverse complement strand
CGCCGCCGTCCGTTATTACCTATAGCGCCTCCAGCGTTCCGATCCTGCAACTCGCTCTCTCCGGAAGCGGCCTCTCCGAGCAACAACTATTCGATTTCGCCGCCAACTTTATCCGCACGCAGCTTGCAACGGTGCCGGGCGCGGCGGTTCCGTGGCCCTACGGAGGGAAGCAGCGGCAGATCATGATCGACATTCAGCCGGCCCTGCTGCAGGCAAAAGGCTTGTCGCCGACCGATGTCGTCAATGCGGTCAGCGAGCAGAACCTGATCCTGCCGGCCGGAACATCCAAGATCGGGCGCTTCGAATATGACGTCGACCTCAACAGCAGCCCCGGCACGGTTGAGGAAATCAACGACCTTCCGATCAAGGCAGCCGGCAAGACCACCATCTACATTCGCGACGTGGCGCACGTGCGGGATGGCTTCACGCCGCAGACCAACATTGTCCGGCGCGATGGCATGCGCGGATCGCTTTTGACGGTGATGAAAGT
>QHXU01000039.1:4413-4964 GCA_003223065.1 Acidobacteriota bacterium | reverse complement strand
ATGAAAGTAGGCGCGGCCTCCACCCTGGACATCGTGCAACAGGTGCGGGACGCATTGCCGCACGTCGCGGCGGCGCTCCCGCCCGCGCTCAAGATCGAGCCGATCGCGGACCAGTCGGTGTTCGTGCGCGCGGCTGTGAACGGCGTGGTCCGCGAGGCGATCCTCGCCGCCTGTCTAACCGCCGCCATGATCCTGCTGTTCCTGGGAAGCTGGCGCAGCACTCTCATCATTGCGATCTCGATTCCGCTGTCGATTCTGACCTCGATCTGCGTGCTGAGCGCTCTGGGCGAAACGATCAACATCATGACGCTGGGAGGACTCGCCCTGGCGGTCGGCATTCTGGTGGATGACGCAACCGTGACGATTGAGAATATCGACCGGAACTTCGATCAGGGGAAGGGTCTCATTACAGGCATTCTGGACGGCGCGGCGCAGGTCGCGCTTCCGGCACTGGTGTCCACGCTCAGTATTTGCATCGTCTTCCTGCCGATGTTCTTCCTCACCGGCGTGGCGCGGTATCTTTTTGTGCCGCTGGCCGAGGGCGTGGTTTT
>QHXU01000039.1:3775-4369 GCA_003223065.1 Acidobacteriota bacterium | reverse complement strand
TCTCGTGCCGACCCTGGCGATGTACCTGCTGAAAGCGGGCGGCCATCACGCCGCGGAGCCCGCGCGCTGGAACGTCCCGGCGAGGTTTCAAAGGGCATTCGAACGCGGATTCGAAGCGGTCCGCAACAGCTATCGCGAAATCGCGGCCGGCTGCGTCCGCCACCGTGGGCTGTTCCTCACCTCGTTCCTGGTTGTCTGCGCGGCGGTCTTTCTGCTGGTGCCGTGGCTCGGCCAGGATTTTTTTCCAGCCACCGATGCCGGCCAATTCAATCTGCATTTTCGCGCCAAGACCGCCACCAGAATCGAGGAGACCGCCAGACTCGGCGACCTGATTGAGGGCTCGATCCGACGCGTGATCCCGGCGCATGAACTCTCAAGCGTCATCGACAACATCGGCATCCCTTATAGTTCGATCAACATGTCCTACAGCAACTCCGCGCCGATCGGCACGATGGACGCGGACATCCTGGTATCGCTCGCGCCCAAGCACCGTCCGACGGAGGATTACGTCCGCGAGTTGCGCGACCGGCTGCCGCGCGAGTTTCCGGGCGTGTCTTTCTACTTTCTTCCGTCGGACATCGTGAGCCAGATTCT
>QHXU01000039.1:0-3749 GCA_003223065.1 Acidobacteriota bacterium | reverse complement strand
GGTGGTGGGACCGGACATCGAGGCCAGCCGTATGTTCGCCACAAATCTGCTGCGCCAGCTCAAGGAGGTCCCGGGAGCGGCGGACCTCCGGATTCATCAGGTGTTCGATCAGCCGAAGCTTCACTTATATGTGGATCGCACCAAGGCAAAGGAAAGCGGCTTCACGCAGCGCGACGTCGCAAGCAGCATGCTGATCTCACTGAGCGGCAGTTTCCAGACCACACCCGAGTATTGGCTCAACCCCAAGAACGGCGTCACCTATAACATCGTGACCCAAGCGCCGCAGTACACGGTCGCATCCCTTGGCGACCTCGAGAACATCCCCATCTCAGGGCAGGCCGGGAGCCGGCCGGAGATCCTGGGCGACGTCGCAAGCGCGAGCCGCGGCGCGGGGATGGCCGTCGTCTCGCACTACAACATTCAGCGGGCAGTCGATATCTTTGGTTCCGTTCAGGATCGGGACCTGGGCGGCGTAGCGCGCGACATCAATCGCATCGTGGATCAGAACCGCCAGAATCTGCCGCGCGGAGCGCAGGTGTTCGTCCGGGGTCAGATCGCGACCATGCGGACTTCGTTCGAGGGGCTGCTCGAAGGCCTGGTGCTGGCCGTGGTACTCGTCTATTTGCTGATCGTCGTCAACTTCCAATCGTGGCTCGATCCGTTCATTATCATCACCGCTTTACCCGCGGCGCTGGCGGGAATCGTCATGTTTCTCTTTGCTTCTCACACAACGATCAGCGTTCCGGCGCTGATGGGCTCCATCATGGGGGTCGGCGTAGCCACGGCAAACAGCATTCTGCTGGTCAGCTTCGCCAAGGAGCGTCTGGCGGCCGGTGACGCTGCTTCGCACGCAGCGCTTGATGCCGGCTTCGTCCGCTTTCGGCCGGTGCTGATGACCGCCCTGGCTATGATCATTGGAATGGTTCCGATGGCGCTCGGGCTGGGAGAGGGTGGCGAACAAAATGCCCCGCTCGGCCGCGCGGTGATCGGAGGCCTGATGTTCGCGACGGTGGCCACCTTATTCTTCGTCCCGGCGGTGTTCAGCCTGTTGCATCGGGACCGCACAGCGCAAGATGCAGGAAAATAGATTCTGACCATGGAAAACCCTGCCGATGGCGCGGCGCATGCGCTCCGCAAGACGTCGAGCCGTGCGCGAATGGTAAGGCTGACGCTGGTGCTGCTCGCCGCCCTGGTGATCGCCCTGGCGACCGTGATCTATGGCATCAGCAATCGCATCAGGGCGGCGGCCGTAGTGAAGCAGGAGACCCTGGCTCTGGCAGTGCCCACTGTCTCCGTCATCCATCCGAAGCCCGGCGCCATGAAAAACGAGGTTGTGCTGCCCGGCAATATTCAAGCGTTCACCGATGCGCCGATTTACGCGCGCACCAGCGGGTACCTGAAGCGATGGCACGTGGACATCGGCTCACGCGTGAAGACGGGACAGCTTCTGGCGGAGATCGAGACGCCGGAGATCGACAAGCAACTCGACCAGGTGCGCGCCGACCTGGCGACCGCGGAAGCGAACCTCAAGCTGGCCGAGCTCACCGCGGGCCGATACCAGGCCCTGCTGAAATCGGATTCCGTCGCCAAGCAGGAAACCGATGAGAAGGTCAGCGATTATGAAGCAAAGAAGACGATCGTCGCGTCCACGCGCGCCAACGTCAAGCGGCTCGAGGACATGGCCTCCTTCCAAAGAATCTATGCGCCGTTCGACGGTGTGATCACCGCGCGCAACACCGATATCGGCGCTCTTATCAACGCCGGCAATGGAGGGCCTGCCCAGGAGCTTTTCCACCTGGCCGCCACGGACAAGCTGCGCGTGTTTGTCAATGTTCCCCAGATTTACTCTCGTTCCGCCGTTCCCGGCGTAACAGCCGAATTGACCCTGGCCGAGTTCCCGGGGCGTCATTTCAAGGGCAAACTGGTTCGGACCGCGGCGGCGATCGATGCCACTACACGAACGCTGCTTACGGAAGTGGACGTTGACAATCCTACGGGCCAGCTCCTGCCAGGAGCTTTCGCGGAGGTTCATTTGAACCTGGCAGCGAAATCGACCGCGCTCATCCTGCCTGTGACCGCGCTGATATTCCGCTCCGAAGGGCTTCAGGTTGCCGTGGTGCGGGATGGGAACAAAGCCGAACTCGTCCCTGTCACGCTTGGCAAGGATTACGGTACCGAAGTCGAGGTGGTCTCTGGGATCAACGAACAAGACCCCGTCATTGAGAGTCCGCCGGACTCGCTGACATCGGGTGCGGCGGTTCGAGTTGCATCTCCGCCCGGCGACGAACTCAAACCCGGCCAGTAGAACGCGCATCGGTCTGAATTTTCAGCGACTTACAAGGATCCGCTCGCCCGGAAACGAAGAAGCGGTCAACTTCATCCAAGTAATGGGATGGCGCTGAGAACAATTTCGGCAGGGCTAGTGGTGTGCTTAGCGCCCTTTTTGCTGCACGCCTCGGACCAAGAACCTTCGAGCCCCACCGCGGCGAAAGTTCTCAGCAAGCTCGATAACGACCTTGTAGACGATATTTCACGCCGGTCATTCCGGTATTTCTGGGAGCAGACAAACGCTCGCACCGGCTTGGTGCTCGACCGCGCCTACACGAACGGCAAAGCGGAAGAGAAAACCGAGCGGGTCGCCAGCATAGCCGCAACCGGCTTCGGTCTGACAGCTTTTTGTATCGCCGCCGATCACCGATTGATCAGCCAGGAAGCGGCGCGCGAGCGGGTGCTCGCTGCGCTGCGTTTTTTCGCCTCCGCTGCGCCCCAGGAGCACGGCTGGTTTTACCATTACATGGATCCCATCACAGGCGAGCGGGCCTGGCATAGCGAAGTCTCCTCCATTGATACGGCTTTGCTCCTGGGAGGAGTGTTGACTGCACGCCAATACTTCAAGGACGACTCTGAAATCGTCGATTTGGCAACGAGCATTTATAATCGAATCGATTTTCCATGGATGATGGACGGCAGCCAGCGGTACTTTTCGCACGGCTGGACGCCGGAAAGAGGCTTCCTTCCCTATCGCTGGAATACCTATAGCGAGCTTCTCATTCTGTATGTGCTCGGGATCGGATCGCCCACGCATCCGATTTCAGGCGAGACCTGGGATGCCTGGAAGCTTCCGTTGGTTGGCGTGGGGAACTATCGTTTCGTGGGGGGCGGCCCGCTGTTCATTCATCAATACTCGCTGGCCTGGCTCGATCTTCGTGACCGCTTTACCGCGGAGTCTGCGCCGGTGGATTCCATCACGCTGTCGGACTCTATCGTGCCGCGCGTAAACTATCGCGTGAATTATTTCCTGAATGCCGTAACCGCCACACGCGCGCAGCAAGAAATTTTCAGTAAAAAGCTGTCACGCGAGTTTCCAGGTTACTCTGCGAACATTTGGGGCGTCACTTCTTCCGACAGCGATAAGGGCTATACGGACTGGGGCTCTTCTCCGACCGATCCGCGCATCGACGGGACGGTGGTTCCAAGCGCCGCCGCGGGTTCCTTGATGTTTACACCGGATATCTGCATCCCCGCTTTGCGAACCATGCTGGTGAAGTATGGGAAAAAGATCTACGGGCGCTATGGATTTGCGGACGCCTTCAATCCCACCACGGGATGGGTGAGCCAGTACGTCATCGGAATCGATGTCGGAATAACTCTGCTCAGCGCGGAGAATCTGCGAACCGGCAATGTATGGCAATGGTTCATGAGCAATGCGGAACCGGAACGCGCGCTCGACCTCGTGGGCCTGCTGGACA
>QHXU01000038.1:24347-35218 GCA_003223065.1 Acidobacteriota bacterium | reverse complement strand
GCCTGGCACAGAACCTGGGCGGTTCCGGCGCTACTGCCGTGGTGACAATCCTGAGCGCATGAGCACGCACGCCTCTCCCGGATCCGGTGTCGTCTACACCGAGACCGTCATCTACGCGGCCCCCGAGCAGTTTGTCTCCGACGCGCCCTATCAACTCGCCATCGTCACCCTGGACAGCGGCCGACGGCTCACCGCCCGCATCACCGGTGACCGCGCCCAAATCGGGGACGCCGTTGAGTTCGTCGAGTTCCGCAATGGCATTCCCTTTTTCCGGAAAAAGGGAATGCCATTGCGGAACTCGACGAACTCAACGGCGTCCCCGATCCCGTGCGCTCGAAGCGCGAGGCCGGAACATCATTCATCTCGAGATCGGCGAGCCGGATTTCGCCACGCCGCGCCACATCGTCGAAGCTGGGAAGACCGCGCTTGACGAAGGTTGGACACACTACGGCCCTACGCAGGGCCTGCCCGAGCTGCGCGAATCCATCGCAAAATATATCTCGCGGACACGATCGATCGATGTCGGCCCGCAGCATGTCTGCGTCGTGCCCGGCGGCAAGCCGATCATCTTCTTTCCGATGATGGCCGTGCTCCAGGAGGGCGACGAAGTCATTTACCCGAATCCCGGCTTCCCGATTTATGAGTCGATGATCCGGTTCCTGGGCGCGACCCCCGTGCCCATGCCGCTGGCCGAGCAGCGGGGCTTCTCCTTCGATCTTGATCTGTTCCGCTCCAAGCTTTCCAGCCGCACGAAGATGATCGTGCTCAATTCCCCCCAGAATCCGACCGGCGGAGTGATTCCTGCCCCCGATATCTGCGCCATCGCGGAGCTGGTGCGCGACCGCGACGTGCTCATCCTATCCGATGAGATCTACTCGCGCATCTATTTCGACCAGCCGCCGCTCTCCATCGCGAGCTTGCCGGGAATGCTCGAAAAGACGGTCATTCTCGACGGCTTTTCCAAAACCTACGCCATGACCGGGTGGCGCATGGGCTACGGCGTGATGCCGGAGTGGCTGGTCGGCGCGGTGAACACGCTCAGCGTCAATTCGCACTCCTGCACCGCGACCTTTACGCAGCGTGCCGGAATCTCCGCCCTGGAAGGACCGCAGGACGACGTTGACAGGATGGTGGCCGAGTTCCGCCGACGCCGCGATGCGTTCTGCGCGGGACTCAACTCGCTCCCCGGCTTTCGCTGCTGTCTGCCGCAGGGCGCTTTTTACGCCTTTCCGAATATCACCGGGACCGGCCGCCGTTCTAAAGAGCTGGCTGATGCGCTGCTGAACGATGCCGGCGTCGCCTGTCTGAGCGGCACGGCCTTCGGCGAATTCGGCGAAGGCTACCTGCGCTTCTCTATCGCCAATTCGCTCGAGAATCTGATGGATGCGGTCGAGCGAATCCGCCAGTTCCTGGCGTGAAGCTGATCCTCTATTACATCGGCAAGCCGCGGGACGCGCACGCCAACGCCATGGCCGAGGAGTACATGCGCCGCTCCTCGCGTTTCGCCAAGTGCGAGATGCGTGAAATTGAGCCGCGGCGGTTTGATCCCTGGGCGAAGCATGCTGCAGCGACGAAGATTCTGCTGGACCCCGCGGGCCGCGCTCTCGATTCAGCGGCGTTTACCGCGCTTGTGGAAACGGCCGGCCGCGAAGCGCGTGACCTGGTGTTCGTCGTGGGTGGCGCCGACGGACTGCCCGAAGCATGGAAACCGCGTGCCGACCTGACTTTGACACTGTCTCCGCTTACTATGCCGCATGAGCTTGCGCGCGTCGTGCTTGCTGAGCAGATTTATCGGGCGCTGGCGACATTACGAGGCCATCCGTATCCACGGTAGAACCGTCTCATTCGCCGAGTGTGGTGGCGGGGAAGTAGTGGCTGAGAATCTCCCGAAATGTTGCCCCTCGCCTGGCCATCTCCGCTGCCCCTTCCTGGCATAGCCCGAGCCGGTGCCCGGAGACAACGCCTCGCATGGGGCACTCCACCGCGAAATACGGATACTCCCCGACTTTCCATCCGGCTTCTTGAAGCGTACGCGTGTGGCCTCCACAATTTGCCGAATAGAGCGCCGCGAGCACGTGTCCCTGATAGGTGAGAGCGAGCCCTCGCGTCTCCGCGGCCGCCCGGCCGGCCGCGCTTGTCGGCGACGGCGGCTCCCGCAAAAACTGGCAGTGCGTCGTGTCGCAGAAATCGAAACCATCGTGCCTGCCTCGCGACCCGGCGAGGAACGACCTGGCGGCAACTGCCTGCGCCTTGCGCGCTTCGAAAGGTGTGCCCGGGCTCTCCGCCGCGACGATCGACGCCACCGCCGTCTCCCGATCCATCTCCACAATCGCAGTCAGAGTTCCTGATTGCTCCCGGATCTCGAGCCGGCCCAGAAACTCGCGGTGTATCTGGCCGGGAACGCTGACCACGAATCGCACGGGCCGGCGGCCGCGTCCGGTTACCAGCGCCGCCGAGCGAATTCGCACGGAGTGCGCGCCCTCGATCACCTGCCGCTCGCCGGCGATTTCCACCATCAGCACGCTCCCGCGGGCCGGCTGTACTTCCAGCTCAACCGGATGGAACAGACCGAATACGCCGATCCGTATGGTTGCCGCGAGTGCCAGTGCGAGCATCATTTCCCCGTACGCGCTGCGCGCAGAATCCGCGCCGCGGATTTGGCAGCTTCAGCTCCGGGCACCCCATGAACGCGCACCAGTATTGCCATGCGCGGCGCTTCCGCCGGATCGAGTATCATCGTAAACCCGTCGCCGGCGTGGCGCCGCTCAGCCACGCATGGCGCGGTCCCGGTCTTGGCCATCGCCCCGCGGCCGATCGCGCTTGCGGTTCCCGATTGGGCCGCGCGAGCCAGTCCCGCGAGAATCTCGGCCACTCGTGGTTCCGGAGCACGCGCGGCTAACTCACAATAAGCGCGCGCCAAGGCGAGCGGAGGGATTCGCCAATCCGCACCAAGGCCGATCCGTGTTTCCGCGCGATCGCTCTCCGGCGCCGGAATCCCATACTTCGACGCCACAACCTCGAGCGCGGCGGCATTCACTCCCTCAGCCAGGTTCAAGAAATACGCGTTGCACGAGACTGCCAGCGCCTCGCGAAAACGAAGCCGGCCGTGCCCGCGCCCAAGCCAGCATCCGTCCGGCCTGCCCTTGCAAGTGAACTCCGGAAACTCGCCAGCCCACGCCAGCGCGGTGAACGGCTTCACCAGCGACCCGGCGGGGACCGGCGTTTCCAAGTCGGGCCACTCCGACCGTACGACCTCGCGGGTGCGCACGTCCACAATTAGATAATTGACAACGCCGGTCTCAAAGGAACCGGCCAGCAGGAACGCCGTGAGGAAGGGCGCCGTCATGGACCGAACCTGTAGACCACGGATTCGCGCACCACGAGGCCTGAATCGTGCGCGGCGATCGTCGCCGATTGCACGCGCTCGAGTGCGCGTCCAAGGCTGGCCATGTTTTCGGAGAAGAACATCGGCTCCCGCGCGGCGGGCTGTTCTGCCTCGGCCGGCGCTGACGGAATCTGCGGAAAATCGATCAGCCTCGTCAAGCGCTCGAAATTCGAAAGCTCGCGCGCGTGGCGCCAGCCGGCCGCATAAACTGCTCCAGCGGCGGCCGCGCGATTGCGCCGCGCCAGGATCGCGTTCACCAGCTCTACGGAATCGCCGATCACAAGACGGCGCCCGTCCACTGCAATGGCCAATTTCACCAACCCGTCCAGTTGCTCGACGCCGGCAGGGCCCGCCCGCCAGCCCGCTCCGAGACCGGCGCTCGTCCAAAGATTGCTCACGGAGGCGGTGAGCGCATCGCGCACGGCAGGCGCGGCCCAGGCGTCGCTGGCCAAAAGCACGATCGCCGATTGCGGGCGAACGAATACCCGGTCCGGCGCTAGCCGGGCCGAAGAAACCTCGAGCATCGCATCGAGCCTCGCGGCGCTCAAGCGCTCCCGCAAAGCGGCAAAGGCACGGGCGTTTCGATCGTCGCCGAGCGGCGGCTCGTCGATGCGGGTTTCGAGGTCCTGTTCGCCTCCGGCGTCGGGAGTCCTTAGGACGACTGGCGCTTGATTCGATTGCGGACCTGCTGGAACGCTAGTGGCAAACAGCTTCTCCTCGATCCATCGCTGCGCTTGCGCTGCGGCCGGCCGCGCCCGCACGCGATACAGTCCGGCGTCATCGGGAACCAGCGCGAGCAGTTCTCCGGCTGCTGCTTCGACCGCGGATAAATCTGCCGCCGGCGTCCCGCGCAGAAGCACTCGCCTTTCCCGAAGCTCGCCGCCGGCCCGTTCCAGATCGGCCAGGCCCGCGGAGAACTCACGCAACGCGCCAGTATTGCGCTGCACCCAATAGGATCGGAAATGTGGCGTTCGCGTCAGCCGCTCCAGGTTGTAGACCAACCGCAGATCGCGCGGTCCCGGGGGTGCGGCTTGCACCCCGTCTGCGAACCATTTTTCGGAAACGATTGCAGGCCGGCTCTGGCGCGCCAGCAGCTCGAGCGCGCCCGCGATCAACTCTTCCTTCGTAGCGAGTAACAGCATGTCGCTTGTATGAGCGAACGCCGCCAGCCGATGCGATGCTTTGTCCTCCTTGACGTAGTAGGTGACGCCGCCCGCGTTGCGGGTCTGGTAGCTGCTTCGCGCTTTCCAAAGCGCCGTATCCATCGCTCTTGCCGATGTGAGGCGAGTGATGTAAAGGAATTCCAGGCTTCCGATATCGTAAATGGACAGCGCCGAATTCGTTCCCGCCACCGGGCCCAGTAGGGCGTAATCCACTGGAACGCCCGCCGCGGTGGCGAACTCCGCCACCGCGGCGGGCGTTCAAGTGGATTCCGCGATCGCGAGAACACCTGATAATTGGCGCTTTCGAGCCACGCGCGTTTTTCCACGGAGGCGTTCCAGTCCGCCAGCAACGAGCTCAAGTCCTTCGCCTCGAGATAAACCAGCGCGCCGGCCGGAAATATGCTCGCGAGCGGAGCCGGCGCAGGCTGTGCCAGCGCCCAAAACACCACCAGCACCAAAACGGCGGCCACCGGCAGCGACAGCAAGAAGCGCTTCTTCATGGTGCACTCACCTTCGGTCGAACCAGATGGTCCTGCTCCAGGGCGTCCGTCACGATCGGCCGCCTGGCCTCATTCTTCGCATTCAGCGCGAGCTGAACTCGCACAGCATTCAGGCTCCGCCCAACGCTATCGGCGGGCTCGATCTTCTGCGCAATCTGGTAATAGAGCGACGCGGCCCGCAGATCACCCAGCCGCTGTTCGGCCTCTCCGAGCCCGCGCGCCAGCATGACTCGATTCGCCTTGTCCATGCCGCTGAGGAACGACTCCGCGATCCACGGCGTGAACCCGCCGTCTTCACGGAAATATTGCGGCAATAGCTGGTGCGCGATCGCGACGGCCAGAGCGTAATGTCGGGCTTCTAGCGCTGCGCTGAACGCGGCCAGTCTCGGCGCTCTTGGCTTCGGGTCGACTGCAATCGCGCCGGCAAGCAGTTCTTCGCGTGCCGCCGGATCTCTGGTTATGGCTGCGGCTTCCAGCCTCGACCGGACAAAGTACGGTTTACTGACTTCCCGATCCGTGAGCGGCGTCTGTGCGGAAAGGAGCGCGAGCTCAGCATCGACGCCCGTCAGCGCTTCGCTCTTGAGCTTTCGCAGCGCTAGCGCTGCCGCTACACGGGCGTCGTAGGGCGCATCCGCGGACCTCGCGACCGCCGCCAGCGCTTCTTTCGAACCCTGAATCCCCGCCAGCCGCCGCCTCGCGTCCGCGTTCCACGGCTCCGCTTTCACCAACGCGCTGAGGAACTCCGCTGCCTCTGTGGCATGGCTCGTCCTTTCGAGCAGCGACGCCGCAGCTTCAAGGCCCGTAAACGCCTGACCCGAAACCAGTGCCATGCGGCGCAGCAGCGCCAATGCGCCGGCCGTATCTTTTTCCTCAAGACGAACTCCGGCAAGGCCGAGGAAACTTGAAGCGTCGAGATTTCCGGATTTCAGCTCGTATCCGTACACAAACTCGAGCACGCGCCTGGCGGAGCCGGGGTCCCCTTGCTCGCGGAGCTGTGTCGCGGCCAGACGGAGCTGCTCTAGCATCGGCGATTCCTGATATCGAGCCAACAGCGCCGCAAGGCCACCGGTTCGCGCCGCCACCCGAACCTCGAGCGGAACCACCTCGGCCGCGCGCTGCTTCTTCGCCTCACCCGGAAGCGACTCGAGCAGCTGTCGGGCCCGGTCGTTCGCGCGCCGTGCGAGAAGGTACTCGATCCAGGAAAGCTGCCACGTCCATGCCTGGTTGCGTGCGTTGAATTGACGCTCGCCGAAGGTCTGCGCGGCGTGCGCCTGCGCGCTTTCGACGATTCGACGGTACAGAATGTCCTTCTGAGGCTCCGGAATCCATGGCCGATCGAGCAGCGCGCTCAGAAATTGCACCGGATCGGGCGCGGACTGGCCCAGCTCGCCGATCCATGTGACTCCGGCTTCCGGATCGGCGGTGGCGGCCAGTGCTCCTTCGAGCAACGTGTCGATCTGGAACGCGCCGTTGCGGCGGATATACAGCCGCAGCAATTTCTCGATATCGTCGCGCAACGCGCCGAGAGCTCTCGCCGTCCCGATGTGATCAAGCGTAACGCGCAGCTCAATCCAGAACTTCGGGGAAACGTGGGGGCGGTCCATCATGCGAGTGAACGCCGCCAGCGCAAGCTTCCACTCCTCGACCGCCTCATCCGCGCGGCCGGCAGCCGCGGCGGCCACCGCCAGCCGATCGTGCACATCCGCCCGTGCCGGATTGAGCTCGAGCGCGCCGCGATAATCCGCGGCGGCGACCGCCGCATTGCCAGTGTCATGAAAATATTCCGCCAGCGTAAAGTACGCCTCGGACCGCCCCGGAGTGGCTTCCACCATCGCCGGTAAGTAGTCGTCGGCGCCCGCCTGCTTCGTCGCGCCGAGATACTCGCCGAAGCGGCCTCCATAGTAGAACCAGAGGTCGCCCGCGAGCTGCTGTTCCCGATCCACCGGCTTGCCGATGCGTGTTCCAATCGTCATGTCGCCCAAGATGCCGGTGAATGCGGCGCGGGCGGGCGCGGCCGCGCTCGTATAATACAAACCCGCGAGCCCCGTGTAGGCCCTGGTCCACAGCGGTCCCAACCTTTGCCCGCGCGCTGCGATTGACTGTTGGGCCACCGCCGCGCCCGCGTGCTGAAGCGCGTAATTTACCATCCCGTTTGCGGCGTTGGATCGCTGTTCACGCGCGATGGCCGCGACCAGCAGCTGAGGCTGCGCAACGAGCATTTGACAATACCGGTCAAACAGGGAGCCGCTCAATGCGCTGCGATCGTGCGCGAGCCGCAGCGCGCGCAATTCGGCCGCGACGTTCCCGCTGGCTCGATAGCACTGCGCCGCCTCCTCTAAGTTGCCGCCATGGTCCGCGTTCGGGGGCAGTGCGCGGTCGTAAGCCTCAAGTTGCGCGCCGAGCTCGTCGAACCTGAGCCGTTCCCGCCCAAGAAAAATCAACCTTCGTCGGTCACGCTGCGCTTCCGCCGCGACGGGCCTGGCGATCAGCCGCTGATAGCGCCAAGTGGTTTCGAGTTCCGCCAGTCCGGCGCTCTCGGCGACATCGATGCGCCGCGGCTGATTTGCGAGCGCCGCGCCGAACGCGATCTTCTCCTCAGGCGCGTAGTAGCGCTCGATGACGAAGCCGATCTCACGGATGATTGGCGAGGCGATTTCGGGCTCGAGCGCGGCTAGATTCGCAAGCGCTGTTTGATACTCGTGCTGGCGCATGAGAATCCTGGTGTAAACGCTCAATCCTTCCGCGCGGTCGCGCTTGCGCCCCTCCTCTGCGAATTTGCGCGCGTCGGCCAGCATGCCCCAGGCTTCGAGCTTTTCCGCGACGTGGAAGAAATTCCGGGCATTATCCGGACGCCCCTCGATCCAAGCCTGACTCAGCGCAGCAACCGCCTCGGCCGTCCGCCCCTGCCGTGCCCGGATTTCCGCACGCTTCTCCATCCACAGCGGATTCCGGTAAGTGAGCTCATATATTTTCGCGGCGCTGGCCGCCGCTTCGTCAAAGCGCAACAACCGTTCCTCGAGGTCGAGCCTCGCCATCAGCAAGTCCGCCCGATCAGGACGTACTCCTGCGGCGCGCGTGTAGGAAGCGATCGCCGACGGGTAATCCTCGAGCTGTGTTTCGATCCGGGCCATCACCATGGGCCAGCGAAAATCCTTGGGCGAATCGGCCGTCGCCTTGGCGTAGTAGTCGCGGAGCTTGCGCGCGACGCCGTTCGACGAGGCATAGAGCGCCGCTTCTCGCGCCAGCAGTTCGTCTTCGGGATAACGGTTCAGGATTTCGATGTACTGGTCCACCCCGCTCGAAAAATCCTTCATGCGCGTGAGCACGGGGATCAGCGCGCGCCGCATGGCAGCGATCTGCTCGATCTGAGCGGCGCCCAACGCCCTTATCTTGCCTTCATAGAAGGCGCGAAGGCCCCGATCGTTCCCCTGGCGCGCATAGGTGTCCGCCATCAAAGAAACGTACTCGGCGCGGTAGGGGTCGGCTGCGAGCAGCTTCGCCGCAAATCCGCGAGCCCGCGCATAGTCACCCGCTTCGGCCGCTTTCCGCGCCGCCTCAGTCAGGAACTGTTTCTGATATCCCGGCTCCGCGCGCCCCGCCGCCTCTTCCAGCACGTCGACGGCGCGCTTGGTGTTTTTGTTGCGCCAGTGATAATCGATGGTTGCCCGTACCACCCCGAGGATCGCGGGATGGTCGCGATAAAGAGCATCGATCACCTGCGCGCCCTGAGCCTGCTGCCCCTGACCCTCATGGAAACGGGCCAGCGCGAGCCGTAATCGCATCCGCTCCACGGGGTCATTCGAGATGGCGATTTGCCGCTCGATCGCCGTTCGCTGCACTTCCGGATATCCGTCAAAACGGCCCGCGTCGTCGATCGCCGCCAGCAGTTCCGGCACATTCGTGCGGGCTGCGACATCAAGCAGAAACTTCTCCAGGTCGTCCCGGCGATTCTGGTTGCGCAGCAGCGCGACGCGGAGATTGAACGCTCCCATCTCCGGATTCCGGGAGGACACAAGATTATCGGTAAGCTGCTCGATGCTCGCGCGCAACGCCTGCCGGCGCGACAGGGACAGCAGCCTTTCTTCCGCGTTCGATCCCGGTTGCGCCAGCGCACCCTTGGCGTATTCGAGAATCGCGTGGCTGTAATCGCGCTGGTTTTCACGGATCGCGCCCGCTTCGTAGGCGAACAGCGATGGGGTTTCCAGCAGCTTCCGCGCCCGCTCGATCGATCGCAGCGCGTCCTCATACCGGTAGTAATCCCAGTAGACCGTTGCCGCTTCCAGATACCCGTCGGGCTTCGACGGCTCGATCTCCGGTATCCGGTTCCAGTAACTGCCTGCGCGATCGAAACGCTCGCGCTCCGCCTCGATTTCGCCGAGCCTGGTGAGGGTGGCGCGGTTTCGCGGATCAGCCTGGCTGAGCTTTTCTTCGACGGCGATGGCCGTGTCGGTCAGCTTTGGATCGATCGTTCCTAGCGACCGGTACACCGCGGCGGTACGGCGGCCGACCACTCCGTCCGCCGGAAAATTCGTCTCGATCGCCAGGAACATCGGGGCAGCCGTTTCAAAATGCCCGCGCCACGCCTCGCCCTCGGCGAGCATCCGCACGGCTGCCGGAGACTGATCCATCGCTTCTTGCCAACGGCCGCCAGAGGCCGCCGGATTTGACGTCCGGACCACCGAAAGTTCCGCATCCAGCCGGCCCGTCCGCGAGAGCCGCTCGAAGAATCGCATGCGCAGGTCCTCTGCGTCGTACCAGTGCTGGCGGAGGATCGCCTCATAGGCCGAGTCGTCCCGCGTCGGCTGGATCGAATATGCGGTGAGAAGGTTCCGAACGAAGCTCAGGTGGTGCGGAAAGCGTTGGTGTGCGAAAAGATTCAACTGCAGGTAAAGCGCCGGCCCCACTGGCGCGGCCTGCCCTACGATCTCCCGGAAGTAGGCATCGAGTTCAGTACCCGAAAAAATCCTTACGACCTCGCGCGTCAGGCGCGCCACATCAGCCTGACGTTGCCGGCGCAGATACCAGCGCGCCAGCTTGTGTTCCCACGTGTGGTCCTGGAACTGCGCGATCGCGCGTTGATAAACCTGCTCGATCTCGGCGTCGAGCCGATTCTGTTCCAGGAATGCCGCCAGCACGTCGTAGAGACCAGGATCGTTCGGGTTCCGGTCGATCTCGCGGCGGTACAGAGCCAGCGCATCGGGAATGCGTTTCATCGAAACGAGCCGCGCGACATAGCGGTCGAGCACACGCGCGTAATCAGGCGAGCGGAAGCTCTCCGCGGCGGGCGGCCCGGAAGAGTTCCGCCCGCGAGGCTGCCTCGGACGCGGCTGGGTTTGCGCCAGCGCACCAAGCGGAACCCCGCCCGAACGCCCCGCCAGCTCCACGAGCAGCGCATCGTACGTCGCGAACTCCGGCTGCGTCTGATTCATTCTGGCGTAAGCGTCGGCCATCCGGATGGCGACCGAGGTGCGATTCGGCGCATTGGGAAAATCCGCCAGAAACCCGGCGCCGGCGCGGATCACGCCATCGTTCGATCCGTAGACCGCGTAGGCTTCAATGACGCGTTCGCGTAAACCTGCACGCTCCGCCGAATTGGGGAATCGCGATTCGAACAGCGCTACCAGCTCCGCAGCCTTCTCCCGCCGGAAGTAAGCGCCCGCGCTCTGCTCCTCGATCGCGTACCGGTTTGGCGGATTCGTCCCGTTCAGCAACAGCGAGAGCACGCCGTTCAGGAAGCCCGGGTGCGGGTCCATGCTGGCGACGTCGCGATAGAGAGTCAGGTTGCCGGCGCCGAAGTGGATCGGCTGCTCAGGCGCGGAGAAC
>QHXU01000038.1:14622-24254 GCA_003223065.1 Acidobacteriota bacterium | reverse complement strand
GTGCAATGTCTCGAACAGCCGAGCCAGCGTCAGCAGCTCTTCGGATGTCCACGGAGACCGCTGGGCCTCTTTACGCTGGCGGAATTCGGCCAGCGCGCGTTCCGCCGCGGCGGTATTATTCTGCTGCTGCCAATAGTAGAAAAGGCGCGCCGCGCTCACCAGGTCCCTGGGCTTCGCCGCCACGTCCGCCCGCGCTCGCTCCAGGTACGCTCGAAGCGAATTGGTTTGCCTCATCAGCGCGAAATATCGCGACACCAGGCGCTCCGGCCACAGGGGACGGAAGCTGCGCTCGTATACTTCGCGCGCTTGCCCGGCCGGACCGTTTTTCGCGGCAAGTCCGGCGCGCGCCTCAAGGGGGAACTCTTCGTCTTTGGGAAAAGCCTTCTGGTACGCCGCGATGATGTCGTCGCCGAGATCCAAGCGGCGATGCGCCAGCGCGTACGAGAAAAAGTCCGAGTAGAGATTCGACGCGGCCGGAAAGCGCTGGATCCACGCCCAGTATTGAGACACGCCTAGCGCAGGGTCGAGCCGCTGTTCATCTATAAGTGTCATCAGGCGCTGGTAGGTTTTCCAGGGCCGCTGTTGTGACTCCGGCAGGAGCTTCTCCGACGCCGGAGCCGGCTCCCGCGCCGCCAGCGCCAGAGCCTCGAACTCTTCCCGCGGCTGGAGGCGGCGGCGATAGTAATCAGCCAGCGCCAAACGCGCCTCGCCCTTATCCGAGGCGACGTCGATGTACTTCTTCCAGTCCGCCTCAGCGGCGGCGAAATCGAGTTGCTGCTCCGCTTCAAGCGCTCGTAACGAATACAACTCGGCGTCCGAGGGCGCGGACGCAATCAATTTTGAAAGCGCTTGCCGCGTCTCTTTCGGGGGCCGGCGCACAGGCACGCTGCCGCTCGGCAAAAGAACCGTGCGGAAAAAAACAGCCTCCAGCCGGCTCGCCACGTCAACGTTCTCAGCCCACCTTGTCAGCTCGCCGTTCAGCGCAAACGTTCCTGCTGATATAAGGCCAAGCGTGAGCCAAACCCGGGTCCGCGTTTTAGGGAAGTATTTCAATCTCCACCTCCCCGCTCCCGATGTTGTGCGCGAAGTCTTCGGCGGTGACAGTCAGCCTATAGCGCCCGGCGGCGAGCGCCGCGGGTACTGCAAGCTCGCCTGTGTTCGATGACATCTCGGGATTCCATCGCAGGTACACGGGCGGCGTTCCGTACATACGCGCCACGATCGTCCGCGTTGTGTCCGATGCGCTCACCCGCAGCTTCACCACTTCGCCGTGATGGAACTGGCGCCGGTCGAGCCTAACCTTCACCACTGGCGGACGGCTTGCGATCACGAAAGTCTTCGATTCGCGATACACGCGGCCCTGGCGGTCGCGCAGAAGCAGCCGTACGCTATACGTGCCGTCGGCCAGATCCTTGGGTGCCAGAAACCGCGTCTGCCAAGTGTCTTCTTCGGAAAGGTAGCGCAGCTTCTTCAC
This sequence comes from Acidobacteriota bacterium, assembly GCA_003223065.1. GTDB lineage: Bacteria > Acidobacteriota > Terriglobia > Bryobacterales > Bryobacteraceae > Palsa-187. The sequence goes on along the minus strand of QHXU01000038.1, from coordinate 22,780 downwards.
CGTGCCAAACGGGAACATCGCAACCACGGATGTAATCGATTCATCGGTTTTTACCCGCAACACCGGATCGCCGGGCCGGATCAATCGCGGCCGCAGCAGGGCGCGCGGCGCCGCCAGAAAAGACGTGTACGGGGTGACGAATTCATATTTGCGTGAAAGGCGAATGATCTCGTCGATCGNNNGATCTTCTCCCTCGCGCTCGATCTTTTCGAGTAGCGCGTCCACGCGAGCCTTGGCCCATTCTCGCGGCAAATGCGGATGCTCCGTGTTTTGAGCGGGCAGCGGTGTGGTGGCTCGCGTCCCAAGCGCGGTGAAAGTAGCTTGCCCGCCCGGTTTGTTGTACCGCCCTACCCAGGTCTCGACCGAGCCCGGAAATACGCTTTCCTCGAGCGGATAGATCAGGCTGAAGTTCGCGGCAGGCGTGACGCCAAGTTGCAGGTTCTCCAAGGGCCGCCGGCCGACCTTCGATAAAAACGCATCGAGCTTGAATTCAATAGGTTCGGTTGACCGCACCCACTCGATCACACCGTTGTTGCGCGCGAGCATCCGCGCCAGAGGCAGGTTCGCGTCGTCGCCTATTGCGAAGACATATGTGCGCGGGCGCCGCGCCTCTGCGATTTGCTTCCACTTTGCCGCGTACCACTCGCCGAGCTTGCCGTTGTGCAGCATCCCGCGCGTCGCGCCGAGATCGCCGAGGACCACCACGTACGCGTCGTTGGCGAGGGGCTGTGCGAGCGCCGCTTCCAGGGCCTTCTGCACGTTGGTTCCCCCGCGCAGCTTTTCCGCGCGCAAAAAGGCCAGCGCTTTCTCAATGGAATCCGGTGCAACCGCGACGGGCGCGGGCGCGAACGGTGTGACGGTTTCGTTATAGAGCAACAGATTGAACTGGTCGCCCGGTTTTAACGACCGCAGCAGCGCTTCGAGCACACGGAAACTGCGTTCCAGCTTCTCCCACTGCATCGAGAGCGACGTGTCGAACAGCGCGACGATCGAGCGCGGACTGAGGGGCACATTCGTTGCCGGCATCGCGACGAGCGCCGATGCTTCAAAGAACCCCGGATCCGATCCGTCGCGATACGTCAAGATTTCGAGCGAATTCTTCCGGGCGTCAAGCGCATACTTCAGCGCGAAATCTTCGCTCAGCGCAACGTTGCGCCCCTCGAAGCTCCCCTTTACCGCCTTGGGTTCGCGCGCGCCGATCTGCATCGGATACGCTTTGCTTAGCAATTGGAAGTCCCGCAAGGCGTGCGCGCTCTTCAGATCGAGCGCGATCGAAAGCCGGCCGGCTGTCTGAGTGCGATACACATCCGGCCGCAGCGGAATTGCGAAGTAGCCTTCGGCCCGCTCCACGTCCAGGCGCTCTTGGTATTCGATTTCGACGCGCTTCGTTCCGAAGGCCGGAATGGGCGATACGCGCGCGCTGAAAACGGACGTCCGGCGCGCCTCATCGGCGTCGCGCTCCCCCATCTGGAGCAGGCCGGGATCGATCGCCTGCGCCCGGATATCGTTATAGATTTCCTCCGCCCGCCTGCGCTCCAGGATCACACCGGGAATGCGTGTGGCGTCGTCCCAGATAGCGAAACCGGAGATCAGAGCGGATCCCGGCAGCGCGAATATATAGTCGCCTTCGAGAATCTGCCCCGTGTGGTTGGCGAAAATCTGCGTCACCAGAACTTTGGCGTGGCCGTTGTCGATGGTCACGTCGATGGACATCTCTTCAAGCGTCAGCACTCTCGGATCAGGTTGCTTGGACGTGGACGGGATCAGGACGCCGGCATCAGCCCACACGGCGCGCGCCAAGGTCAACAAAAGCAGCGCGGTTCTCACGGATTCGCCACCGCGGGCTCGGGTATTTTGACCAGCCCATTATCCGTGCCGATGTACAGAACGCCGCTACGCGCCTCTACCGCCGTGACGTTTCGTGACGGCAGCCCGGCAGTCCAAAAAGACCATCGTCCGGAGGCGCGGCTGTAAACCGCCAGGCCGCGGTCGAGAGTTCCGGCATAGACGGCCCGGTCGGTTGCCGCCATCGCGTTCGCGTTGATTTCGAGTGTTCCGCGGAGATCGTCGAACGCCTCCCACCTCCCCAGCGAGTCGAGCCGCAGGACACCCGCACCATACGTTCCGACGAACCACTCCTTCCCCACGCGTGTGATCGCCGTGATCCAGTTGTGTTTCAGCGCGGAATTGGAGGTGGTGAAGCTGGCTTCGACTACGGTGCCGTCGAGAATCGACAATCCGCCAAGCGTTCCCACCAGCGTCCGCGGGCCGTCCGATGAAAGCGCATATACGTGATTGTTCACCAGGCCATGAAAGGCGTAGATGCTGCTGATGCCCGAAGCATCGATGAAACTAACGCCGGCCGGTGTGGCCGCGATGACCGCTCCGTCCTGCCGCAGCGCGACGTCGGTCACCTGGTTCGCGATCAATCCCTCGGCCCTTCCAATCACGCGGCGCCGCGCCCTCGACGCGTCGAACAGGACCAGGCCGTTGGCCGTTGCTACTGCGGAAATGCCGTGTGACGCATCGTGCGCGATCCGGTTCACGCAGAAGAGGTGATCGTCCTCGAAGCGCTCGCCGCGCCCGCCCCCGGCGTCGAGGATTTGAAGCCCGCGATCGAAATAGCCGATCCACAGGCGCCCGGCCGCATCCATGGACAACGCAGCGATGTTGCGGTCCGCGAGCAGCGTGTCCTCGCGGCTGATTACTGCTTGTGCGCCGTGCCACAGTGAATCCTCGGCCAGGGCGTAAATCCCGCCATCGATGCGCAGAATCTTCCGGATCGAGCAAGCGGGGCAAACGGGCGGATTGCCTGTCTGGCCGCGACTCGGGTGCGCCTCGAGCGGCACCTGGAACATGCCTTCTTCGAGCGTTCCCATCCACAGTTTCCCGTCCGCCGCGAGCAGGGTCTGCGCGAAATATCCAGGCGCAACCACGCGCACCAGCTTCCCATCGCGGATCTCCCCGACTCCCATGCCTGTGCCTGCGTAGAGCGTCTCGCCATCCATCGCCAGCGACAGGATCTGCCGGTCGGGCAACGCGTCGATCGTCTCGACGCCGCCCGCTTTCCAAAGCAACAGGCCGCGGTCGAGTGTGCCGACCCACAAGCTTGCATCGTTGCCGGTCAGCGCCGTCACCGGCAAATCGGCGAGCGACGGGTGAAACGGCTTCAGCTTGCGGCCGTCGTAAACCAGAACGCCTGATTTTTCCGTGCCGATAAGGATCCGGCCCGTGTCGAGCGGCTGGAGCGCCGTGATCTTGCGGAAGCGCGGGTCCTCGGCGCGGATCTGCCGAAAACCGCGCCCGTCAAATGCGACCAATCCCTCGCCCCCCGTCCCGATCCACAACTCGGGCGTGCGCGAGTCACCGGCCAAGCCGGCAGCCAGCGCGACGAGTGGCGCCGCCGGCAGCTCTGCTCCAGCGCGATAGCGCGCCACCAGCGCGCCGGCCGCGTCATATTCCGCGAGTTCCGCCGGTCCCGCGATGAAAAGGTGTCCGCGGAAAATCTCAGCGTCGGTGAAGACAGCCGGCGCGCCCACAAACTCGAGTCCCAGGGGCAACACCGGCTCGAGCGGCCGCACATCAAACCGAAGAGACGCTTCCGCAGCGACGCGATTGCGCGTTTCACGCAGGGCGCGCTGTGCACGCCAAAGCGAAAATCCTCCGAAAATCATGGCTCCCACCGCAACCAAAGCGGTCGCGAACCAGACCCGTCTCCGAGACATTACTTTCAATCATAACCGTACAATGGGAAGGTGTACGGCTACGACGCGCTTCTGGTTGTCTCTTTCGGAGGACCGGAAAGACATGAGGATGTGCTTCCGTTTTTGGAGAACGTTCTCCGTGGCCGGAACGTGCCGCGCGAGCGAATGCTGGAAGTGGCGGAGCACTACTATCACTTTGACGGTCGTAGCCCGATCAACGACCAGACCCGCGCGTTAATCGCCGCGCTCCGCGGTGTCGTCCGCCAGCCGATTTATTGGGGCAATCGCAACTGGCATCCGCTCCTTGCAGACGTGGTGCGCCAGATGCGCGATGACGGAATCAGGCATGCCCTTGCGTTCGCAACCTCGGCATTTGGTTCCTACTCCGGCTGCCGGCAATATATCGAGGACATCGGTCGTGCGCGCGCGGAAAGCGGCGAGGGCGCTCCCGCGATCACCAAAATCCCGCCTTTCGCCAGCCACCCACTGTTCCTTGAGGCGACGGCCGATCGCGTGCGTGCCGCGCTCGCAGAGCTGCCCGAAGGGCGTCTGGTCTTCACCGCGCACAGTGTTCCCCTATCCATGGCGCAGGCGAGCCCGTACGTTGAACAGCTCGAATCCGTCTGCCGAGCCGTAGCCGCGACCGTGGGCCGTGCAGACTGGAAGCTCGTGTATCAAAGCCGCAGCGGTCCGCTGGACCAGCCTTGGCTCGATCCGGATATCTGCGATTATCTGCGCAAAATACGCTCGGATGTCGTGATCGCGCCGATCGGCTTCCTCTCCGATCACATGGAGGTGCTCTACGACCTCGACACGAGCGCCCGCGCCGTTTGCGATGAAGTGGGCGTACGCATGGTGCGCGCGGCCACGCCCGGCACCCATCCGTCAATCATCCGCATGATCGCCGAGCTGATCGAGAAAGAGCCGTTCGTCTGTCCGGCGGATTGTTGCCCGCCCAACGCCAGGCGTCAAGAAGTAAGCCGCCGGTAACAATCTCGTTTCGAGAGCCCACGGGCTTTTGCTACCCGTTTAATGGCCTCCATTCGCGTCAGCCCTTGCGATTCGAGCGCGCGAACGGCCTCCTCGACCGGCGAGTCATCGTTGCTTGCCTCGCGCTCCGCCTTCCCGATGAGTAACGTGATCTCGCCTCGAACTACCGGGCGGGCCGCAAGCTCAGCGCGAAGCTCGGCTGCCGTGCCACGCAGAAATTCTTCGTGGACTTTGGTCAGTTCCCTTGCAACGACAACGGGCCGGGCGCCCAGCACGGCGGCCACGTCGTCCAGAGCGCCCAGGATGCGGTGTGGAGTTTCGTAAAAGATCAGCGTGCAGGTCTCGTGCTTGAGCTCTTCAAGCCTCTCTCGACGCTGCGCCGCCTTGGTTGGAAGAAAACCGCAGAACCGGAATGAATCTGTTGCCAGGCCCGCTGCCGCCAGCGCGCCAAGTGCAGCCGACGGTCCGGGAACCGGCACGACGGATACTCCTGCCGCAATAGCCGCTGTCACCAGCCGGTAGCCAGGATCGGAAACGAGCGGCGTGCCGGCATCGGAAACCAGCGCCACGTTTGCGCCTCCTTCGAGCCGCTCCATCAGTTCCGAGGTGCGCGTGGACTCGTTGTGCTCGTGATAACTTATCATCGGCTTTGCGATGCCGAAATGCTCCAGAAGTTTGCGCGTGTGACGCGTGTCTTCACAGGCGATCAGGTCCGCCTCGCGCATAACGCGCAGCGCGCGCAGTGTAATGTCGTCCAGATGTCCGATCGGCGTCGCAACGATATAGAGCGTTCCAGCCACGTAGTACGATTGAAACTGAAATGGCGGCAAAGACACAAGACGTCGGCGGTTACTACGTCTGGGAGGTCCCCGGAAAACCGGTTGCCGTTCATCTTCATTTGGAAGCCGTGGACTGGCTGCTCGCGGACGTGATGCGCGGCTTCGGAGTGGTCCCGAAGCGCGGAGCGGAGGTCGGGGGCATCCTGATCGGCGCCATCGAACGCGGCGATCCGACAATCGTGCGCGTCGAGGATTTCGAGGCTGTCCTATGCAACTACAAGCGCGGTCCCTCTTACGTTTTCACCGATGAAGATCGGTCCGAGTTCGAGCAGGCGTGCGAACGATGGCAGCCCAAGGCTGGGAATCGCGCCTATGCAGTCGGTTATTTTCGCAGCCATACGCGCGACGGGCTTTCGCTCGGGCCGGAGGACCTGGAGCTCCTCAATCGCCATTTCCCAGATCCAGCGCATATTGCTCTACTGATCAAGCCGTTTGCTACCAAGGTAAGCGTCGCGGGCTTCTTCTTCCGGGAAAACGGCACTTTTCAGGTGGCGACTCCACTCGAATTCCCATTTCTTCAGCGCGAACTGATCGGGCGGGAGCCTCCACTGCCGCGGCCTCCGAAAGACAACCGGCCCCGCGGGCGTGACTTGCCCGCTGAGGATCAGCCGGACAACGCCGGCGGCGCTCCGCCGGAGAGCGGACCCGGCTACGATGACCGGCCCCTCGCGAAACCACGATTCCGCATCGGTTGGGTTTGGCTTCCCTTGTCATTCGTGTTCCTGCTGCTCGGGGTCCTGCTCGGATGGGCGCTGTCGCTCGGTCCGCAGGCACCGAGCAGCGAGACTCAGAATATTTCGCTGGGTCTTTCAGTGACCAAGGCCGACGACAATCTGAATGTGACCTGGAACCGGCATTCGCCCCTGATCCGCGCCGCGCAGAGCGGCGTCCTCGAGATCGAAGACGGCAACCTTCCCCCGAAACCGGTTGAGTTGGATCCAGCCCAGCTCCAGAATGGCAGCATCATTTACAGAAATTCAGCGAACGCCGTGCGCTTCAAACTCATCATTTATCCAAGTGCCAGAGTGAGTCTGACCGAGACATTGGAGTGGAAGAGGTAGAACACGGGGGTTGGGAATGTGCGTGCAGGTCCTGAACCTTCGTGTCAATGTACTGGTACTGACAGCCCCGCGTCTGTGCAAGCGGAGGAATCGTGTTCAGCTGCTGAGCAGGTTGCGCCGCCACGCCTGGTATTGCTCCTCGCGAAGCATCTCCAGATCGCTCTTCACACGGTTTAGCCCATAAACGCAATACTCGAACTGCTCCGCCAGACGCCGAAATAGCGGAGCCACGCGTCGATACTCGAATTGATCAAACGCGGCCACGATTCTATAGGATTCCTTGCCAGCTTTCATATAATCGATGATGCTGTCCAGCCGTAAACCGCGGCGTGGGAGCGCCGCGACGTACTCAGGGAACAAGCCCGTCAAAAAGAGTGTGTAATCGCCGATGTGCTTGCGCACCTCGCGCTCTCGCTCGAACGACCCTGTATCGAATAATGGATTCGATTCCACCAGCATCTCGCCAACCTCTTCCAGACGCTTTCCGCGCGAGTCCCGAATCCGGTAGAGGTGAACCACGTGCGTAAAGTCAACCAACAGGTTCGCAACATACGCTGCGATTTCGCGCTCCGGCAACTCCTTATTCACTAAATCCGTGAACAGGCTCCGCAGCGGATGATTGGGGCTGATCCACACAGTTAGCCGTCCTTTGCCCGGCGCGCTAACCAACATGTTAACCCGCCCAGATGCTCGCGAGCATGCCCAGTGGGGGCCCGCTCAAAGTACTACGACCAGACGGGCGTTGATCCAGTTTGTGTGAGAAGTACTGGGAAATTTTGGAAATTATGCTGCAAGTAATGAGACGTACCAGGCTTGACACATTCGATATAGGTTGGTAATTTTCCACACTTGAGTATTAAAACATTGGTCTCTAAACCTGTTTTGCCGGTTTGGGGGCAAAGATGAATTGCGTTTGGACGCGTTGCATTCGGGGGAAGCGCGCGACCGGTAGTTGATTTGAAATACGGCGCTTACGTTTCATCGATTCAGAAAAGAACCGGGAGATCTGCAGATATGAGCCGCACCCTTCGATACTTCGCCCTGCCCTTCTTATTGGCATTCGCGTTCGGTGTTCTTTTGTACAGTTTCCAACCTCAGCGAGCCAGCAATAGATGGATAGCCGTGGGCAAAATGCAGAGCGCCCGGGCTGGCGCCTGTTCTGTCCAGCTTTCCGATGGCCGCGTTCTGATTACCGGCGGTGAAGATTCCTCCGGCGTTTTGAACACAGCGGAGGTATTCGACTCCTCCGGCGCTTTCAACGCTGTGACTCCCATGTCTTCCGCACACGCCGATCATGTATGCGCCGCGCTCGAAGACGGACGCGTGCTGGTGGCGGGCGGCCGTTTGAGCGGAGCTACAGCCTCGAATGTTGCCGAAGTCTATGATCCGGTGACGAAGAAGTGGTCGTTTGTAGGGTCGATGATGGCGGCGCGCTCCGGAGCCACCGCGTCGCGGCTCAAGGGCGGTAGCGTATTGATCGCGGGAGGCGAAAACAACGGATCCGCCCTCGCCAGCATCGAAACGTTCGATCCTCTCCACAACGTTTTTGGGCTCTTGAATGCTT
>QHXU01000038.1:0-14590 GCA_003223065.1 Acidobacteriota bacterium | reverse complement strand
AAAGAACCATGCAGCGGCCGTCCTCCAGGACGGACGGGTACTGATCGCGGGCGGGTCGCATGGAACGAATGTGCTCGACTCAGTTGAGATTTTCGATCCGACACGCGGCTCTGTTTCGTTTGCGGGCAAACTGTTGCTAGCGCGATCCGGTCTTTCGGCGACCACTCTGCTTGACGGAAAGGTGCTGTTGGCGGGCGGCGAGGGGCGATCCGGCGACCTTGCGGTAGCCGAACTCTACGATCCCGAAAAGCACACACTCTCGCCGGCGCCTGGCATGCTGACCCCGCGCCACGGGCATCAGGCCATTCGGCTCCCGGATAATAACAGCGTTCTGATTGTTGGCGGGACCTCGTCCGGATCGGCATTGTCCGCAGTCGAGCTGTACGTCCCCTGGCAGGGCCTATTCAAGCGCATCGGAGATCTCAAATCCCCGCGAACCGGGGCGACCGGCGCCCCTACCGGCCCCGGGAAGGCCATGATGGCCGGGGGAACGGCAGGCAGCAGTACGCTTTCCAGCGCGGAAGTGGTGGGATATGCGACCATCACCACCGACAGGAACGATTACCCGCCAAACACGGCAGTAGTTGTAAGCGGCACCGGGTGGCAACCGGGCGAGACTGTCAATCTTGTTTTTCACGAAACCAACGGCCCGGATCCGGATGTTACGTATCAGGCCGTGGCGGACAGTTCCGGGAAGATCGCCAACAGCCAGTTTTCGACAGACATTCATGACTACGGTGTGATTTTCACTCTGACGGCGACGGGAGTGAGTTCCGGATTGACGGCCCAGACGTCGTTTTCCGACGGTGCGAACTTGGACGGGTGCAGCAATGGCCCGGCCACCGCGCCAACCGCTTGCGTCTGGATCAACGGTAACTTGAACTCGGGGAAAGCTCACTACAATGAGGGCGACTCAGCGCCTTACCGCGTCGTTATGGACGGTCTGACGCTCGGCACGCATACAGTCCAGTTCGGATGGGACGTAACCGACGGCGGGAAGCATGCGATCGATTACCTCACAAGCTTCAACCGGACCTTGGCGTATCCTTCACAGGCTGACCCCTGCCTGGGTGTGACCGGTTGCTCGGGTCCGCCCACCCTGTTCCCGATCCCGCTGGATCCAAGCTTGGCTGCTAACGGGATTAACACGTCGGTGCAACCGGTGGCGCCGGGCAGTTTTGCAATGTTCGGGGGAGCAATTACCAATGCAAGCGCCTACGGTCTTACAGGCGCCTACGCGGGGTCAAGCGCCACGCAAAACATCACGCTTACGTTCACGGCTACTTCCAGTACGGTCGTGTTGGCTTGGGGCGACCACCTGGCCACACGGCTGAACTGGGGCAATCTGAACACGCTACTCTCGGTAAACGGCTCTTCTTATCACACGCATTTCGTCGCTCTTGACGGGGGCGGTGGCAGCCAGGACAAGCAAATCGCTGCGGACGCGGTCGTTTTCCCGGGTTCGATAACCATCGTGAAGCACGCGAACCCGCAAAGTTCGGAACAGTTCAGCTTCAGCGCCAGCCCCGCAGCCGGCCCTGTTACATCCCCCTTCTCCTTGGTGGACGACGGTGTTACCGCTGGTGCCAACACCAAAGTTTTCGCGAACATCGTCAACTTCCAGACCTACAGTATTACCGAGAATCTATCCACAGCTCAGACTAACAACGGCTGGACGTTGGATCTTCTCACTTGCACAGATACCGACGCTGGCGTATCCGTTGGTACGGTGACCGGAACCAGCGCCAGCATACCTCTTAGTGAGGGCGAAAACGTCCGATGCGACTACTACAACAGCAAGCATCCCGTCTTGATCGTCAACAAGGTTGTGGTGCCCAGCAGTGACACGGGCTTATTCAACCTGCAGATCGACGGGACGACGGCGGGCACCGGCGCCAATGTCGCGAATGGAGGCACTACCGGTCCCCAGGTGGTGAGTGCGGGTTCCCATACCGTCGGCGAGACGGCAGGCACCGGCACGAGCCTGTCAAATTACCTGACAACGATCGATTGCGGCTCCGGGCCAGTGTCCGGCACATCTTTGTCGACGGGCAACCTGGCGGTTAACACTACTACGACCTGCACCATTACCAACACCAGGAAGTCTACACTCACGGTAACTAAGACGCTCTTACCGAACACTGACACGGGGACTTTCAATCTGCAGATCGATGGGGCGACGGCGGGCACTGGCGCGGCGGTGGGCAACAACGGAACGACCGGGGCGGTTGTGGTGGAACGGGCGCGAACGGCACGCTGCTGAGCAACTATACTGCGGTGATCGGCGGGGCCTGCGATTCGAGCGGGCACGTCACGCTTCAGCCGGGTGACAACAAGACCTGCACAATTACCAACACCAAGAACGCTACGCTTACGGTGACCAAGACACTCGTACCGAGCACTGACACCGGAACGTTCAACCTGCAGATCGACGGGGCGACGGCGGGGACCGGCGCGGCGGTGGGTAACAACGGCACGACCGGCGCGGTTGTGGTGAGCATCGGTGTTCAACACACGGTGAGCGAGACAGGCGCCAATGGCACGCTCCTGAGTAACTACACGGCGGTGATCGGCGGAGCCTGCGACTCGAGCGGGAACGTCACGCTTCAGCCCGGGGACAACAAGACCTGCACCATCACGAACACCAAGAACGCCACACTCACAGTGACCAAGACGCTGGTACCCAGCGCTGACACCGGGACGTTCAATCTGCAGATCGACGGAGCGACGGCGGGAACCGGCGCGGCGGTGGGCAACAATGGCACCACGGGAGCGGTCGCGGTGAGCGCCGGTGTGCAACACACGGTAGGAGAGACCGGCGCCAACGGCACGCTCGTGAGCAACTACACCGCGGTGTTTGGCGGAGCCTGCGACTCGAGCGGGCACGTCACGCTTCAGCCGGGGGACACCAAGACCTGCACCATCACCAATTCCAAGAACGCCACACTGACCGTCAACAAGGTGCTGAACCCCAGCGGGGACGCGGGGAGGTTCAACCTGCAGATTGACGGAGCGACGAAGGGCACGGGCGGCAGCGTGGGTAACGGCGGCACGACGGGTGCGATTGTGGTCACGACCGGCGTTGCACACACGGTGGGCGAGACGGCCGCAGTGGGGAACCTGAGCGATTACGATACCGTGATCAGCGGCGATTGCGCGGCCAACGGCAGCGTTACCCTCAACCCCGGCGACACCAAGACCTGCACTATCACCAACACGCGTCACGCGACGCTGACGGTCAACAAAATTCTGAACCCGAGCGGGGACAGCGGACGATTTAATCTTCGGATCGACGGAGCGACGGCGGGCACGGGCGCCAGCGTGGGTGACGGCGGCACAACCGGCGCGATTGTAGTCACGACCGGCGTTGCACACACCGTGAGTGAGACGGCTGCGGTGGGGAACCTGAGCGATTACGTTACGGTGATCGGCGGCGACTGCGCGTCGAACGGAAGCATTACCCTCAACCCCGGCGACAACAAGACCTGTACTATCACCAACGCCAGGAAAGCCACGCTGACGGTGACCAAGACGCTCGTACCAAGCGCTGACGCGGGAACGTTCAACCTGCGGATCGACGGAGCGACGGCGGGTACCGGCTCGGCGGTTGGCAACAACGGCACAACCGGCGCGGTTGTGGTGAGCACCGGGGTCCAGCACACGGTGAGTGAGACGGGCGCCAACGGCACGCTCCTGAGCAACTACACGGCGGTGATCGGCGGGGCCTGCGACTCCAATGGGAATGTCACGCTTCAGCCGGGGGACAACAAGACCTGCACCATTACTAACACCAAGAACGCAACGCTCACGGTGACCAAGACATTGCTCCCAAGCTCTGACTCCGGAAGGTTCAATCTACAGATCGACGGGGCGACGGCGGGGACCGGCGCGGCGGTGGGCAACAATGGCACAACGGGAGCGGTCGCGGTGAGTGCCGGCGTGCAACATGCGGTAGGAGAGACCGGCGCCAACGGCACCCTCCTGAGCAACTACACCGCAGTGTTTGGCGGGGCCTGCGACTCAAGCGGGCATATCACGCTTCAGCCGGGTGATACCAAGACCTGCACCATCACTAATACGAAGAACGCCACGCTGACAGTCAACAAGGTTCTGAATCCGCCCGGCGATCCCGGACTGTTCAACCTGCTGATCGACGGAGCTACTGCGGGGACCGGCGCGGCGGTGGGCAACGGCGGCACGACGGGCGCAGTGGTAGTGGCGAGCGGTGTGACTCACACGGTAAGCGAGACGGCGGCAGTCGGGGACCTTGCGACTTACATAACAGCGATCGGCGGGGACTGCGCCTCCAACGGGACCGTGACTCTTTCGCCGGGCCAGAACAAAGTCTGCACCATCACAAACACGCGCGATCCCAGCCTTACGGTCATCAAGTACGTGATACCCAGTGACGATCCGGGCAAATTCAACCTGCTTATCGATGGTGTGTCCCGGGCGACTGACGTCGGCGACGGCGGAAACACCGGCGTGGTCATGCTCGGCTTGGGCTCCCATAAGGTGACTGAAACGGCTGGTTTCGGAACAAACCTGTCCGATTACCTTCCCGTCTTTGGCGGAGCATGCGCCGCTGACGGCTCGGTTCTGCTTGGGGCAGGCGACAACAAGGTCTGCACAATTACGAACACATTGGCGTCGAAGGTGCAAGTGATCAAGACGATCGCGGGGGGCTTGCTCACGGCGGCCGATTCCTTTACATTCCAGCTTCGCCAGGGAGCCTCGACTACGGCCGCTGGGACGATCCTTGCGAGCGGAGTGGTCAATCTTGGGAACGCTGGAACCATCACTTTCCCGACAAAGCTGGATCCGAACCAAACGTACCAGCTCTGTGAGGTGGTCATGCCCGGCTGGAAGAATAATCTGCCGAATCTCTGGCCGGTCTTCAACAGCAGTGGTGACAACAGTACGGTTTGCACAAACATCGGCGCCGGCACAGCTCTTCCGCTGTCGCCTGGGCTCAACACGTTCAGAATCGACAACAGCAGGCCGCCAGGTGGTCTATCCCGTACAATCGGCTTCTGGAAGAACTGGTCTTCGTGTACGGGTGGCGGCCAGGCGCCGTTGCTTGACGCAAATCTGCCGGTTCTGGTGGACGATTATTTCTCGATCACGACGTGCCAGGTGGGCGTCGCTATCCTGAACAAGTCGGACATCAAGACCGGGAAGAAGATGGCCAGCGATCCTCTATATAACATGGCGGCTCAGTACGTCGCCGCCGTGCTCAATTATCATGCAGGCGCCTTCCGCTGCCCGGCTTCAGACAACGCGGTCAATCAAGCATACGCGCTTCTGAACAAGTACCAATTCACCGGGACGGGCGCTTACGCTAAACTGATGTCGGCCGCTGACCAGGCTTTGGCCAATACTGTGGCTGCACAGCTCGACGCCTATAACAACAACAATTTCGCGGTCTGCCCGCCTTAACGTCGCCGGCGCAAACTGTATTGCAAAGGTCCGGATTCTTAGACCCGGACCTTGGTGCTGGCGTCGAACCGCGGATCGAGATGCGGTGATAAATGCCCGATAATGGGCAGCATGACACGACGCGGCCTGACAAAAGCGTCCATCCTCGGCATCGGTGCGGGCTACAGCTTCCTTGCGTTCCCGCAGGCGGGATCAGTGGGCGAGTCGCGAAAGACCGAGTCCTTGACACGCGATGTCGCCGATTTCATTTTGAACACGCGTTACCCGGACCTGCCCGCCGAGGTCATCGAGCTTGCCAGAAAATCCATCCTTGACGGCTTGGGTCTGGCGTTGTCAGGTTCGGTCGCGAAGTCCGGCGAAATAATCCGCAACTATCTCACATCAACGGGACTCACGAGCACCGGGCCGAAGGCGGCCACCGTGATCGGTTCCGAGATCAAGGCTCCGGCGCGGTTTGCCGCCTTCGCCAACGGCGTCGGCATCCACGCCGATGATTACGACGACACCCAGCTAGCGGTGGCGCAAGATCGCGTCTACGGACTGCTGACGCACCCTACTGCGCCGGCGCTTCCTCCGGCTTTAGCTCTGGCCGAGACCAGGTCGATATCCGGACGAGAGGTGATGCTCGCCTACAACGTGGGCGTCGAAGTTGAATGTAAAATCGCCGAGGCCATCGCGCCACGCCACTACGAGGAGGGATTCCACTCTACCGGCACGTGCGGTGTCTTCGGCGCCGCCGCATCCGCGGCTAAGCTCTACGGACTCGACCGCCACCGCCTGCTTTGCGCGCTCGGAATCGCCGCCAGCGAAGCGGCTGGGCTGCGCGAGAATTTCGGTACGATGACCAAACCGTTCCATGCAGGACGCGCCGCGGAGAGCGGTGTGGTCGCCGCGGAGCTTGCATCGCTCGGGTGGACTGCCGCGGATCGGATCCTGGAAGCGCCTCGCGGTTTCTTTCAAGCCGCCGGCGGGGGCTTTGATCCCGGCGCGATCGTGGGAAAGCTCGGCAACCCTTGGACGTTCCTTTCGCCCGGCGTCTCCATCAAACCGTTCCCGTCGGGGTCACTTACACATCCCGGAATGACCGAAATGCTCCGATTGATCCGCGAGCATCGCATCACCGCAGACCAGGTGGAGCGTGTCGACGTCGGTACCAACCGCAACATGCCCAATGCGCTCATTCATCACCAGCCGAAGGACGGTCTTCAAGCGAAATTCAGCATGGAATTCTGCATGGCTTCGCTGCTTCTTTACGGCAAGGCCGGTTTGAACGAATTTGCTGATGAGGTCGTGAATCGGCCTGCAGTGCAAGAGATGATCCGGCGAATTCACTTCGGGGTGAATTCCGTCGCCGAAGCCGCGGGCTACAACAAGATGACGACGATTCTCGACATCCGACTCAAGGACGGACGAACGGTTTCAGGGCGCGCCGATTTCGCGAAGGGGAGTCCGGCCCGTCCCATGTCCTATGACGAAGTCGCGATGAAGTTCCTGGATTGCGCCAGCTTCGCAAAATGGCCTGTGAGCAAAGCCAGGAACATCGTGGAGTTCGTTCGGAAGCTGGAGAATCTGCCTGATGTGCGCGGGCTTACGGCGCTATGCTCGCGAGCGTGACTCACGCCTCGGGCGCGCTCTGAAGATGGGCCTCCAGGAACCACAGATGCTTGTCAGCCGCTCGAGGGATCTCCGTAAACAGGTCCGCAGTGTCGCGGTCATGATGGTGGTCTTCAAAATCGATCGCGTCGCGGACGTTCCTCGCGAAGGCGGCATAACGGTCAATCAACGCGATCAGATGATATTGCTCGTCGATTGCCTCCGGGTATTCCGGCAAGGTTGAATGGCCAGCGGCCATTCGTACCGTACCCATCGCCGTCCCGCCCAGCGCCGTCGCTCTTTCGGCGATCTGATCGACAAACGGAAGAACTTCGCCCGCCAGTTGATCAAAAAGTTCATGGAGCTGGAAGAAATTTAGCCCCTTCACGTTCCAGTGTGCCTGCTTGACTTGTGAGTAGAGGTCCATCGTGTCTGCAAGCCGCTCATTTAACAGGCCGATCAGAGCCGTCCGATCCTCGCTCGGCAGATCGATTCGGGTTGGGAAAACAGGGGGTTTTGCAGTCTTGGTTGCCGGCATCAATCATCTCCAATTGATCTGATGATCCGGACGGCTTTGTAGTTTCGGCTTACTTTTGGGTTGGGACGGGCTTCTCCGTTGCGGTGCGCCGCGCTACCCACAGGTTCGGCGTCATCACTAAGACCGGCTCTCCGCGTTGATTGCGCGCGGTGACTCTCAAGCGCACCACTCCGTAATCCGGCTTCGATTTTGAAGGAGTGATCAAGACCACCTCCGTTTCAGCTTGAATCGTATCGCCCGGCCGGACCGGATTCGGCCAGCGCAACTCGTCCACGCCCAATCCCAGGAGGGGCGCGCTTCCGAGAGGGTGTGAGTCGACCATCAGGCGCATCACCATGGCCACTGTGTGCCACCCGCTCGCGATGAGGCCGTTGAACGGGCCGCGCGCGGCAGCCTCGGGATCAGTGTGCATGGGCTGCGGGTCGTAGCGCTCTGCGAACGCGATCGAATCGGATTCCGTCACTTCGATGGACGCCGTCTGGTTGCGGTCGCCCACCGCCAGGTCCTCGAGGTATTTCGGACCAAACCCTGGTTTCATACGACAAAGGCTGCCGAGGCTCCGACCCATTCGAGATCACGATTGTGATCGACGCCCATCATTTTGCCGCGCCCCATCCGGACGATTGTAGCGACCGCGCGCAGTTCATCCACCCACAGGTACATTATGCGGATCTCCGCTTTAGTGCCGCCTTTCGGGGTTTCGATCAGAGGCGCGAAATCGACTCGCTCCTGCAGAATGTACTGCGAGGGATCGCCTATCTGTGCAATATCGGCAGGCGTTGGGCCCACGACGACTCCCAGCCCCGCGAATGAGTACAGCGGCTTCAGTACCCAATTCTCGAGATCGTCCGGAGCGCCTTCGCTCAAGAAATGAGTGCGAGGAACCGAAACATGCTTCAGAAACGGAATTGAGAATTTGCTAATGCGGAAATACCAGTTCGGATTGCCGGCCCACTCCACTTCCAGATGGTCCCGAAAATCAAAGGCGGGCTTCACGCCCTTGCGAACCATTTCGTCGACGATAACGCGGTTGTAGATGCGCTTGATGGGAACCCCGCAATGGAACAGCCGGTTGCCGCGCTTCTCCACTTGGGTGATGCAGACGGTTTTGACGCCAAGCATTTTCTCAGTCAACAGAAAATCCGGAAGCGTCTTTTGGTTCTTTGGATCGATTTCGAGCAAAACCACGTTCTCCGGCGCATGGCGGCCAAGCACGGCGCGCCGGAACAGGGCCTCGAAAGAAGGGCCGGGCGTAACGTCGAGCTCGTAGGCTTCGCGATACGTTTGCTGGAGAAACGGCTGATAAGCATAGAGCGAAGGGAAGGCCTGAATCTCGACCAACTTTGGCTCAAGGCCCGCTGTCAATCCGAAATCGACCTGGATGAACAACGGGCGCGCATCTTCATTCGGTACGCGATACGCTGCCGGAATCGTTTGTTCTGAGCGCGCCAGGTAGTCCGGCGTCATCAATTGGCAGATCAGTTCGACACCGTAGCGCTCCATCTTCTGGAACAGCGCGCCCGGCAGGAAGCAGGGTGTTTCGCAGTTGCGAAATTTGACCGGGGTCCCGCAGCCCGCGTCGAGCAGGCTCAAAAACCGCCGGTATTTGTCCGGGGTGAAGGTTGCGTTGAACCGCTTCCTTAGCTCCGGGACCATCAGATAAGGAACGCGCCCGAGCGCATGATCTGGCGGTCGTCAGCCCAGATATCGAATTTCGTACCGACAACATCGATGTGGGTCGAGCAATCCCACTCCGCGCCGGTGTGCGCGCCGTAAGGATTTCCGAAAGCGATGTGGACGCCGGGGATTTTCTCGTCCTGCAAGATGTTTCCGATCACGCCGTGCAGGCTGATGTTTGTTCCGATCGCGAACTCGCCCACACGGTCGCTGTTCGAGTCGGCGTGGGTATAGCGCCAGAACTCATCCTCGAGAGTGCGATTGGCCGAGTGCGCCTCTTTGAGCCGATTGCCCTCCACACGGACCGTCAACGGAGTCTCCTTCAAGTCGCCGTACTTGGCGCAAAGATAGTCACCCACCACGCCATCGATTACGAAGGTACCGTTTACTTCGCCCGGCGTTGTGAATACCTCGCCGCCGGGGAGATTGCCCCACTTGTACGAGCTGATGATGCCGCTGGTTTTGATCCACTTATATTGCGGGTTCAATTCCGCTCTGAGGTCCGTGCCGGCGGCGGTGCGGGCTCGGATCAACTGCGCGGATTGCGCGATCTCCCGAACCTTGACGCTCAGGGCGTCCACCTTACGGAAGTCTGCCCGCATGCCTTCGAGCATGATGCGCGGCTCGATGTTCACCATATGGGCATGGCGGATATGGAGGCGGTTGATCACATTGGTCATCTGCATTCGTGTGCGGAGCTCGTTTGGCTGCGCGATCACGGCGTAGATGCTCACCTGGCTTGTCTCGAGATCGTCGAGCACGGGCGGCGGCATCTCGGTGAGCGGCCGCGGCGCGAACTCTTCGAGCACAAATGACCGATAGGCAGCGCCGAGGTTGTCCAGTTCAGCGGCGAGGCTGGCCGCGATTTGGAGGCACGCCTGATCGGTGATCAGCGTGACTTTCTCGTGCCGCCCGACGCGCAGGCAAACGTGCACGGCATTGCGCGCGCCCTCGCCGTATTCCGGATCAAACGGCACCGCGCGAAGGTCCGTCATTGCGCAACACCCGTTCCCACGTAGGCTCCCACCGAGGACTCGGTCTCTTCGATGATGTAATCCACGACTTTTGTCAAATCCCCCGTTTCCTTGAACACGCGCAACTGGCGGTCCGCACCGTTGCCCATCTGCACGATCTTGCGAATCCCTTCGATTTCTTTGCGCGAGCCGAGCTCATCGACTACATCGTCGACCAGGGCCAAGTACTCATCGACCAGGTCGCGCATCGGAACTTCGATCTTGCGGCCGAAGTCGATCAGCTTGCCATCAAGACCATAGCGCGCTGCGCGCCACTTATTCTCCATGATGAGCGCGCGCCGGTACAGGCGAAATCCCTGGTTTGCCTCATAGAGCTTGTAGAGCTTGGCGACGGTAGCCTGGATCAGCGCGGCGATGGCGACGGTTTCCTCCAGGCGCATCGGGATGTCACAGACGCGAAACTCGAGCGTCTGAAAATAAGGATGCGGCCGGATGTCCCACCAGATTTTCTTGGCGTTGTCGATGCAGCCGGTTTGCACCAGCAGATCGACGAAACTCTGGTACTCACCCCAGCTTTGAAAATAGTCGGGAATGTTGGTGCGAGGGAACTTATCGAACACCTTGCACCGGTACGACTTGAGACCAGTATCCATGCCCAGCCAGAAGGGCGAATTGGCCGAAAGCGCGAGCATGTGCGGCACGAAATAACGGGCGGCGTTCATCAGTTGAATCGCGGTCTCGCGGTCCTCGACGCCGATGTGCACGTGAAGTCCGAAGATCAGGTTCGCGCGCGCCACAGTCTTCATGTCTTCGACGATGGTGTAATAGCGCGGGTCGGGATAGATTTCCTGCTTTCGCCAATCGGCGAAAGGATGCGTGCCGGCGGCGGCTACGCGCAGCCCGTTCTCACGCGCCAGACCGGCGATGGTGCAGCGAAGCTGGCGCACTTCGTCGCGCGCTTCCTGGATATTGCGGCAGACGCCCGTGCCGACCTCGACCACGCTCTGGTGCATTTCTGCCTTAACGGCTTCCTTGAGCCGGATCTTGCCTTTCTCGATAATCTCGGCGTCGATATGCGAGCGCAGGTCTCGCGTGACCGGATCGATGGTCTGATACTCTTCCTCGATGCCGATGGAAAAGCTTGGTCTCATGCCCGCCCCGCGGCGGCGTTCAGAAAGCTCGCCCAGCGCATGTCTATGTTAGCCGGTTCCCGGAGGGCCTGCTCGACCGCCAATTTGGCGACGGCATCCACAATCCACTGAAAGTTCTCCGGACCGACTGAGTGGTAATCGGCGTCGGGCGCGGGATTCAAGAAATCGATCGCGTAGGGAATGCCGTCTTCCACCGCAAACTCAACGGTGTTCAGATCGTATCCGAGCGCGCGGCATAGCCTCAAGCAGTCGTCGATGACTCGCGCATGAAGAGCGGAATCGATCGGCGGGCCGTTTCGCACGTAGCGTTCGGCGTGCGGCCGGCGCGGATCGTAGCGCATGACGTGCACTTTCTGCTGGCCGACGACATAACAACGAAAATAGTCGTCGAAATCGATGGCGCGCTGCAGGGTCATACAAAGCTCGCCGGTTTCATCGTAGGCGCGGAACAGCTCTTCCGGGTTGTGCACTTTGTAGACGCTCTTCCAGCCGCCGCCGCTGAAAGGCTTCAAGAACGCCGGGAATCCTATGTATTGGAAGATTTCTTCCCAATTGAGCGGATAGATGAGATTGCGCATCGATTCGCTGGTGGTGCCGGGCGGATGCGATTTGTGCGGCAGCAGGACGGTGGGCGGAACCGCCACCCCGATTTTGGATGCGAGGGCGTAATTGAAAAACTTGTCGTCGGCGCCCCACCAGAAGGGATTGTTGATGACGGTCGTGCCGGTGAGGATTGCATTCTTGAGATAAGCGCGATAAAAAGCGATATCGTGCGAGATGCGGTCAACAATGACGCGATAGCCAGAGGGTTCGGCCATGCGAATGCCGCCAATGCGGACGTGTTCGGCCGTGACGCCGTCGACGCGCATGGAATTGATCCGGTCGACCAGCGCGCCCGGGAAGGTGTTCTCCATCCCATAAATGATGCCGATTTTTCTCATCAGAGCCTTCCCACTATAATAAGCGGTCTGGCTCACATTTCTCGAGTTTTCGTCTCAAAAACCGGCGCTCCGGTTCGGAGCAATGGCATTCCAATGCCGCCCGGAAGCAATCGGCGGCTTCCGCGCATCGGCCGAGTTCGAGCAGCAGGTGACCGCGTACGGCGGGCAACAGGTAGTAATCGCGTAGCTTCGGATCGTTTTCCAGGGGCTCGATCGCGGCCAGCGCATCCGCGGGACCGCGCACCTTGGCCACCACCACAGCCCGGTTCAGGGCCACGACAGGAGACGCGTTGATGGACAGGAGTTGATCGTGCAGCCCGAGTATCAGCGGCCAATCGACCGAGTGGGGGTCGACGGCGCGCGTGTATGTGGCCGCGATCGCTGCCTGTATGTGATATTCAGAAATCTCATCGCCCGCGATGGATTGATCGAACTTGCGGAAGCCGAAACTGATTAATCTCTGGTCCCACCGGCTGCGATCCTGCCATTCCATGAGCACCAGGTCGCCAGCCCGATCAATGCGAGCCGGCAAACGAGCGGCTTGAAACGCCATCAGCGCGGCCAGGGCGTGCCCGCGCGGCGTTGCAATCGAGGAAGACGCGACCAGGCTGCCGAGTCGCAAGGCTTCGAAGCAAAGGTCCTGCCGGATCAGGTTTCGTGTGCTGCATAGCCCTCGTTGAAGATGAGGTAAATGACCTCTAGAACGGAGTCGAGGCGCCGCTTCAGCTCCGCTCCGCGGGGCATGTCCAGCGTCAGGCGTCCTTCGCGGATCTTGCGCTTGGCACGGACGAGCCGCTGCGCGATGGCGGCATCGTCCGCAAGGAAGGCGCGCGCGATTTCACGGACGCTGAAGCCGCCGACAGTCTTCAGGCTCAACGCCACGCTGCCGTCCCGCGAGATCTCGGGATGACAGCACATGAAAATCATGCGCAGCTCGTCGTCCCGAAGCTGGTCTTCAATATCCGGGTCATCCAGCGCGGCTAGCGGGGCGCGAAACAGCTCGGCTACCATCGCGTCGGTCTTTTCGCCGGCAATCTGGTTGCGGCGCACCGCATCGATGGCGACATTGTGGGCCACCCGAAAGAGCCATGCCGCGGCGTTCTCCGGCACGCCCTGATAGGGCCATGTCTGGAGAGCCCGCAGCATGGTTTCTTGCACAGTCTCTTCCGCAAGGTCGATGTGCGCCGGGCCGAGGAGCCGCGTAAGATGCGCGACCATCCGGCCCGCCTGATGCCGGAACAGGTGTTCCAGCAGGCCACCGGTTTGGGAAGAAGGAATCACGTACCGAAGACTTGCCTCACTTCGATCGTGCCGCCGTACTCCAGATGCGGGTGGCCCAGCGCCCGCTGGACGGCTTCGTCGTAATTGGCCGCATCGATTGTGTAGTAGCCGCCGAGGACCTCCTTGGTTTCGCTGTAGGGCCCATCCGTGGCACGCGGATGACCGCCTTGCGAGCGAATCACGCGACCAGGGTCGCCGGCCAGTCGCTTGCTGTCCACCGTGAAAGACTTCTTTGTCCAGGCGAAATATTTTTCGATCGCCTTTTGCATCTCCTCCGGGCTGAGCTTCTGCCAGTTCGAAGGATTGTCATAGAGCAGGAGCATGTATTGAGACATCGGTTTCCTCCTTACCGCACGCGAGTGTACTGCCCGGCTTCGGTGAATTTCGGTTGACCGTTTTCGTAGAACTGCCACTCACTTATCAAGTGTTTATTATCGACGAAGCGCATCTTGACGCCGTGCATATGACCCGCGCCCGGTCCGGTGAGGTTGGTGGCATCGAGAAACTTGAATTCCAGGTCTCCGGTTTCGGGGTTGAGTGGCCCGGCTTGCATCCGCGGCTGATTACCCGCCGCGCAGTAATGGGTCAGCAGCAGGCGGCTGCCATCCAGGTGGTAGACCGTCAGCATGACCGGCATCTTCTCGGCGGTAAAGCGCTNNNNCAAAAGAGCCGTACCACCCGAGATAAGTTCGTAACTAAGATGGGCCTTCCCCATCGTGGTGTCTGCCTCCCATTCGCCTACTAGCGTTTTAAGGCGGGCGAACGCGGCTGCAGGACCGTTCGTGCGATCGGAGTTCGTGTCTCCGGCCTGGACTGCTGAAGCGGCCAGTACCAGATTTGCAATCAGAAGATGTGCTTTCATTAGGTTCTCTCCGTGTGGTGTTTGCGTTCTAGCAACCCAATGACGAACGATGGCCCCGGAAATCGACACAGGTTTGCAAAAATTTGATCACAACTGAAAGACGATCGGCAAATGCGGTCTGAAATCCACAAGCT
>QHXU01000443.1:8757-9116 GCA_003223065.1 Acidobacteriota bacterium | reverse complement strand
ACCTTCACTCCGGCAGGAGGTTGCCCGTAATGGCTGACGAAATTCTCGGGCTCCACGAAACCGGAGAGGTCCGTCCCAGTGGGGTTGGGATTCGCCAGATCCGGCCACAAATTGACGAGCTTCCCGTGCGCCTCGGTTGGAAACGCGATCCGTTCCACTCGCAACCCGACGTTCAGCGTCAGCCGCGGATATACTTTCCAATCATCTTGAACGAAAAGGCTCCAATCGGTCACGCGCAGTGCGCGATCCGTAATCCCTGTTAAATACTGCGAAGAAGCCAAATTGCTGAATGCCGTACCATTTTGTGCGGCGTTCAGTCCCAGCAGGAAATCAGGAAAACTGTTGAAGGTGATGGTACC
>QHXU01000443.1:6130-8674 GCA_003223065.1 Acidobacteriota bacterium | reverse complement strand
ACCCACGACAACGAATCCCCGGCATTGTAAGTCATCTGCTTCGTGTACGACGTCGTCGCTGGACCGATGCTGAAGGTGCCGGAGACGCTGATGTTCGGAAACTGTGGCCAATCCGAGTTCGCAAGCGGTATTCCTACAGAAGTCGCGCTAATTGGTGAAAGCCCTGTCGGAGCGTTATTCTGCCGATCGACTCCGAGGCGCGCTTCATTGATCAGATGCGGAGTGATGGTATAGATGTGCGTCAGGGCGAAGTTGGCGTAGAGATCCGTAGTCTGGCGGGCCCACCCGGGCACCGGCGCCGTCAAAGATTCGAAGGTCGGCGAGTTCGCATAGAAGAACTTACCCGTCAACTTGCTCTTAGACGACTGCAAGAAATCGAGATTCGTAACCAGTTGATTTTCATTGAACGTAGCCGGGATGCTATAGGTCGAGAATCCGGTTCCCGCAGGCTGGACCACCTGCGGATTCGGGACCAATAAACTGCCGTCGGGCAGTTTCGCATTCAGAATCGCTAGCGCCACTGGGTTAATGTTCGATCCGTCGCAAGCCACAGTGGTGCCTCCGAAGAACCCCGCCTGTCCACAGAAGGCGGCGCCCAGGGCAGCGCGCGAACGATCCGGCCCAAAGCCTTTTGGGAACACGAGGCTTCTCAGCGAGGTCGAGGAAAGTCCGTTGATCTGGCGCGTACCCTGGTAGGAGACAAAGAAATGCAGCTTGTTCTTGATGAGTGGACCTCCAAGCGTTCCGCCAAATTGGTTCTGCCGGAGGACCGGCTTCTTCCCGCCCACCAGATTCACAAAGAATGGCGTGGCGTTGAGGTCCTCGTTGCGGAAAAACTCGAAGAGCGACCCATGAAACTGTGTGCCGCCCGACTTCGTGACAATGCTGACGTTCGCTCCCGGCTGCCGTCCGTAGCCCGCGTCGAATTGCCCCGTCTGGACCTTGAACTCCTCGATCGCGTCGGGGGCCGGGACCGGCACGCCGGAGGGCCGGTTGGTGTGGAAGTTGTTCACCTGGATGCCGTCCATTTGAAAGCTGTTGTCCGTCGCCCTGGCGCCATGGGCGAACACGTCGATAGGATTTCTTCCGAGTGCGGTGGCGTCGGGAACATTTGCCAGCACACCTGGCGAAAGAGTCATGATGTGTTGGAAGTTCCGCGTTACCAGAGGCAGGGACACAATCGAGGCATTGTCCACTACACGTCCGAGCGCGGCTTTTTCGGTGGTTACCAGCGACGCCGCCGCCTCAACGGTCACCTGCTCCGTGGCAGTTCCGACCTCCAGCACGACATTGAATTCATTTGTTTCAGTGACGCGTACGACAACAGCGGGGTACGTAGCTGTCTTGAATCCGGTTGCGGTGATGGTGACCTGGTAATTGCCGGGCGGCAACAACGGGGCTTTGTACAGCCCCTCGGGGCCGGTTGTCACGGTACGCTGTTCGCCCGTAGATTGGTTCGTGAGTTTGACTTCGACTGTGGGGACTACCGCCCCCGAAGGATCGGTGATCCGCCCGCTCAACGCTCCAGTGTTCGCTGTCTGAGCCCGCATGAGAGAACTCGACCCGTTCAGGAATATGAGAATGAGCGTTGTCCTGAGGATCCGATGCTTCTTCATTGAGTTCCACCTCCTCACCCCACGAATGCGCGTTCGCTAGCAGGCTTCTCCTGATATCGGTTAGGACAATGCTACACCCGTTGCGCGGGCAAACGGCTCTGAATCTTAGGTGAGTTGGAAGTGAGTCGCTAACGAATTGAAATCAAGGCGCATGCGCCAGTTGTTATCGGTGGCGCGCAACTCCAGTTTTGACTTCGTGGATGAGAACGATCTCCTCTTGTGGCGGAATCAGATACTCGCCGCCGCTTTCCGAGACCACGATCATCTCCTGAAGATGTACACGCTGCTTCGCGCCGGAGGCGGCGACGGGCGCGCTGACGCCGGGCTCGACGGCGAAAACATCACCCGGCTGCAATGTCATATAGATCTTCTTGCCGTAATGGGGATGTTGGGGGGCGATGTACGGACCCAGATCGTGCACCCATACGCCGACCGGGTGACCAGTTTGGTACCAATACTCTTCATACCCGGCATCGGTCACGACTTTGCCAATCCGGTCAACTTCAGACGCTATTGCGCCGGGCTTCATCGCCACTCGAGCTGCTTCAACTGAACGCCGTAGTGTTCGCCACATCTTTTGAATTTCCGGAGGCGGCGCCGTTTCTCCCGACCGCAGAACATAGGCAGTGCGGTCCAGGTCATCGGAGTACCCCTTAGTTGTCACCCCGGCATTAATACCTACGAGGTCTCCCAAATCGGCCACCGCGTCTGTTGGACGTGCGTCGGCCTTGGGGTGTATGCGAACGATCGGGCAAATATCCTGCGCCCACCCGACCGGCCATCCATTGGCCAGCATGCGTTGACGGATCAGATTGAAAATATCCCGTTCGGTGGTGCGGCCCGGAACAATTTGTTCGAATGCTCCCATGATCAACAGATGCGCCTTCTGAGCTGACTGCCGAATGTACTCCACTTCCTGCGGCAGTTT
>QHXU01000443.1:3166-6105 GCA_003223065.1 Acidobacteriota bacterium | reverse complement strand
CACCATCTCAGCGGAAACAAACCGCGCGGCATACTCCGGCCCCAACGCCTTCTCCAAAATCATCCGTCCGCCCACGGTGAGACCGTCGGCCATTGGTTCGTCATCAGTGTAGTTAAGACCGATCGTGGCGGGATTCAGCCGTTCGACCTCCTGTCTCACAAACGTGAGCAGATCGGCAATACCACGTTGCCGCGTGTATGTGTAACAGCGCACGGCTTCATAGATCCCGGTGGCACGAATGTAGTCCTCGTCCCCCCTCTCGACCAGAGCGACGTGCTCACCTTTGTCGGTGAAAATGAATATCGCTGGATAGAAGGTTTCCTCAGCCCCGATCAGCTCACTGATCGGATCCTGCCGAGCCGTGCGTTGCCCGAATATATTGTCGGGATCATCGTGCGGGTCGCGATTCATGACCATCCACATGCTGATGTGGTACTCCTTCATCGCCGGAACGAGCTGCCGGCCGACTTTGGCCTTCCGTAGATCGTTGCGGATTTCGGGAGAAACGGTCCAATACACGCCGCTGCCACTACAGCGGGCGACAAGCGTGAAAACCAGGCTGAGCCAAAATCTGCGTGCGCACCAGGATCGCGGGACGTAGCCCATAGAGTTCCCTCGTTCGTTCACTGATAGCTTCGCCATTGTGCCGGGAATGGAAGATCCAAGCAATTTACGGCGACGGAGTTTCGTGTGAATTCGGCAAGAGGAGCTAACGTGTGGTCCCAGCGCGGTTTAACGCCCACGCTAACGATGCCCGGTGTTTGGCGTATAATTGTCCGGTCATCGGGAGGGTAAGTCGTGGCTATCGAGGTTTCCCGAAAAGGGGTCGTGCGCTTTGGGCTGTATGAGCTGGATCTCGAGGATGCGCGGTTACGCAAGGCGGGCATCCCCATTCGGCTGCAACAGCAACCGTGTAAGGTTCTGGCGTTGCTGGTGAGTCGCTCGGGCCAAGTGATCTCGCGCGAAGAAATCCAGCGGCATGTTTGGGACTCGACGACTTACGTTGATTTCGAGCAGGGCGTGAACTATTGCATCAAGCAAGTCCGAATCGCGCTCTGCGACGACGCCCGAAAACCGCGATATATCGAGACCCTCCCTCGGCGCGGGTACCGGTTCGTGGCTCCGGTTGAGATTGAGCAAGCGGTTGAACAGGCTGATGGTCCGCCAACAGCCCACTCCGATGACGCGACCGATCCAGCAACAACCGGGAAACGCCGCCGGACCGCGTTCGGTTTTTACGCCGTACTCTGCGCAGTGGTTCTCGTAGTGGTGGCGATGTTTTCCTTGGGAGGACATTTCAGACGGCCGGCTCGCCCTTCTGCGGACAAGATCGTGTTGGCCGTCTTGCCGTTCGCCAACATGAGCGGCGACGCGGAGCAGGACTATCTCAGCGAAGGCATGACGGAGGAGATGATCGCGCAGTTGAGCCGGTTGGACTCGCGACAGTTGGCGGTCATCGGGCGTCCGTCCGTTGCAAAGTTCAAGAACGTCAAAACAAGTGTTGAAGAAATTGGCAAAGAGCTCAATGCCAAGTACATTTTAGAGGGCAGCCTCCGGCTGGCGGCCGGGCGCATTCGCGTGACCGCCCAACTGATGCAAGTGAGCGACAGCACGGTTCTCTGGACAGGCAGCTATGACCGCAACTTGAGCGACATCCTCGCTGTGCAGGACGACGTGGCTCGTGTCATCGCGGGAAGCATCATGACCCACGTTGAGCCTAAGCCGAGGAACCGCCCCGCTGGCGCTCGGCCGCCAGGCACGGATGTATATAGATCGTATTTGGAGGGGCGCTTCTTTCTCAGCAAGAGGACTGCGGAAAGCATTCAGAAGGCGATTTCGTACTTTGAAACCGCGATAACTGCCGATGCTCGCTACGCGCCCGCATACGCGGGTTTGGCCGATTGTTATACGACTCTTGGTTATTATGGATTTCTACCGCCTAACGACGCTTACCCCAAGGCAAAGAGCGCGGCGAAGAAGGCTCTAGCGCTCGATGACGAGCTCGCTGAGGCTCACATCGCATTGGCTGGCATTCAGCGCGATTATGACTGGGATTGGGCCGGCGCTGAACGGGAATTCAAGCGTGGTCTTGAGCTGGATCCGGGTTCACCGCGCGCTCACCTGTGGTACGCATCCTATTTGTCCACAGTGGGTCAACCGCAAAAGGCCGTTGTGGAAGCCAGTCAAGCTCTGCAACTCGATCCACTTTCTCCTCTCGCCAACATGACCGTAGGTTTGCATCTCCACTACGCGCGGGAGGAGGAGAAGGCGATCGTACAGCTCCAAAAAGCGATCGAGTTTGACCCGACGTTTGCAGTCGGCCACCTTAGCCTCGGCCGCTGTTATGAGGCAGGTAAGAACTACCTCGAGGCGATCTCAGAATTCGAGAAAGCTGTCATCCTGTCCGAGCGCAGTCCAGTAACAGTGGCGGCTCTTGCGCGAGCGTACGGGTTGTCCGGTCGGCGGGAAAAGGCACAAATGCTCTTGCAGGAGCTTCAGGAAACATCCAGGCGCAGGTACGTATCCGCATATGACATTGCGCTCGTACAGTTTGCCCTTGGCAACATTGATCGAGGATTCGATTCCCTACAGAGCGCCTATGGCGAGCGATCCGGCTGGCTCGTTTCTCTCAATGTAGAGCCTCGATTTGACGTCGTCCGCCGGGACCACAGATTCATTAATCTAGAGGCCAGGATTGGAATTCCTCGCATCCCAAACTCATCGCCTTTTTCGCTGAACTGAGCTTGCCGATGTCAACACCTCTTTAGGGAGAGAGTGCGCATCTCCAGAGAGTGCCATCTACGCCAACGGTTGGTCGTTCCGCTGCGTCAAGCCCAAAGGTTACGCCCGGGAAGCCGAACGAGCGGTGAAAGAAAGCGGCAAGAATTCTCGACCGTCAGAAGCGCTCCTTCGGGCCAGCATACCCCATTCGTGCCCCC
>QHXU01000443.1:642-3117 GCA_003223065.1 Acidobacteriota bacterium | reverse complement strand
GGGGTCTACTTTGAGCGAAACCAACCGCCCCGACCGTTCTTCATAGGCCTTCTGCAACCATTCGAGGGCCTGATCCTTTTGCCCCAGGCCGACGTAAAGAAGTGCTACGTCGTAAGCCGAGACAAATTCGCGTTCGGCGTGTTGTCGTAGATCTGTGAGCAGCTCGCGCCCGCGGTCTTTGTTTCCCGACCAGGCATAAGCGTGTCCCAATGCCGCGGTGGTGCTTGAGCTTTGATGGTCCAAGTCCTGTGCTTTTTGGAACTCAGCTATCGCCTCGGGAAACCTGCCCATGGCTTCGTAGGCTCGGCCCAGGTTGAGGTGAGCAACGCCCATAGCGGGATCCAGCGCCACGGCCTTTCGGTGCTGCTCGACGGCCTGCGGGTACTGGTGAGCGTAGTAAAGGTGGAGGCCGAGGCTTGTATTGATGAGCGGGGAAAGTGGATCAAGCTCCAGAGCCCTTTTCGCCTGCATGATGGCTTCGTCCAGTCGCCCCAGAGGAACTAAGCACGAGGCATACCACATGTGCGCGGTGGCATTGCTGGGATTCAATTCCAGGGCGAGTTGGTATTCCCTCTCCGCAGCAAGCCAGTCCCAATCGTAATCAATCATTATGGCAGCCATCGAAGTATGGGCATCGGCCAGCTTTGCATCCAACTCCAGAGCCCTCCTAGCTGCTGCCCTGGCCTTGGAGTACGCGCTCTGAGGCGGCAGACCACTATAGAATCCGAGGACTGTATAGGTGTCGGCCAAGCCTGCATAGGCCGGAGCGTAATTGGGATCCTTAGCAACGGCCTGCTCAAAGTACTCTGCGGCTCTCTTGAGACTCTCTCCACTCCTTTTGTTCCAGAAGTACCGACCCTTCAAATAAAGTTGATAGATCTCGGAATCAACCTCACGCTCCTGGGTATCGACGTGGATGCTGATCTGGTGGGCGATGGCCCGGGCAACCTCGCCTTGCACTGCGAGGATATCGCGCAGGTCGCGGTCGTAGCTTTCTGCCCAGAGGTGGGTCCGGTCGCCGACCTGAATGAGTTGCGCCGTGATACGAACACGGCCGCCGGCCAGGCGTAGGCTGCCTTCCACTACGTAATTCACGCCCAAGTCGCGGCCGATCTCTCCGATGTCCTTCTTCACACCCTTGTATCTCATGGCTGAAGTCCGGGCAATCACACCAAGTCGCGGATGCAGGCGCCCTAGTTGCGTAATCATCTCCTCAGTCATTCCGTCGCTGAGGTATTGCTGCTCTCGGTCTCCACTCATGTTCTCGAATGGAAGAACCGCCAGCATGATCCTGCCGTTGGAGGGGTTTGCCTGTCGCCAGCGCGCCCAGACTGCGTACGCCGCCGAGATCAGGAGCAACGCCACGGCGAACGCGGGAACCCCAATCATGAGAAGACGGCTCCGGGCCCGCGGTGGCGCCGGGAGCACGGTTGGGGGTTTCGCGGCCTCGGGAACCTGGTCGATTCTCTCCACAGGAGCGATGAAGCGATAGCCGCGGCGGGGCAGGGTCTCGATGTAACTGGGCTGCTTGGCGTCATCAGAGAGCGCCTCACGGACCTGCCTGATGCAGAAGTTCAGCCCCTGCTCGAAATCCACGAAGGTGTCGCTGCTCCAGACTTCTCGCTGGATCTGTTGTCGGGTAACGACCTGGCCACTGTGAGTGGCAAGCAAGATCAGGACTTTGAAGGGCTGCCCTTGCAGGTGGATCACCCGGCCAGCCCTGCGCAACTCGGCACTCTCGAGATCTAGTTCGAAGCGCGCAAAGCGGAGCACCGACTTCCCGGGTACGTGAACGCTCACTGACCCCACCCTTCACCATTACTTGGGTCCGTGCCATTATACAGCCGAGCCCGTGACTTTCCAAGATGTTCCAAACGGCCAAACGCGGATCATCTTCAAGGCGTGGCTTTTCTGCTGGTTAGCTCCTCATTCCAAACTAATGCAAACTCATGCCTGACCCATTGCTTTAGCGGCTCATCCACAAGCAAGATATGACGTGATGGGAGGTGTGCCCGCATTGCCCCATGAATCCGTCGGCCGGGCACAGGAAGCACATCATGAGGCGTAACAGACCCAAACGTTGTGGTGCTTGGCTGCCCGTGGCTCTGCTCAGCGTCGGCCTGGTCCGGGCGGACATTTGGGATATCGACCCCAAGCGAAAGAACGAGATTCGCCTGCACAAGATCCAGCGCTGGCTGGTCCCGGCGCTGCGGGAGTCCGAGATCGATCTCTGGTTGGTGTTCCTCAGGGATGCCGACGACGAGGAAGTCAATGTCGTTTGGAAGGACAAGCGGGACATCCGCCTGGATGCCGTCAGCGAACTCATCGGCGCCGAGCAAGTTTATGTGCCGGCCGCCTTACTGTTCACAGCAGATGGCAAGCGTGTCGCCATCTGTTCGGAAGGTGATGCCGAGTACATCCGCCAGACGGGGATCTATCAGCAAGTGATCCCCTACTCTTACAGCAAGCGGTATG
>QHXU01000443.1:0-628 GCA_003223065.1 Acidobacteriota bacterium | reverse complement strand
CAGCAAGCGGTATGGCTTCGAAAAGATGGAACCCCTACTCCGGGCGGAGGTCACCCGACTCAATCCCCGGAAGATTGGTATCAACTATTCCGAGTTGGAGCCCGCAGCTGACGGCCTGAGCGTGGGAATGTTGAGAGTCCTGGAGCGCTGGTTGGGGCCCGAGTACAGCAAGCGGTTTGTGTCGGCCGAAGACGTGGCGGTTTCTCTGTGGGGACGGAACGCGCCGGAAGACATAGAACTGCTGCAGCAGTCCGCCGAGATCTCTGACCGGCTCAACCGGGAGGCGCTCGCCATCATCAGGCCCGGAGAAACCACTGAGAAGGATATCTTCCAGTACTATCGTTTCCGCATGAAACAACTGGGCGTAGAGCCGGGTTGGTCGGAGTATCGCGTGCCGATTGTGAATGCGGGTGATCCCAGGAGCGGCCGCCTGCCGTCTGACGTCGTGGTCCAGCGCGGGCGGGTTGTCAAGATCAATGGCGCCGTGCGTGTAGGAGGTTACTGCGTCGACCTGAACAAGACGGCCTACGTGTTACGGGAAGGAGAGCCAAAACCTCCCGCGGCAGTCCAGCAAATGTTCGACGTAGTACTCCGTTCGCTGCGAGCTGCGGTCGCCGCCATGAAGCCG
>QHXU01000037.1 GCA_003223065.1 Acidobacteriota bacterium | reverse complement strand
TACGAACAGTTCCGCGATCACGCCGATGCGCTGGCAGGAGTAATCTGCATTGCGGGCGGCGGGAAGACACGCGCCTCGTTCGATTCGGTAGCAAGCGAGTCTCGACCGGAAGTCGTCGAACAGCAGCGTGTGTCAGGTAATTACTGGACTGGGCTCGGGGTCCGCGCGGTGATCGGTCGAACTTTTACAGTAGAAGAAGACCAGTTAAGGCATCCTCAGGACGTGGCTGTAATCAGCTATGCGTTCTGGAAGAGCCGTTTCAACCTCAATCCGCAGGTGGTCGGCCGTAGCTTTATTCTATACAACACGCGATTCACAATCATCGGTGTTGCTCCACCCCAGTTTCGGGGCACCCGGCCAGATCAGCAACCTCAGATCTGGACTCCTATCACCACGCTTCAGCATCTCTCCCCGCAGACCAGCAACTTTACCGCTCATGGCGATTGGTGGCTGACCGTAATCGCGCGCCTGAGGCCCGGTGCAACTCGGGCGCAGGTAGAGGCTCAACTCGACACGCTTTTTCAAGTGGATCACCGCGAGCAATTAGCGCGCTGGGGCTCACAGCTCACTGCGCAACAGCTCGCCCAAGAACAGGGCCGGCATGTCGAACTCCAATCCGGTGCGACCGGCTTCTCCTGGAATCGCGATAGGTACTCCCGCTCGCTGTACGTTCTACTGACGGTTGCCGGCCTGGTGCTCCTGGTCGCTTGCGTGAATGTCGCCAACCTATTATTGGCGCGCGGGGTGCTGCGGAGCCGCGAAATTGCCGTGCGGCTGTCGATCGGAGCCGGACGCTGGCGCCTTTGCCGTCAGCTCCTCACCGAGAGCGTTCTGCTGTCCATCGTTGCCGGCGTATTGAGCGCTGTCGTTGCCATCTGGGGTAGCCGAACACTCGTGGCGTTTGCGTCGGGTGAGGAACCGCTGAACCTGAGTCTCACGCCCGATTGGCGGATGTTTGCATTCGTCACCGGGCTTTCGATTCTGACAGGCATATTATTCGGCGTTGCTCCGGCGCTCCGATCGACGCGAATGGATATCAGCCCGATGTTAAAAACGGCCACTGGTGCGACTGCAGGCGGCGGGTTGAGGCGGCTCGACAAGAGTCTGATCGTTGCGCAGGTTTCGCTGGCGCTGCTGCTGGTCACGACTGCCGCGCTGTTTATCCGAACGCTGGAAAAGCTGCGCAGCATCGACACCGGCTTCGACCGCGATCATGTGCTGCTGTTTTCACTCGACCTCGGCCCGGCATATCACGGCAACTTGGGGATGCGCTGGAAGCTTTACCACGACATGCTATCGGAGCTGCAGCAGGTTCCCGGTGCCATTGCTACGAGTTTTTCCATGATCCCGTACCTCAGCCACAGCTCCTGGACGGATAACGTAGTTCCCGAAGGTTATGTGCGCCGCGGAGATGAGGACGTAACGTCCTATGGCGTAACAGTCGGTCCGGATTTCACCCGCGCGGCCGGTCTGCATCTCCTCGCTGGCCGTGACTTCGGACCGCAAGACGAATTCCAGCGGCCTCCCGAGAGGCCGAAACCCGGCGCTCCTCCACAGCTTCCTCCGGTGATGATAGTCAGCGAAAGCCTGGCGCGGTACTACTTCGGGCGTGAGGACCCTATCGGGCGCTACTTCCATTTCGACTCTCAGGATTCGGACGCGCCCAAGGGCCGTATGCGGGTCATCGGCGTAGTGAACGATACCACTTACGTCACGCTGCGCAACCCCAAGCCGCGAACGTTCTACCTTCCTTTCTTTCAAACGGCAGGTGAGTTCGGTGGCGACGCGACCTTCTTTGTGCGGACTTACGGTTTGCCGGACGCCATCTCCGCAACCGTTCAGAAACTGGCGAACAAGATCGACCCGCGCATCCAAGCCCAGGAAATCCAGACAATGCGGCACGTGATCGACAACGACACACTGCAGGAGCGCGTGCTGGCATTGCTGTCTACATTCCTCAGCGGGTTTGCGCTGCTCCTTGTGTCAATTGGCCTCTACGGAGTGACGTCGTACGCGGTCGCCAGCCGCACCGGCGAGATCGGCATTCGCATGGCCCTGGGAGCACGGCCTAGCAACGTGCTGAACATGGTGCTGCAGGAAGTCGCTGCTTTGACCGTCATTGGCGCCGCGATAGGTCTGCTGCTGGCTTTCGCGCTAGGCCGTTTGCTGCAGAGCCAGCTCTTCGGCGTCGGTCCACACGATCCGGCGGCTTTGGCTGCCGCGATGGGGATCATGCTGGTGATCGCAGTGGCTGCAGCGTCGATTCCGGCTCTCCGCGCCACGCGGATCGACCCCATGGTCGCGTTGCGAAACGAATGAAATCCTAGAGAATCCTTCATTAAGCCTGGGTGGAAGCCAGTTGTGGGGCAAAAGTTCGGTCAGCGCTATCCAGTTCTTGAGGGTATAGCGCACCGCGCGCCCCTCTGGACTCTCCGGCAATACTTCCCCCTGATCTCCAGTAAGTAGTTATGCAACTTATCCAGAACGGGACGCGATTGGAGCTGGCGCAGTCCAAGCCGGTCCTTCGCCACCGGTGACCGCGCATGTTTCTCTACCCGATAGTTCATCGGCCGCTTACTATTAAGTGCAGACTAGCGAGCCACGGGACAGGTTCGCCTGGCGATGCTGACCCGCAAGTCTCCGGCGCCGAGCACTTTCGCCGGTGTGGGAAGGTCCGGTTGTGGCGAATAATCGCTCCAAACGGCGATCCATTCCGTGCACGTACCGGGCGTCCACAACAGGCGATCCCGATCGAACCGCGAATGAACCAGGGTTCGTTGGTATGAGGGCGGCGAGGTGTCGGCTTCTGCTAGAGTCCTGAGGGCCGCCTGGTATTGTGCTTCGCCACCAGTGGCTCGCGCCCTATCCAGGTAGAAGTTGAAAACGTAAGCGGGCCACGGAGGCGCCAGGATCAGCACGCGCTCACCGGGCTGGATCGCGGTGTCGAGATATTTCGCTAAACGGTAGGCGAGGAGGACGTGCGGGTCGGAACATTCCCGCTCGACGTAGCGGTAGGCGCCCCAGATTCCGAAGGCAACGCCCACCACGGCGAAGGCCACCCGATATCGCTGCATGCCCTGAAGCGCCAGCAGCACCACTGCGCTGATCAAGATATGAGCCTCCCGCGCACTGATGCGCCGCTCCGGGTCCGGCCAGTCGCCATGCGCCGAAAAGAGCAGGGCGACTAGGAAAACTCCAACGAAGACGGCTAGCGGCCAGAGGCGCAGCCACCACGCACGCCGTTCACGCCATAGCAGCCACAACGCGGCAAGACCTAGCGCGAACACGATCAGAGGCGTGAACTTGAACGTTATGTAGCCCAGGTACACCCAGCGAACCAGACGCGCCGCCGTCAGGTGCGGGTCAACAACAAAGGATCCGGGCGGCGCCAACCCCCGACGGAACACGATCCACGCCAGCGGCGCCCATCCGAACAGCAGCGATCCCCGTAAGATCGCTGCGGGTCTCATGCCACGCACGGCGATGTAGGCAAGAGCGAGTACCGGCGCGGCGGCCCAAGCCTCGAATCGAGTGAAGCAGGCCAGGCCCAGGCACCAAGACGCCGCAAATGGCCGATCCACGTAGAAAAAATGGAATGCCAGAAAGAGCAGGCCGAGCATCAGGGACTCCTGATACGGCACGATCGAAAGCGCGGCAAGAAACGGATTGGTAGCCAGGAGGAGCGCACCGAGAAAGGCGGCGCGTTCTTCGAGCAGATCGCTCAACAAGAAGTAAAATGCCGCTCCAGCCGACGCGCCGATCAGGGCCATCGCGCACTGCATGATCAAATAGTTGTGGGTGACCCGGGATATCCCGTAGACGATCAATTGGAGCAGCGGAAGCTGATGGCTCAGGAGAATTTGGTCGCGATGCAGGATCCGCGCCATCGAGTCCCCACCGAAGATCACTGGAAACCGGAAAATCAGACCGAGGCGCAAAGCCAAGCCGAGCCCAAAGACAATTGGAGCGTTAAGGCGTTGCTTTTCTATAGCTTAAGTGTAATCTTGCCCTGTGACGGAGTCAATGCTTAAATTTTATAATCATAATACTTGACAGCAATAAGCTAAGATTTTATACTGTTATTGTAAACAAGATATTTAGGAGGTAAACACACATGTCCATTGTGAAATACACACCATTCGCTGAGTTCGATACCTTCCCGGCGGGTCTTCGGGTCTTTCAGGACACCGTTAACCGTTTGTTTTCTGAGCCCAATGGCCGTCCATGGGTTCCGGCTGTGGATATCCAGGAGACCGAGAACGAGCTGATCGTCAAGGCTGACATCCCCGATGTGGATATGAAAGATATCGATGTCCGCATGGAGAACGGCACCCTGACGCTGCGCGGCGAGCGCAAGTTCGGCCAGGAGAAGAACGAAGGCGGCTGGCATCGGCTGGAGCGCGGCTACGGCTCGTTCGAGCGGGTGTTCACGCTGCCGGACACGGTGGATGCCGATGCGGTGAAGGCGGACTACAAGAACGGCGTACTGACTATTACTCTGCCCAAGAAAGAGGTCGCCAAGCCGCGGCAAATTAAAGTGAGCGTCAACGGCTAACCACCGGAGCGGAGATTTTCATAAAGGCGGGATGCGCGAACAAGGCGGGCACCCGCCTCGTCTTTTGTATAGAGCAGGGTAAAATTAAGGTAAAGCCATCATGAATTCAGTAAAGACCGTGATTCTGCTCGGCGTTTTGAGCGGCTTGCTGCTTTTCGGGGGCGAGATCGCCGGGGGCCGCAACGGCTTGATGATCGGTCTGACGTTGGCCGTGGCGATGAACTTCTTCAGTTATTTCTTTTCGGACAAGCTGTCTCTCATGACATACTCGGCCGAGCCGGTGACGCCGCAGGACAATCCCGAGGTGTACGCGCGCGTAGCCCCGCTGGTCCACAATCTGTGCCAGCGGATGGGACTGCCGATGCCGAAGCTATGGCTGATTCCCGAAGATTCGCCCAACGCGTTCGCCACGGGCCGTAATCCCGAGCACGCCTCGGTCGCCTTCACGCAGGGTATCTTGCGGCTGATGAATGATCGGGAACTCGAAGGCGTGATTGCTCACGAGCTCGGTCACGTCCTGCACCGCGATATTCTGATCAGCTCGGTAGCGGCGACACTCGCCGCAGCGATTACTTTCCTGGCGCGAATGGCTTTCTTTTTCGGGCCGCGCAGAGAGGATGACGATGAACGCGGCGGCGCGTGGGGCGGGCTGTTGATGATCATACTTGCCCCGATCGCCGCGATGCTGATCCAGATGGCGATCTCTCGCACGCGCGAGTTCAGCGCGGATGCGGCCTCGGCCAAATATTCCGGGACACCCGATGGTTTGATCAACGCGCTGCGCAAGCTCGAAATGGGGGTCCAGCGTGTGCCCATGGACGCCACACCCGCCACCGCGCACATGTTCATCTTGAATCCCTTTAGTGGCCAGGGACTGATGCGCCTGTTCTCGACCCACCCCTCGACCGAGGAGCGGATCGCGCGTCTCGAAGCCATGCGCTACTCGCCGGTACACTAACGTTGACGACCGTCAAGGTCAACCGCAAGGCGGCTGATCGCTCCGCAAGCGGGCACGTGTGGATTTTTTCCACCGACGTTACGGACCGCGCCGGCGCCGTCCCGGGCGACGCGGTGCGCGTCGTCGACCCGAAGGGAAAATTCATCGGCGTCGCGCACTATAGCTCCACGTCTCAGATCACTCTGCGCCTGCTTTCCGGCCAGTCCGAGCCCATCGATCGCACATTCTTTCTGCGGCGCCTTACTGCGGCGATCAAGCATCGTGAGCAAGTAGTCGAACGGTCGAACGCTTGCCGCCTGGTCTTCTCCGAGGGTGACCTTTTGCCTGGCTTGATTGTGGACCGCTACGGCCCGTATCTGGTGATGCAGACGCTCAGCCAGGGAATGGAGCGATCGCGCGACCTGATCGCGCATTGCCTCACCGGGCTGCTCGCGCCGGCGGCCATCGTGGCGCGCAACGATGCAGGCATCCGCAGGCTTGAGGGGTTGGCGCTCGAGACACAGGTGCTTTCGGGCGAGATCCCGGAGCGGGTGGGCATCGAGATGAACGGACTCAAGCTTGAAGCCGACCTGCTGCATGGCCAGAAAACTGGCGTCTATCTTGATCAGCGGGAAAACTATCTCGCGGCAAGCCGCCACGCGCGCGGGCGCGTGCTGGATTGTTTCACCTCCACCGGAGGATTTGCTCTGCACATGGCCTCGCGGTCTGTATCCGTCGAGGCGGTCGACTCCTCGGCGCCGGCGCTTGCCACGGCGGAATCGAACGCGCGAGCGAACGCGATCTCGAACATCCAGTTCCGCCGTGCCGACGTGTTCGAGTTTCTATCGGGCGTCACACTCAGTGCGCGCCGCCGTTACGCCACGGTCGTGCTGGATCCACCCGCGTTCGCCAAGTCGCGCAGGGTTTTGGCAGACGCGGTGCGCGGGTATAAAGAAATCAAGCTGCGGGCGTTGCAATTACTCGAACCGGGCGGCGTGCTGATAACCTGCTCATGCTCGCATCACTTGAGCGAAGCCGAGCTGCTCGAAATCGTGGCCCAGGCCGCGCTGGACGCGGGAAAAACGCTGCGGGTGCTCGAGCGCCGCACGCAAGCCGCGGATCATCCAGTCCTGCTGACGGTGCCTGAAACGCATTACCTGAAATGCCTGATCTTGGAGGTGCTCGACGGGTAGTAGACTTTTAGTTTCGGGCATGGAGATCCTCGAACCGCTCGACATCACAGGCTGGGAAGGGCCGTTTCCTCCCGAAGCCGTCGCCCGAGGCGCGGCCGCGCTCGAAGAAGGGAAGGTGCTTTATGCGCCCCGCCTGCGATTCGAGCTGTCCGAAGCCGAGCGCCGGTTTCTTTCCCCCGCCTACCTTGACAGTAAGTCCAAGAACATCAGCTTCCGCCCGGACCAGTGTGTGGTGCAGGGCACCCGTTGCCAGGGAGACGATCGTCAAGACCTGCTGCTCATGCTCAAGCGGTTTTTTTCGCAGGCACGGGCGCTGTTGACGGGGCTTTGCCCCACCTACCGGGATCGTCTCACGGCGGGTCTTACCAGCTTCCGGCCGGCCCAAGTAGAGGGCCGGAAAACATCCTGGCGCAAAGATGACACCCGATTGCACGTGGACGCCTTTCCATCGCGTCCGCTGCAAGGCCAGCGGATTCTCCGGGTCTTCGCCAATGTCAATCCGGCCGGAACCGTTCGCTTGTGGCGAATCGGCGAACATTTTGAACAAGTTGCGGCAACGCTCGTGCCACATATCCGGCCGCCTTTGCCGGGATCCTCCTGGTTGCTACAGCACCTCAAAATCATCAAGGGCCGCCGGACTC
Source organism: Acidobacteriota bacterium (assembly GCA_003223065.1). Lineage (GTDB taxonomy): Bacteria > Acidobacteriota > Terriglobia > Bryobacterales > Bryobacteraceae > Palsa-187. Next base: position 6,144 of record QHXU01000037.1, on the reverse strand, counting down.
CGTACGACCATTTCATGCTGAACATTCACGACCGCATGAAGGCCGATGAACAGTATCAGGCAAACGTATCTCAAACGGAGGTCCCGTTTCCGGCGGGCGCCGCCTGGGCGTGCTTCACGGATTCGGTTTCGCACGCCGCCATGTCCGGCCAGTTTGCATTCGAGCAGACGTTCTATTTGCCGGTCGCCGCCATGCAGGATCCTGGGCGGTCTCCGCTCCGCGTCCTGGAGCGGCTGGTAGGACATCCCCTCGCATGATTGTCGTTGCGAACGGCACGCCGGCTGCGGTATCGTAACAGCAAAGAGCCGTGCTCTGTCCGGGGCGGCTTTCTCTAAACGCTCTCGCCGCGCTTAGTTATTCGCGTCGGAGCAAAACGTCCACTGGAGGATTTTCCGCGAATGCCCAAGACCTCGTTGTCCGCTGTTTCGAGGCGCGTCTCTCCCCTGCTTCTCTTGGTTCTGCTGGCTCTTGCTGGTTCGGCTCCGCTGCTGGCGCAGCATGGGGGCGAGGCGAATCTCGTGATGCCGGATCTCCATCAGGCTATCGTCCTGGGAGGCATCAGCGGCCCGACACTGCTCATCTTCGGTCTCGCCATTAGCGCGCTCGGGTTCGTTTTCGGCCTGGGGATGTACACCCATCTCCGCAATCTTCCGGTCCACGAATCGATGCGCGAGATTTCCGAGTTGATCTATGAAACCTGCAAGACGTACTTGATCACGCAGGGCAAGTTTCTGTTGATCCTCGAAGCCTTCATCGGATCCATCATCGTTTTCTACTTCGGGTTCCTGCGCGAGTTCGCCGCGGTGAAAGTGCTTGTCATCCTTGCGTTCAGCGTCATTGGAATTGCCGGCAGCTACGGCGTGGCATGGTTCGGCATCCGGGTGAACACGTTCGCCAACTCGCGCACCGCCTTCGCCAGCCTGCGAGGCAAGCCGTTTCCCTGCTACGCCATTCCGCTCAAGGCCGGCATGAGCATCGGCATGTTGCTGATCAGCGTGGAGCTGTTTCTGATGCTCTGCATCCTGCTGTTCATTCCCGGCGATTATGCCGGGTCGTGCTTTATCGGGTTCGCCATCGGCGAGTCGCTTGGCGCGGCGGCATTGCGCGTGGCCGGCGGTATTTTCACCAAGATCGCCGATATCGGCGCCGACCTGATGAAGATCGTTTTCAAGATCAAGGAAGACGACGCCCGCAACCCGGGCGTGATCGCCGATTGCACCGGCGATAACGCCGGCGATTCGGTCGGCCCCTCCGCCGACGGCTTTGAAACCTACGGCGTTACCGGGGTGGCGTTGATCTCGTTCATCCTTCTGGCCGTGACCAACGATCTGGTCAAGGTCGAGCTGCTGGTGTGGATCTTCGCCATGCGCGTGATCATGCTCATCGCCAGCGGCCTTTCTTATTTCGTCAACGAAGCCGTCGCCAAGGCGCGGTTCCAGAACGCCGACAAAATGAGTTTCGAGGCGCCGCTGACGTCCCTGGTATGGTTGACGTCGTTCATCTCCATCGGGTTCACTTACATCCTGTCATACCTGCTCATCCCCGACCTGGGCGGCGATACGTCGATGTGGTGGAAGCTTTCGACAGTGATCACCTGTGGCACGCTCGCCGGCGCCGTGATTCCGGAGTTGGTGAAGGTGTTCACCTCCGTCGAATCCCGGCATGTGCGCGAAGTCGTGATTTCCTCGCAGGAAGGCGGCGCGTCGCTGAACATTCTCTCAGGCTTCGTCGCCGGCAACTTCAGCGCCTATTGGCTGGGCCTGGCCATCATGGTGCTGATGGCGATGGCCTACGGCGTGAGCACGCAGTTTCCCGGAGGCATGATGCTGGCGCCGGCGGTGTGCGCGTTCGGCTTGGTTGCGTTCGGCTTTCTTGGCATGGGGCCGGTGACAATCGCAGTCGATTCCTACGGTCCTGTGACCGACAACGCGCAATCGGTTTATGAGTTGAGCGTCATCGAGCAGATTCCGGGCGTGAAAAACGAGATCAAGCAGAACTATGGCTTCGATGTCGATTTCCATAGAGCCAAGCAGCATCTGGAGGAAAACGACGGAGCAGGCAACACCTTCAAAGCCACCGCGAAGCCGGTGCTGATCGGTACGGCGGTGGTCGGCGCAACCACGATGATTTTCTCGATCGTCGTATTCCTTACCGAGGGATTAAAACCTGACCTGCTGCGGTTTCTTTCCATTCTTTATCCGCCTTTCCTGCTCGGCTTGATCACCGGCGGCGCGATGATTTACTGGTTCACCGGCGCATCGACCCAGGCTGTCACTACGGGCGCCTACCGCGCGGTGGAGTTCATTAAGGCGAACATCAAGCTCGAAGGCGCCACCAAGGCTTCCGTCGCGGATTCGAAGAAGGTGGTCGAAATCTGCACCCAATATGCGCAAAAGGGCATGTTTAACATCTTCCTGACCGTGTTCTTTGCCACGCTGGCGTTCGCTTTCTTCGAGCCGTACTTCTTCATCGGCTACCTGATCTCGATTGCGCTGTTCGGCCTGTTCCAGGCGATCTTCATGGCCAACGCGGGCGGCGCCTGGGACAATGCAAAGAAAATCGTCGAAACGGAGTTGAAGCAAAAAGGTACGGCGCTGCACGACGCCACCGTGGTCGGTGATACCGTAGGCGACCCGTTCAAGGACACCTCATCGGTGGCGCTGAACCCGATCATCAAGTTCACGACGCTTTTTGGACTGCTGGCGGTCGAGCTTGCGGTGTCGCTGTCGAACAAGCAGGGCACCACGGTCAGCACCGGACTTGCGGTGGCGTTCCTCGCGGTTTCGTTGTGCTTCGTCTGGCGCTCCTTCTATGCCATGCGCATCGAAAAGACAAGAGACGTAACCGCTCAGGAGGTAGTCGAGGCCCGGTAAGATACTGGACATGCGCCTCACTGCCGCGCTGTTCAGTGCCCTGATGCTTACTGCTGCAATTCCCGATCTTGCGGAGCTCAACCGCATGATCGCCCGCTTTGCGCCCGCCCCGCTTCGCGCCGACACGGCGCAGCTCTCCGCGGCCGACCGGCAGGCGCTGGCGAAGCTCCTCGAAGCCGCGCGGGTGATCGACGACATCTTCCTGACGCAACTCTGGAGCGGAAATCCGGCACTGCGCGATCGCCTTAGAAAGGACGAGTCGCCGCTCGGGAAAGCCCGATTGCATTATTTCGAACTGAACAAAGGGCCGTGGTCGGATCTGGACGATCACGCCGCGTTCCTGCCCGGCGTACCGCCGAGGAAGCCGCCCGGTGCCAATTTCTATCCGCAGGACCTGACACGAGAAGAGTTCGAGGCGTGGGTAAGCCGCCTGCCCAAAGCCCAGCAGGAGCAGGCACGCGGATTCTTTACGGTGATCCGTCGAGGGGCCGATAAGGCGCTGTACATCCTCCCTTACAATCAGGCGTACGAGCACGATCTCCAGCGCGCCTCTCGCCTGCTCGAGGAGGCCGCCGCGCTCACGCCGAATGCATCGCTTAAGGAGTTCCTGCGCCTGCGCGCAAAAGCGTTCCTCTCCAACGACTACTACGCCAGCGATATCGCCTGGATGCAGCTTGACGCGCCCATCGACATTACCATCGGGCCTTACGAAACCTACAACGACGAGCTGTTCGGCTACAAAGCCGCGTTCGAGGCCTACGTAACTCTGCGCGACGATCGCGAAACCGCCAAGCTCAAGACGTTCGCCGATCATATTCAGGACATCGAGAACAGTCTTCCCGAAGACCCGAAGTACCGGAATCCAAAACTGGGAGCGCTGGCGCCGATTCGAGTGGTTAACGAGATACTTGCCACTGGAGACGGCGCACACGGCGTCCGCACGGCGGCCTTTAATCTCCCGAATGACGAACGCATCGTGCAAAAGATGGGATCGAAGCGCGTCATGCTCAAGAACGTGCAGGAGGCGAAGTTCTCGAAGACGCTCGAGCCGATTGCGGGGCGCGTGCTCTCCGCGCAGGAGCAGCGCGACCTCAGCTTCGACTGGTTCTTCACGCATATCCTGGCGCACGAGATGACTCATGGCATCGGGCCGCAGCAAAACGTGCGGCAATCGCTGAAGGAATTGTATTCGCCGATCGAAGAAGCAAAGGCCGACGTCACGGGCCTATTCATGCTCCAGTACTTTTTCGATCACAAGCTGCTGCCGGCCTCGGAGCGGCCGCTCTACACGACCTTCCTCGCTTCAGCGTTCCGGACGCTGCGGTTTGGCGTTCATGAGGCGCACGGTAAAGGCATGGCGCTCCAGTTCAACTATCTGACGGACAAGGGCGCGTTCGTAGCGCGGCCGGACGGCACGTTCGGGGTCGATTTCGCCAAGGTCAAGGGCGCCGTACGCGACCTGGTCCACGACCTCCTGACGATCGAAGCGACAGGCGACTACGCGCGCGCCAAGAAAATGCTCGACGAACTCGGCGTGTTGCGCCCGCCCATGGCGCACGCGCTCGACCAGCTGAAGGACATCCCCACGGATATTGAGCCGGTCCGCTAAAGAATTCTGGCCGCCGGCTTCTCGCTTCCGGCTTCTGTTTCGAGCGGTGTCACGGGATCGATGAACGGCCAGCAAACCGCGCCCAGGAAATACACGCCTACCATCAAGTAGAGAAACAAGTTCCAATCGCCGTGCGTCCGGTCCAGCAGCATTCCTCCTAGCGCCGGCGCCGTGAACGCCGCCAGGTTACCCATCATGTTCATTGAACCGGCGACCGTTCCCGCGTACTTGCCTCCGATATCCATGCATGCGTTCCAGGAGGGCGGCATCGTGAGATCGTTGGCGAAGCTGGCAAGTCCCATCGCGAACATTCCCCAGAACGGATCCTGGATGCGTATGGACACCCACAGAAAAATCGCTGCGCTCACGAACCCCAGAACCGCAAACGAGCGCCTGGCGAACGCCTGGCCGCTCCACCGCGCCACTTTGGATACGAGCAGTCCGCATATGAGCGATCCGAACCCGCCGAACAACAGCGGGAAAATCGCCAGCCGAGCGCTCGCTGCTTGCGATTGATGCCGGAATTCCTGCAAATACGTCGGCAGCCACGTGATGTAGAAATACCAGGGGAAGGAAACGCAGAAATACTGCGCCCAAAGAAGCCACACACTCCGGCTCCTAACCAGCGCCCCCCACGGCACGTCCCCATGGCCGGCGCCGAGCGCGCTCACCTCTTTGAGCATCTCGATCTCTGCGGCATTGACGTCCGGATGATCCTCCGGGCGGTCGCGGAACCAACGATAGAAGAAGAAGCACCACACCAGGCCCAGCGCTCCGAACGCGGCGAACGCGCCTCTCCAGCTCATGTAGCTGAACGCCAGCACCACGAGCGGCGGCGTAAAAGCGCCGCCCCATCGCGCGAAGCTCCACATCAATCCCTGCGCGCGCGATCGCTCGGAAAACGGCAGCCAAGCCGAGAACGCCTTGGTGAGGTTCGGAAAGCAGCCTGCTTCGCCTGCACCGAACAGAAATCGGACGAGCCACAACGATCCGTAGCTCCACGCGGCGCCGGTGAGCGCGGTGAAAGAAGACCACCACAGCACGATCCGCACCAGCACCCTTCGTGGGCCCATCCAGTCCCCCAACCATCCGCTTGGCACTTCGAGCAGCGCGTACGAAATCCCAAACGCGCCGAAAATCAGGCCCATTTGTGATTTGGTGAGATGAAGGTCCCGGGAAATCGGCGTGGCGGCTTGCGAGATTGCAACGCGGTCGATGTACGAGAGAATCGCGAGCGTAATGGCGAAGAAGATCACCCAGTACCGCGTGCGCGTGGGCTTCATGAGCCCAGCTCTCGGTCCAGCCAGCCGAGGTAGTTCTCCGACCCGTCGACAATCTGCAAGGCGATGACCTCGGGAGATTCGTAGGAGTGGAGTTTTTCGATTTCGGCGCAGAGGGTGCCGAAAAGATCGCGGCGGGACTTGATCACCAGCATGAATTCAGGCGCGTCTTCGATTTTTTCCTTCCAGCGATAGATGCTTCGCGCACCGGCAAGGATGTTGACGCATGCAGCCAGCCGCCGCTCGACCAGGTGGCGGCCGATCTGCGCAGCCTGCTCCTCGGAGTCGCACGTGCTCAGCACGACTATCTTGTCCGTCATCCGACGAACCAGAATATCATTCGTACCGCAGCGCCGTGACCGGATCGACCCTGGTCGCAGAA
>QHXU01000439.1:5990-6472 GCA_003223065.1 Acidobacteriota bacterium | reverse complement strand
CTGGCGTCTCTTTACGAAAGGGATTGACCGTGAATCTGCCAGGGCCCAAGTTGTGGTTAACGGGGATCGAGATTTGGCGGAAAGGATCTTCCATCTGACAGCCATCGTTGGTTAATACCGGCGTAGCAAGGGTCGAGTGGCACCACAGGTGGGGAACGAATCGATACGCGCAATATCCTTCTAATTCATTGGCTGGCTCCCGTTTGTTTCATGCCCACGCCGAACTGATTCCCCGCGCGTACCACTTTTCCATTGGCGATCACGAGGTCGAGCAGTTTCTCACTTTGGACCTGGCGGCCGGTTTCGTCTTCGAGCGCCGCTACGATCTTCCTGGTCGCGACATCGATGATTTCCCCTGTGGAAGAATAAGCGAACCGGCCGTCCATGCTGAAACTGACCCAGCCAACACAATCCCGCGCCTTGATGCTGGCGACCTGCTTCGGCGGCATCACCGTGGAATCGAATACATGGACGGCATCGTT
>QHXU01000439.1:0-5944 GCA_003223065.1 Acidobacteriota bacterium | reverse complement strand
GTCAACGCAATTCCGTGACTGGGACAGCCATGACGCTTGACCGGGCCTTGCTTGTAGCCCTCAACCTCGACACGGTATAACTTTTTGCCGCTCCGCAAATCCCCAACCTCGAAGCCCAGCAGGCCGTTGATGTTGACGAAAACCAGCGTGTTGCTTCCGTTGACGGTAAACGGACGGATCACATTATCGAAGGGCCCAACCGTACTTGCGACCTTGTGGGTTCGCGTGTCGGCCACTGAGAGAATGGGCGACTTCAGGCCGGCCAGGTAGGCGTGCGCGCCGTCCGCGGAGTAGATCGTGTTGTGCGAACCGGATTTCGTCTCGATGGTTGCAATGAGGTCCCCCGTTGCCGCATTGACCACGTGCCACGCAGGTCCCTCGAGTTGCGGAACATACAGGATCGTGCCATCGGGCGAAATCGCCATCCGGTCGCACCCGCCTTCATAGGCCGTGTCCCATATCTTTTTGCCGGTAACGGCATCGATGGCGATCATGCGAGTCAGCGATGACACGTAGACTCTGCCGGACTTCGCGCTGGCTACGATCCCTTTAACGTTCTCGGGTTGCTTGCCCTCGGGCACCGTCCACGTCGGGATGCGCCGGACAAATTTGTACCCGTTGTCGATGTCGAAGACCAGGATACCGACTCCGCCATACTCCACGTAATTGCGCGTTCCTGGGCTGGCTACGTAAAGCAGATGTTGCTCGGAACCCGCGCCCGGTACCGGGACGGGAAACATGGAGAGGAGCAGCGCCACAAGGAAGATCTGCGGGCAATGATGCAGTTTGGCGACTCTCATATTGAACTCGAGTGCTCTGCCCCTCGGGAACCAAGCCGGGCAGGGCATAGTCATGATATACCAGCCGCTACAACTATCTGGGTGCTCCCCGCGCCTAATATCCTTTGGGCCGCTCGAATCCGCCGATCGCTTCGGTGAGGCGCGCCGCAAATTCGATCGGCGTCGCGTCTTCCCACATAGGGCCGAGGATCTGTAAACCGACGGGAAGCGCGGCCGCGGTTTTCCCCACGGGAGCCACTGTAGCCGGAATTCCCGCGAGCGTTGCGAACGACACCCATTTGATCATGTCCATGTATGGCCGCCTGCCTTCCGGTGTGACGATCAACCGTGACTCGAGCGGTTCGGATTGGTCGTGAGGAAATGCGGGCACAAACGCAACCGGCAGCAGGAAGACATCGTGCGACCGGAAATAGCGCCGCCAGACACTGCGGATCCAGGACTGATTTCCCAAGTGCTCCAACCACTTGGAATGGGGTGCGAAGGCGCCGGAGAGCATCGGGTCCTGCGGATTCTTCTCCCAATTGACGCGCATCGGATCCAACTGTGCTTTCGGTAGTCTTGAAAAGAGGTCGGCGCCGAGCATGAATAGATATGTTTCGATCGAGGCGGCGGGGTCGAGCCCTTCCGGCCAGCCACGCTCGGCACGCGCGCCCGCCCTACTGAGCGCCGAGAGCACGGCCTGAAAGACAGGCGCCTCTTCCGAAGACACAGGACAGAACGCGTCATCGAGCATGCAGCCGATGCGGAAATCCTTCAGGCGCGCGTGCCGGGGCTCGGGCAGCGTCCACTTCCATGCCACCGCTTCATCTCCGTCCTGGCCGCCGATCGCCACCAGCGCCTCGCGCAAATCCGCGGCGGAGCGCGTCAGCGGACCGGCCACTGGCAGATCGTGCGATTCGTGAATGTCGGCGTCGACTGGCGGCGGCGTATGGCCGCGCATGCTCACCAGATCGATCGTGGGCTTATGACCGTAGAGCCCGCAGAAATGAGCGGGGACGCGAATCGATCCTCCGATATCGCTGCCGATCGTCAGAAATCCGAGACCCGCGGCGAGCGCCGCTGCGCCTCCGCCCGTCGATCCGCCGGGTGAACGCTTCAGATCCCATGGATTGTTAGTGGTTCCGTAGATCGGGTTGTAGCTTTGCCAATCACTGAGCATCACCGGCACGTGCGTCTTGCCCACGATAATGGCGCCGGCGCGGTCCAGTCGTTCGACGAGCGCGGAGTTGTGCTTGGGCTTGAATTCCGCCATCGGCTTGATGCCCCAGGTGGTGGGAACGCCGGCGATGTGGAAACTTTCCTTCACCGTCACCGGCACACCGTGTAACGGGCCCAGCTTGCCTTCACGCCCAAGGGCGGCATCGGCTTTTCGGGCGCGGTCAAGAGCTTGGTCTTTGAACTGAAGAATGATCGCGTTCAATTGCGGGTTGTATTTCGCGATGCGATCGAAGCAGTGCGTGGTGAGCTCCAGCGAGGAAATCCTTTTCTTGCGAATGGCGTCGGCGGCGGCCATAGCTGTCCCGAAATCGGCATCGAATGTTGACGACGCGGCCGTAGCCGCGGGGGCTAACGCCGCGGCTTTAATGAATTCACGTCGGTTCACGGAGGTCCTCCTCACGGATCATTGTCGCGCGCTGATGGGTCGCAACACGTGGGCGGAATGCCGGCAACCGTGCCCGCGGAGCGAGCGTTACTTTCCGGTGCGTGGTGGAACGATCCACAAGTACAGCCGGCGGCTGAGTGTAAATTCATCGTCGCCAATGCTCGAGCCATCAACGGTTGCTTCTTTGTTCGGCTTCCAATCACCCATGTCGAAGGTGTTGGATACAATCCGTGTGCCCGGCTTCAAGTCCTTGAGCAGCTTTGGGCGAAGCTTAAGGTTGACGCCGGACAATAGGAACAGGGTCACGACACTGGCCTCGTGTATGTCGGCCTCGAACAGGTCGTTCTCCTCGAAGCGCACCAGATCTTCCACCCCAGCCTTCTTGGCGTTGTCCTTGGCTTCCTGGATACGCTGGGGATTTATGTCGATACCCACACCATGAGCGCCGTAGTCCTTGGCGGCGGCAATTACAATACGGCCGTCACCACAGCCAAGATCGTAAACAATGTCGGTCTTTTTCACATCGGCAAGTTTCAACATCGCCTGAACCGCCTGTTCGGTGGTTGGGACGAAGGGTACATCCGGCTCCCGCCGCGGTTGGCTGTTTTGTGCCGCGACGATGGAAACGGAAAGGATTAGAGCCGCGAGACTGGTCCCAGCCCTCGCTATTCGAAGTCGCATGATTCACCTCCGCCTCGAAAGATATCGCAGTTCAAGGAATGGCGCTTGAGTTCGCAAGCGGCACACCGCCGAGGTATACTGACCAGCATCAGTCTTCAGAGAGGTAGGGGATGAAAATGATCCGATTCTCCATTGCAGGATGCACGGTCCTATTATTGATGGGCGTCGCGTATGCGCAGCTCGCCACCACAACAGCTTTGGTCGGAACGGTCACCGATACAAGCGGGCAGACCGTGCCCGGCACCAAAATTACCGCTGTCAATCAGGGCACCGGTGATACCTACAACGCAACGACGAACGATCAGGGCTATTACAATATCCAGTTTGTTCATGTCGGCACATACAACCTGAGCGTAGAGAAAAGCGGTTTTCAGAAGGTCGAGAAAACCGGTGTTATCGTCGAGAACAACCAGACGGTTCGCAATGACATCATCCTCGCCGTCGGCTCGCTGTCTCAATCGGTGACCATCGCGGCGGAGGCGCCCGTACTCAAGACGGATGATGCGAGCATCTCCGAGAACATTACGACTCGAGAGGTGAACGAACTTCCCTTGAACGGTCGCGATGCCATGCGCCTGGCCCTCACCACTCCAACCGTGATTCAGGGCCTGAAGGCGTCGAACGGGGTTCCGCCGGGGGAGGATTTCATCGGCGCGGGCACTCGCGAAATTCAAAATGAGATGTCGCTGGACGGCATCAGCATCATGAACAACCTTATCACCACGACGCCTTCCCGCCCCATGGTCGAGGCGGTGCAAGAGGTCCAAATACAGACCGGAACTTACTCGGCGCAGTACGGGGCGTATATGGGCGTTCACATCAACATGATCACCAAGAGCGGCACCAACGCCCTCCATGGCTCCGTGCTCGAGTTTGTCCGGAACGATGTCTTCGACGGCCGGCCGTACTTCCTCCCTGCGACGCAGCACAAGCCGCCTCTTCGACAGAACCAGTTCGGGTTCGAGCTGGATGGACCCATCGTGATTCCGAAACTTTACAACGGGCGGAATAGGACGTTCTTTATGGGATCCTACGAAGGCTTGCGGCAGATACGTGAGACGACTTCGCTCGCCACTATCATGACGCCGCAAATGTTCACGGGCGACTTTTCCCAGTTCACCGCCAAGCAGATCGTTAACCCTGCGACCGGACAAACATTCACCGGCAACATCATTCCACCTTCTCAGCTGTCGCAGTACACGGTGCAATTACAGAAGTACTATCCGAAGCCCAACTTGCCTGGCATTACCAACAACTACTCCGCCGTCCTGCCGAACAATGTCAACACGGACCAGACCGTCGACCGTCTCGATCAAAACCTCGGCGATAAGACCCGCCTGTTCTTCCGTTACCAGCGCCAGCAGGAAACGATCCTGGTGGGTGCCGTGAACCCGACGTCGGCCACCAACGGGCCAGTCTACCTCAGCAACTACGATATCGGTTACACGCAAACGTAGTTGCTGAGGTAGATATTTCGACTCCGCCACGCTGAACTATTTCGCTGTGAACGGGCTTAAGGACGCGGGGGCCTCCCTGGGAATTCCTGGGTTTAATGGGGACATCGTTGGGAACAACCCTGGGCTGCCAGAATTCAACGTCACGGGTTTCACCGGATGGGGAGTTTCAGGAACGAACTGGTATCAGGACGACTCCACGTGGCAGGGAACGGAGCAGATCAGTTGGAACAAAGGCAATCACAACATCATGGCCGGAATGGAGTTCCGCAAGCTTGAAACTGGTCGCTCGGCCACCAACAGCTCCCGCGGATTCTTCAACTTCACGGGCCAGTTCTCGAATTATGCACCCGCCGACTTTGTGCTCGGCTTGCCCGCTAACCTTCAGACCTACGCCACTCAGGTTCGTGGCCTGGTCGCCGAATGGCGGGACGGATTCTTTGTTCTCGACAACTGGCAAGTCAACAAGCACCTGACGGTCAACTACGGACTCCGGTATGAATTGCCCACCGTTCCTTACACTGTCAACGGTTATGGGACCGAACTGAACCCGGAGCAAACGGCCATCGTTCCTGCCAACCCACCGGTTCCGGGCTTCAAGTTCACCTTTCCCCAGCACAAGGACTGGGCTCCTCGCTTGGGCTTTGCGTACCGTCTTTCCGACAAGATGGTATTCCGCGGCGGCTTTGGCATCTACTACAATCCCAATCAGACCAACAGCCAAACGTTCCTGAACACGAATCCTCCGTTCACGAACTACACCACTTTCACGTCGCTCCCGACCACCCCCACGCTGACGCTGTCGAATCCGACAGGCGGTCCTGCAAATCCCCCACCCCCGGTGTCAAACGTGATCACTGATAACTGGGACCTGAAGACGCCGCGGATGAATCAGTGGAGCTTCGGCGTGGAACAGGCGCTGTGGCGCAACGCGGCCCTGGAAGTGCAGTACCTGGGGTCCCACTCATATCACCTCGATCGCAGTTATTACAACAACACGCCGCTGCCGGGCCCAGGGCCGATCCAGCCGCGCCGCCCCAATCAACTGTTCGGCGTGATCCGCACCATCAATAATGACGAGATCGCAAACTACCACGGTATGAGCGTAATCGTGCGGCAACGTTTGTCCAGAGGCTTGTCGTTCCTCGGCAGCTACACCTGGTCGCACACGCTGGACGTTACCACGGATTCAAACGGCGGCGGCGCGCCAATGAACCCCTACAACTGGCGCCAGGACTATGGGAATTCCAATTGGGACATCCGCCACCGCGTTGTCGCCAGCTATGTTTGGGACATTCCGTTCTTTAAGGGTGCGAACTCTATCATGCGCAATGCGTTCGGAAACTGGCAGCTCAACGGGATCACTACGCTGCAATCCGGGTTCCCGTTCAACGTCGGCATCGGCA